>JAFRQK010000043.1 GCA_017428635.1 Clostridia bacterium | reverse complement strand
CAAGGATAATCCTTGCTTCGTTCCTCCTCTCTACGGAGACGAGAAAAAGATATTCAGAGACGACTATGTGTATTACGACACATGTGAGGCGGTATATTACAACGCATACCGCGACGGAAAGATGGTCGGCAGGATCTCCGGTATACTGCAGAAGGTCAGCAACGAGATCAGAAACCAGAAGAGGATAAGATTCACGAGATTCGACTCGATCGACGATCAGGAGGTCGCCGACGCGCTCTTCGCCGCCGTCGAGAACTGGGCGAGAGAAAAGGGAATGGACACGGTCTGCGGGCCGCTCGGATTCTCCGATCTCGAGCGTGAGGGTCTTCTGATCGAGGGCTTCAACGAGCTTTCGACCTTTGAAGAGCAGTATAACGCCGAATATTACGGACGTCTCATCGAGAACTGCGGATACGTCAAGGAGGTCGACTGGACGGAGAGCAAGATCTACCGCCCGGACGAGCCGGACGACACGCTCGAGAAGATGACCGATTTCATCATGAAGAGGTACAACCTTCACTACGGCGAGGCGAAGAACACAAAGGATTACCTCAGAAGATACGCCGATCAGATATTCGATCTGCTTGACAAGGCGTACGCGGGCATCTACGGCACCGTCCCTTTCACTGACGGAACCAAGAAGATGCTGATCGACAACTTCAATCTTATAATCGACATAAAGAACACAGCGGTCATCCTCAACGAAGAGGGTAAGGTCGTCTGCTTCGGGCTCTGTTTCCCGTCTCTCGCAAAGGCGATGCAGAAATCGAAGGGTCACCTGACGCCGCTCGCTTTGATCAGAGTCCTTAAGGCGATAAAAAAACCGCAAATCCTCGATCTCGCGCTCGTCGGTGTCGATCCCGAGTATGAGAACCGCGGCATAAGCACCGCGATCTCCGCGGGACTCATGAGGATGCTCGGCGAAGACGGAGTCCTCTACGCGGAGACGAACCTCAACCTCGAGGACAACTACGCGATACAGAACCAGTGGAAGAGATTCAAGGCGGTCCGTCACAAACGCCGCCGTTCGTACGTCAAGAAACTAACCGACGCGGAGTAAGATATGGTCAAGATAATCGTAGACTGTCTCGGCGGAGACAACAGCCCTCACGCGAACGTCGAGGGGGCCGTCAGGGCGCTCAAAGAATACGGCGACCTGAAGGTGATCTTCACCGGAGACGCGCAGAAGATAAGAGAAGAGCTTGCGAAGCACACGCTTGACGGAGAGGACAGATACGAGATCGTCCACGCTCCCGAGGTGATAACGGGAGAGGACAAACCGACCGACGCGATAAGGCTCAAGAGAGAGAGCTCGATGATAAAGGGCATCAAGATCCTGCGCGAGGACGAGACCGTCCACGGGATGGTGTCGACAGGCTCTACGGGAGCTCTCGTCGCGGCGGCGACTCTCAAGATCGGAAGGATCGAGAACGTCAGACGTCCCGCGTTCTGCCCGCTTCTCCCCACGATGGCGGGAGGCATCGTCGGCGTCTGCGACAGCGGCGCGAACGTCAACGTTTCGCCCGATATGCTCCTCCAGTTCGCGATCATGGGATCGCGCTATCTCGAAGGCGCGTTCGGGATCGAGCGGCCGAGAGTCGCGATGCTCAACGTGGGAGTTGAGACCGAAAAGGGCGACGACCTCAGAAAAGCTGCGTATCCGATGCTGAAAGAGTGCTCAGAAGTCAACTTCGTCGGCAACATGGAGAGCCGCGACCTGCTCAGCGGGAATTACGATCTTGTCGTCTGCGACGGATTCTCGGGCAACGTTCTCGTCAAATCGACCGAGGGAACGTGCGTTGAAATGCTCAAAATGCTCAAGCGCGACATCTATTCAAAGCTGCGCTATAAGATAGGCGCCGCATTCATGAAGAGCATGTTCATGAAGGAAAAGGAATTCATGAACTACCACAACT
>JAFRQK010000042.1 GCA_017428635.1 Clostridia bacterium | reverse complement strand
TTTTGGCCCTTTTCAAAGCGCATGGTATATCTCTGACCCTCGTAGCAGTCGTCTACCTCGAGCCAATCCGAAAGAGCGTTTACGACAGAAGCTCCGACACCGTGAAGACCTCCGGAGATCTTATATCCTTCTCCTCCGAATTTTCCTCCCGCATGGAGTATTGAAAAAACGACCTCGAGAGCCGGAATGCCCATCTTGTGATGGATCTGGCTCGGAACTCCGTATCCGTCGTCCTGTACCGAAACGCTTCCGTCTTCGTGAAGATTGACCTCTATGTGAGAACATCTGCCCGCCATGGCTTCGTCGATCGAATTATCAACAATTTCATACACGAGGTGATGAAGTCCGCCGAGGGAAGTTGTTCCGATATACATACCGGGTCTCTTTCTTACCGCTTCGAGACCCTCCAGAACCTGTATCTGATTTTCATCATATACGGTTCTGTTTTCAATTTCTGACATATTAATCCTCCGTCATGATCTTTTAGGTCCGTTAAAAAGGAAGATCACACCTTTTTATAAGAGAAGCTACGGAAATATGAGATAAATATACTCTTTCTCCGTTTTCACCGTCTGTAATAACAAAAGATTTCGGCAGATCGTATCCCGCGCTCTCAAGTCTTTTTTCTTTTTCGGCTTCTTTGAGATATTTTTTCGTCTCATTTGTCGTTATCTTTCCGTCGAGCTCAAAAATACCTACTATATCCGTTTTTTTTATTATAAGATCGTTTCCGAGATGAAGATACATTTTATCTTACGTTGCTCATCGGCATAACGTAGAAGATATAATCGACTTCTTCCTTGCTGTCCGAATCTCCGGTTGTTAACTTCATTCCCATAGTAGGTCCGCTGAGGCTGATTTTTACAACCTTTGTTTCTTCGCAGGCGCGGAGAACGTTCATAATATATCTGCAGTTATATTTAAAGAGAATATCGCTTTCTATATTCTCCGTTGCAGCCGGGATCTCGTCAAAGAAACTTCCGTCCGCGGAATTTGAAGAGATCTCCATGCTGTTTTTCTTATAATTGATAACGAGAGAATTCTTTGACTTTCCGCCGAGCTTATCCTCTGTTACTATAGAAGCTCTTTCAACAGTATCCCTGAAAGACGAGCATTCAACATAAACGTGACTGTCGCTCGGAAAAGAGAGTATTTTTCCGAAATTGAAATATTCGTCTTCAATAAGTCTTGAAAAATACACTACGTCGTCTATCCTGAAAATAACATGTTTTCTCGCGACCGCGATCTCCATATCGTCGTCGGAATCTTTTATGCTCTTAAGAATTTCCGAAAGGATCCTTCCGGGTATAATAAACTTATAGTCTTCGATCTCGTCCTTTGAGTCATATTCAGCAACCGCGAGCATATTTCTGTCGCATCCGACAGCAGTTATCTTTCCTCCTTCTATTTTAAAGAGGACGCCGGAAAAAGCTTTTCCCTGATCTGTCTGAGAAGTTGCAAAAATCGTCTTGTTTACAAGAGATCTCATAATATACTGAGGTAACTTATAGTTTTTGTCTCCGGAAAGAAGAGGAAGAGCAGGATAGTTTTCTCCGGAAGCAGCTGCTATCTCATAAGAAGTTACCCCGTTTGAAATCTTCGCTCTGTTTCTTTCATCTACCTCGATAAGAAT
>JAFRQK010000001.1 GCA_017428635.1 Clostridia bacterium | reverse complement strand
TTTCCCGACGGCGGAAAAGTGTCCGGCTGGGCCGACGAGGCGATGAAGTGGGCTGTCGAAGCGGGTCTGATCAACGGGACGAACGACGGCAGACTCGCGCCGGGCGGCAAAGCGACGCGTGAACAGTTTGCGGCGATAATCGAGAGATACGACAACGCGTTCAAACTCACGTACAGAGAACCGGTCCTGCGTTCTCATTACACCGAGCCGGAGTATCCGCTCGTGACGGACGCGGACTTCTACGTCAGCACGACCGGATCCGACGGGAACGACGGGTCCTTCGAGCACCCGTTCAGAACGTTCGGCAAAGCGGTCGAGGCGGTGCGCGCTATCGACAAAACGGGACGTGACGGTATTACCGTCGCCTTTATGGCGGGCAATTACGGCGCGCTCGATATCACGCTGACCGACGCGGATTCCGGAACGCCGGAGTGTCCGATCACCTACTGCAAATACGGCGACGGGGAAGTTATCTTCGACAACGGATTCAACTTCACGGCCGATTCGTTCGTGCCGATCGACGAGAGCGAAAAGGCGTGGTTTACGGACAAAGCGCTCAAGGGCGACAAGATCAAAAAGACGGATATGTCTTCCGTCATAGCGCCGGGAACTTACGACCTTTCATACTACGTTTTTTCCGACAGCGGACTGTGCACCGTCGCGCGCTACCCGAACAAATACGACGACGGGACGGATCAGTTCTTCCCCGCTTCAGGCTATGCGACGGACAGTAATCATATCAAGATAATCAACACGCTGTTCTTGAACCATATAAAGAGTTATCACACGCTCGAAGGATTCAAGCTGTACGGTTACCTGACGACCGGATGGTTCCAGGACACCCTTTCCGTCGGCGGCTTCAACGAGGAGACGGGAGAGTGCCTCATTACCGATCCCGAAAAAGCGAGGATGGGGTGGCTCAGGGAAGGCGAGTTCTATTGGCCCGACCACTTCGCCGCCGCGCTTATGAACGTCACGGAGGAACTCGACTATAAGGGCGAATACTGGGTCGATCCCGAGACGTCCGTGATGTACGTTTACGATCCCGTCGGCAACTATCACATGACCGTAAAAGATAAAATGATCGTGATGAGCGGTGCGAACGATATAACGTTCCGCGGTCTGTCTTTCGTCAACGCGAAGGAAAGAGTTCTCGAGGGATGGAACTGCCATTCGATAGAGATCGATCAGTGTGAATTCAACTGTCTGGGCGGTATGTTCGGGATCTATTTCGAGAATCACGACCCCGACCGCGACTTCGATTTCCGTCTCACGAACTCGGAGTTCGACCGCTCGATGGACTGCTTCCTCGGTATCTTCGGCAAATCCACTTCGGAGAGGATCGGATACGCGACGCACATGAACGCGCTGATCGACAACAACTCATTTACGAATTACAATCTCTTCCTCAATGAAGAGAGCGCGATGTATATTTCTCACTGCGACGAGGTCAAGATCTCTCACAACGAATTCATAAACGGCGGACGCGGCGCGGTCTTCTACGGCGGAAGCCAGAACGTGATAATGGAGTATAACTACTGCAGGTATCAGATGCTGAATGCGGCCGACGGAGGCGTGTTCTGCACGTGGAACGACTTCTACCACCGCGGTAACAAGGTCAGATATAATATAATCGAGGACGTGTCGTATATCGGAGTCGGCGGATTCTCCCTGTATCTGGACGACTATTCCGCCGGAACGGAGGTATATTCAAACCTGTTCTTCAACGGCAGCGAGATGGTCGTTCACAACGGCAGAGACAACGTTATGAGGGACAATATCCTCATTAACACGGACGGCAAGGTGAGCGGATTTAACGTGACGGTGCAGCAGGAGATCTATCAGCCCGAAACGCTCGGTCAGTTCAGCGAGAACGACCTGAACTGGGTGAAAAACTGGAACGATCTT
Organism: Clostridia bacterium; assembly: GCA_017428635.1. Taxonomy (GTDB): domain Bacteria; phylum Bacillota; class Clostridia; order Oscillospirales; family CAG-272; genus RUG11130. The sequence continues at coordinate 31,982 of JAFRQK010000001.1, read as the reverse complement.
TTTGCGAAATACGAGGAGAATCCCGCGCTCAAGGCGAACGCCATAGCAAACTGGCCGGAGATCTTCGATCTGACGACGGACCTTGAGAGGTGGGACGACCCGAACTTCGTTCTCGCCAGGAACGAAACGATCACGAACAACAAATTTATCAACTCAAAGAATAAGATCGCCGTTCCGACAAACGAATACATCGTCAAATATTCGACGATCGAGGGTAACGAGTCGTTCACGCTCGATCAAAACCCGTTTTTCGTCAACCCGTCCCGCGGCGATTATCGCTTCAGGGAAGGCGTTGATTTCCCGGATATCCGCTTTGAAGAGATAGGAAGGTACTGATTTTTTGACAGCTTTCCCCCGTCGGGGGAAGGCTGTCGGTCTGTCCGGAACGTGCCGGAATTTCCGGCAGAGGATCTCCCGCGTCCGCTGACACGAAAAGCGGATCGCCCCGACAGAAAAAGCGGCGCCCTGTAAGGCGCCGCTTTTTTGTTTTTTCGTTCAGCCCATATCGCGGTAGAGGAAGGTGACGACCTGACCTCTGGTGCAGGTGGCGGACGGACTGAAGTGAGTTTTGTCCGTTCCGAGCGTGATCCCCTTTTCGACCGCCCAAAGGACGGCGGTATGGAAGTAATCTTTGGCCTTGACGTCACTGAACGGGTTGCTCGGGTTCTTCGGTTTCGGTTCTTTCTCCGCGCGCCACAGGAACGTGACGATCTGTCCTCTCGTGCAAACTGCTTTCGGGGAGAACGTCGTTGAACTCGTGCCCGACGTGATACCGTTTGCTACCGCCCAAAGAACCGCGGTGTAGAAATAATCGTTTTCCTTGACGTCACGGAACGGGTTCTTGGTTCCCGCGGCGGGTTCGGGCTGTCCCGCAGCGCGCCACAGGAACGTGACGACCTGACCGCGCGTGCATCCGGCGTTCGGCGAGAACGTCGTTGAACTCGTGCCCGACGTGATACCGTTTGCCACCGCCCAGTCGACCGCGGTCTTATAGTACGCGTTATCGGGTACGTCCTTGAACTTGATCGTCGGCACGCTCGGATTTTTCGCGCCGCAGCGTGAGCACGTTGCGGCCTTTCCGTCGGCGCCGAAATCGTGGCCGAGAGCGTCGACGTACGTATCGACGTATTTATCGCCGCACTTCGAACACGTGTGGGTCGTAAAGCCCAGCGCGGTACACGTCGGCGCGGTCGCCTCCGCGACGTAGTTGTGACCCGTTGCCGCGACCGGTCTGCTTTCTTTTTCGCCGCATCTTGAGCATACGCGCTCCTCGGAACCGTTCTCGGTACACGTTGCCGCCGCGGCAGTCGTCCATGAGCCGAAGTTATGACCGAGCGCGGGAATGACGGTGTCTTCCGCGTTGATCCCTTCGGCGCCTTCACTGTCTGCGAAGTACCTTCCGCACCCCGCGCAGACGTAATACGTTATGTTTCCGTCGGCGGTACACGTCGCCTCGGTCCCGCGGACCTCCGTCAGATCGTGAACGTGCGAATTCTTGGGGATGATCCTTTCTTCAACGTGAGCGGGATCGGACGCGCAGACTCTTCTCTCAAGTCCATCCTCCGTCTCCGTCGCGGGTGTGACGACTGTCCACGGGCCCCATGCGTGACCCGTTGCGCGGACTGTCGCGTCGACGTAGGTGTCGCCGCAAACACGGCAAACGTGCCTTGTGTAACCCTGTTCCGTGCAGGTCGGAGCAACCACGGTGTTTTCATAATCGTGACCCTTGGCGGGGATGTCTCTCTGCTCGGTCGCTCCGCATCTTGAGCAAACCCTTTCCTCGATGCCTTTTTCCGTGCAGGTCGCGGGGACTTTGACGGTCCAGCTTTCGAAGTTGTGACCGGTCGGGTCGAACGTTCTCGTTTCTTTTTCGCCGCAGCGTGAGCAGACGCGCTCTTCGGTGCCGCCTTCGGTGCACGTTATCGCGCCGACCGCCGTCCACGGGCCGAAGTTGTGGCCGAGAGCCGGGATCTCACGGTACGTCGTGTAATCGCAATCGGTACACGTGTCGTACGCATACCAGCCGATCTCCGTGCAGGTGGGTTCTTTGCCGTCGTGGTGCACTAAATTGTGTTCTGACGCCGCAGCAGAGACGGGTACGTTTATCGACGCCCACGCCCCGCTGACACCGTCATAGGCCGTAAGACGGTTCGCTTCTCCGCCCGCGGCCCACTGAGCGCAGTTGTAATAGAACGAGATACGACCGCTCCGGTAGTCGACAGTCTCCGTGGTCCCGTCTTCATATTCCGCCGTGACGGTAATGATCGAGAATATCGTTTCGGGGAGGAATTCGTAGTATTCGTTATCGGGCTGATCGCAGTTCCATTTTCCGCCTTCTCCCGTTACGAGCGCGGCTTCGGGCGAGTTGAGCGACAGCGAGATCGACTTTATCCCCTTTTCCGTTTCGGCGCACACCGTGTATCCGGCCGAATCGACGTTTTGCGCGCTGGTGAACAGATAATACGTTGTTCCGCCCTGTAATCTGCAGTCGATGCGGAAGTTTTCGTCAAATCCGCCGTAATGGCATATCAGCATGGTTTCTCCGCTCTGATAGCAAAGATACGCGTGAGTGGAGTACCCGCCGGTCGAATAAATATGGTAAATACCGGTCGTCTCCGGAGTGAAAGCGACGATACCCGACCTCGCCGTCCCGTCGTAACGGACGGCGGCGTCTTCGTCGACCGTCAGGATCGCGCATCCTGAAACGAATTCGTCGAAGGATACGACGGGAACGTTTACCGATACCGACGCGCCGGCGTTTTTCGCCGTCACCGTGACGGTGTTTCTGTTCCCGCCCGGTTTCCAGTTCATACAGCTGTATAAATACGAGATCCGGGGGTCGTCATAACTCAACACGGCTTTCGTGCCGTCTGCGAATTCCGCAGTGATCGTCAGGATCGAGAAGACTTCGGAGGGCCTGTAATAGTAATACCTGCTATATTCGTAATCGCCTGTCCAATACCCGTCTCCCCATCCTTCAACGAGCATCGCGCCGGGATCGCTCAGCGTGACCGAGAGCCTTGCTATGTCGGGTAAAAACTCTACGTGTACGGTGTACGTTCCATTTTTGTCCTCATAGTAAAGACGCGTTTGCAGATAATACGTTTTCCCGCCCTCGAGACGGTACACGGAACGGAAATTGGCTCCTTCTCCGGAGTCGTCGTCATAGGTTATCCTGTTTCCGCTTGAGTCTCGGATTATAAGATACGTGTCGAACTCTCCCGTCGAGTAAATATCGAACAGTCCGCTTTGTTCGGGAGTGAAAACGAAGACGCCGTCGGTAATATCGCGGGCGTAATCCACCGTTACGGGTACGCCCTCCGTAATTGTCGGCCACCCGGGCGCAAAGACGTCAAACGTCGTAATGGGAACGTTGATCGACGCAGAAACGTCCGTATATCGCGCCGTTACCGTAACGGTATTGCTGTCACCGCCCCGCGCCCAGCCGACGCAGTTATACGAATACGTGAGCATAGGATCGTCGTAATCCAGCACGCCGCTCGTCCCGTCCGCATATTCCGCGGTGATCGTCATAAGCGGGAAGATCGCGGAAGAGTAGTAGTAATAGTAATACGCGTTGCCGTAATCGTTGTATTCCCAGTCTCCGCGGCTCCATTCTTCGACGAGCGCCGAGTCGGGACCGTTCAGCGAGAGGGTCAGGCCGGTGACGTCGGGCTGACGCGTCACGGACACCGTGAATTTTCCCGCGCCGCCGTTCAGGATCTGAGTGCGAAGGAGGTACGGCTTTCCTGCTTCAAGTCTTACCTTAAATGAAATATCCGAACCGTCGCGGCTTTCCGTAAACGACATCGATCCGTCGTCGTAACGGTAAAGCCCGACGTATAGGTTATAGTTTCCGTAGGCCGAGAACTCATACCATCCGTCAGCCGCGGGAGTGAAAGTCATCCAACTGGAGCGTTCCGTCCCGTCGAAGTCGACGACGACCGGATCGTCCTCCTTGATGGAGGGAAGCGCGGATAAGTGATCGGCGAGCGTTATGACGGGAACGTTTGCAGACGCCGAAACGTCTGTGTATCTCGCGCTCACCGTAACGGTATTGCCGTCGCCGCCCGGAGTCCAGCCGGCGCAGTTATACGAGTACGAGAGCCGGAAGTTGTAGTAATCGATCTCATCGCTCGTTCCGTCTTCATATTCCGCGGTGATCGTCAGATTCGAGAAGATCACGGCGTAATCGAAGTCGTAAAATGCGGCGTCAGAACCGACGTAAACCCATTTTCCTTCGCTCCATCCTTCGACGAGCGCAAAGTCGGGATCGACCGGCGAGAGCGTCAGACGGGTGATATCCGGCAGACGGCGCACCGACAGCGAGAACTCGGTTTCGCCCGTACCGGCATAACCGGGTCCGGAAAACAGAGCGTACGTTTTTCCGCCCTCGAGATGGGCGAGATCATCCGATATATAGTTTCCGTTGAGATCGAATATCGAGGTATATCCCAGACTGCTTCCGTAGGTCGAGAACTCATACCATCCGTCAGCAGCGGGAGTGAAAGTCATCATACCGGAGCGCTCCGTCCCGTCGTAGATGACGGTGACCGGATCTTCCGTCGTGAGAACGGGACAACCGGATACGAAATCGGCGAACGTTATGACGGGAACGTTTGCCGACGCCGATACTTCCGTGTATCTCGCGCTCACCGTAACGGTATTGTCGGCGCCGCCCGGAGCCCAGCCTGCGCAGTCGTACGAATACGTGAGCCGGGAATCGTAATAATCGATCTCGTCGCTCGTTCCGTCTTCATATTCCGCGGTGATCGTCAGGAGTGAGAAGACCGAGGAGGAGGGGTAACTGTAATATCTGACGCCGGCTCCGTTGTCGAACCACCAGCCTCCGCTCCGTCCCTCGACGAGCGCCGAGTCGGGATCGACAGGCGAGAGCGTCAGACGGGTGATATCGGGCAGGCGCGTCACGGACACCGTAAATTTCGCAGAGGTACCTTCCGTGCTCAGCGTACGCATGGCGTACGTCTTTCCTCCCTCAAGCCTTTGAGTAAACGATATTTTCGTGCCGCCGTATCCTGACATTGACCCGATCGATCCGTTGACGAAATCGAACAGGTCGAAGTTTACGTAACAGTCTGCGCTGACCGTGAACGTATACCATCCGTTCTTTTCGGGAGTAAAACTCATCATGCCGGAACGTTCCGATCCGTCGTAGAAGGCGGTGACGGGCTCCTCCGTCGTTAAAACGGGACGCCCGGCTATGTAATCGGCGAACGTTACGACGGGAACGTTTGCAGACGCCGACACGTTCGTGTATCGCACGCTCACCGTAACGGTATTGCCGTTACCGCCCGGAGTCCAATCGGCGCAGTCGTACGAATGCGAGAGCCGGAAGTCGTAATAATCGATCTCACCGCTCGTTCCGTCTTCATATTCCGCGGTGATCGTCAGATTCGAGAAGATCTCGTCGTAATCGAAGTCGTAAAACGCGGCGTCAGAACCGACGTAAACCCATCTTCCTTCGCTCCATCCTTCGACGAGCGCAAAGTCGGGGTCGTTCAGCGAGAGCGTCAGGCGGGTGATATCGGGCAGGCGCGTCACGGAGGCCGTGTATTCTCCCATGCCGCTCTCCGGGTATTGCCGCGTGCGCAGAACGTACGTCTTTCCGGCTGTGAGCCTATACGTAAGCGATGCATTATCACTGTCGGAACTTGCTATTTGCTTTGCCGACCCGTTGTCGTAAAGGTACAGGAGGACGTAGTTGTAATAGTTGCTTCGGACCGAGAACTTATACCATCCGTCCGTCTCGGCCGTGAAAGTCATCAAACCGGAGCGCTCCGTCCCGTCGAAGTTTGCGGTGACGGGATCTTCAGTCGTGAGAACGGGGCGCGCGGCTATGTAATCGGCGAAAGTTATGACGGGGACGTTTATCGTCGCCGATGCGTCCGAGTAATTCGATCTCACCGTAACGGTGTTCTTTTCGCCGCCCGGAGTCCAGCCGTCGCAGTTAAACGAATACGAGAGCATGGGATCGTTGTATTCGAGCACACCGCTCGATCCGTCTTCGTATTCCGCGGTGATCGTCAGGATGGAGAAGGTCGTGCCGGAATAGTATTTGTAATATTTTACGTCGTAATCGTTATAATACCATTCTCCGCCGCTCCAGCCTTCGACGAGCGCCGAGTCGGGATCGGACAGCGCGATCGAGAGCCCCGTGATATTGAGCAGACGTTCGGCGTGCACGACGTACGTCCCGCTGTTTTTCGGGTTGTACGTCTGGGTCTGCAGATAATACGTTTTTCCTTCTTCCAGAAGGAGGGTAAGACGGAAATTACGGTCCGATCCGCTGTCGTCGTCGTAGGCTGTCTCATTTCCTTCGGAATCGCAAAGGGTAAGAAACGTGTCATACGTTCCGGTCGAGTAAATTTCGTACAGTCCGCTTTGTTCGGGAGTGAAAACGACGACCCCGGACATCGGGTTTCCCGCGTAATCCACGGTAACGGGTTCACCCGGCCTGACGGTCGGACACCTCAGAATGAATTCTTCGAAAGTCAGTACGGGAACGTTTGCCGACGCCGATACGTCCGTATAATTTGCGCTCACCGTAACGGTATTGCTCTCGCCTCCTGGCACCCAGTCGGCGCAGGTATACGAATACGACAGCGCGGGGTCGTAATAATCCAGCACGCCGCTCGAGCCGTCGTCATATTCCGCGGTGACCGTCAGGATGGAAAAGACCGTGTCGACGCTGTAATTGTAATACTTTGCGCCGTTGTCGCCTTCTTCCCATCCTCCGTCGCTCCAGCCTTCGACGAGCACGGAATCGGGATCGTTAAGCGTGAGCGAAAGACCGGTGATCTCGGGCAAGCGCGTAACGGATACGGTGAAGCGGACCGCTTCGCCGTAATCGCTTTGCGTACTCAGGACGTACGTCTTTCCGGCTTCAAGTCTTGCCGTAAACGACAGCTTATTCCAACCGTAGGAACTCTTTAACGATTCTAACGATCCTTCGTTGTAACCGTACAGACTTCCGTATAAGTAAGTGTCTGCGCTGATCGAGAAATTATACCATCCGTTCGTCTCGGGAACGAAAACCGTTGTGCCGGTAAGCCTCGATCCGTCGTATTGGAAGGTCGCGGGATCCCCCGCCGTGATAACGGGACACAAGGGCAGGTAATCGGAGAACTGCACGATGGGAACGCTTATCGACGCCGATGCGTCTGAATAATTCGATCTCACCGTAACGGTATTGTCCTCACCGCCCTGCGTCCAGGAGGTGCAGTTATACGAATACGAGAGCATGGGATCTTCATAGTCCAGCACACAGCTCGTTCCGTCTTCAAACTCCGCGGTGATCGTCAAAATCCGGAAAATCGCGCCGTCGTAATAGTAATAGTATTCGACGTACTGGTTGAGATCGTAGTCGTAATAGGTGCGCCGATAACCGGAGCTCCATCCTTCGACGAGCGCAGAATCGGGGCTACGAAGCGAGAGGGTCAGTCCCGTGATCTCGGGCAACCGGGACACGGATACCGTACTTTGCCCCGCGTCGCTTTGCGTGCTTCGCGAGCGCAGGACGTACGTCTCTCCGGCCTCAAGTCTGCAGGTAAGCGTAAAATCCTGACCGGAATTGCTCTTTAACGATTTTCCGTCGTAATCATACAGATAGACGTTTTTGTAATAGTCTCCGCTGATCGAGAATTCATACCATCCGTCCGCCCCGGGAGTGAACGTGACGAAACCGGAAAGTTCCGTACCGTCGCGATTGACGGCGACGGGCTCTTCTTCCGTAAGAGCCGGACACCCCGACGCGTAATCCCCGAGCGATATAACGGGAACGTTTATTGACGCGGATACGTCTGAGTACTCCGAAATAACCCTGAACGTATTGTTTTCGCCGCCCGGCGTCCAGAGGCGGGGACTGAAACTGAAATAGTAATCGTCGCCGTAGCCGGTAATTACGCCGCTCGTTCCGTCATCGTATTCAACCGTGATCGTCAGGAGGGACAAAACGGCTTCCGTTTCGTAATAATAGTAGCCGCCTGAATAAGACCAGTATCCGCCGCTCAGACCCTGAACGAGCGCGGCGTCGGGATCTTTCAGTTTGATCGAGATGTCGGCGATCCCGGGCTTGCGCGCCGCGGATATCACGTATTCTCCCGTGACGTTTGACGTAGTGATACACGTGAACATAACGTACGTCATACCGCCCTCAAGTTCTATGAAGAACGTTCCGGTCTCATACGAACCGAATTCTATCGTTGTTGTTTTCAGATCTCCGTTCGAATCGCATAACCGAATGGCTCTGCTGAAATTACCGGAGGAAGTAAACTCATAATACCCGTCCGTCTCGGGAGTAAAAGACAGCATGCCAGAAAACTCGGTTCCGGTGTAATTGACGGTGACCGGTTCCTCCGTCGTTAGAACGGGGCATAACGATATGTAATCCGAAAACGAGACGACAGGCACGTTGACATCCGCCGTAAGCGAGCTTTGGCGAACCGAAACCGAGACGGCGTTGTTTTCGCCGCCGACCGTCCAGTTTTCGCAGTCAAAGGAATAAGTGAGGCGTTTATCGTTGTATTTAAGTACCGCGCTCGTACCGTCTTCGAGCTCCGCCGTGACAGTCAGGATCGAGAAGATATCGTCGGCGTAGAAACGGTAGTAACGGACGTATTCGCCGAGATCCTCGTCGTAATAGTCGCTCCAATATCCGCCGGTCCAGTCCTGAACGAGCACTGCGTCGGGACTTTTCAGAGCGACCGAGATCCCCGTGATATCGGGCAGCCTCCGCGCTGAAACCTCGATTTTCCCGGAGGTGCTGCCGTAATAAGAACCGGTACTCAGCACGTAGGTTTTACCGCCTTCGAGTTTCTGAAGAACGATAAGATCATATCCGCGGACAGAATCGATGCTTTCGAGATCAGAATCGTATAACTCGGCAAATATCTGAAAAGAACTTTCAAATCCGAACTCATACCAACCGTCGCGGTCCGGAGTGAAAGCGAGCATTCCCGATTCCCTCGTGAGGTCGTAATCGACCGTGACCGTCTCGCCCTGCCCGACGGTCGGGATCGTTGATGCGAACTCCGCAAAAGAGATAACGGGAACGTTTATCTCGGCGGACACGATACTGTAATCACAGCTGACTAAAACGGTATTGCTCTCTCCGCCCGCCGTCCAGTTTCTGCAGTCATAAGTGATAATAACGTGTCTGCTTTCGGAAGTGAGCGTCTCGCTCGAACCGTCGTCGTATTCGATCGTCCCCGTCAGCACCCTGAACAGGGCGTTTTCGCTGAAACTGTAATACGGCAGATAATCTTCTGCGGTTTCATCGTAATACGAGCCCCAAAAACCGTCGCTCACCCCTTCGACAAGAGACGCGTCGGGGCGTGTCAGAGCGAGAGACAGACCCGTGATCTCCGGCAGGCGCACAACGGTGACCGCGAACGTTTCGTTATCGTACGAATAACGATCGGTAAACAGAAAATAGGTCTTTCCGCCTTCGAGACTCTGTTCGATCAGGAAGTTCATTTCGTCTCCGCTGTCATCGTCGGATCCGAGCTCATAGCCCTCGCTGTCGAAAAGGGTCGCGAGAGTATCGGCATAGCCCGTTGAATAAAACACGTATATACCGTCGGCTTCCGGGGAAAAACGGTATACGCCGGATAATTCCGTGCCGTCGAACGGGACTTCAACGGATTCCCCGAGGATGAGAAGAGGCCTCGCGTCGTATTCGTCTCCGAAATACGAGCCGCCTTCATCGTCCGCGCCCTCGCCCAGAGGAGCCGCCGGTTCGTTTACGGCGCGTATGATCTCCGGGGCGACCGTGTCCGCACGCGTTTCGTCAACGCGCGAAACGTCGGCGCCCGCGGCTGAAACAGACACGCACGCATTGGAAAACATGGGCATCGCCATCAGAAGAGTCAGGATAATGCAAATGATTTTTCTCATATTCGTTGTTCCTTTCGTCTTGACAGAGGTGTGACGGGAAAAGCGCTTGCCGCAGGTATTTTTTCCTTATTATAGTATATCACCCGTTATGTGCCTCGTCAACAAAAAAACCGCCCGGTGCGGCGGTTTTTTGTAACTATTAACAAAACCGTCCCGCGCGCGGCGGGAACGGATCGTTTGCCGTCCTTCCGAGAGGGCGAAACAGCGGTCGATCGTATCCGCCATTCAGTCTTCCAGAAGAAATTCTTTCAGCCGGATCAGCTTATCCCTGTCGATCCCGTAGTTCGTAAGGTGGAGCATTATAAGCTCGGAGAGCGAGTGATCTCCGAACGTCTCGCGCAGAAAAGCGAAATACGCGCTCGCGCCCTCGCACTCTTTCCAGTTCCGGTGATCGAAAAGGGCGGTGAAATTGTATTCGAGAATAATGTTCTCGTCGCTCATCCCGACGATCCCGTCGATGATCATGGAGATGAATCCCGTTCTGTCCGCTCCGGCGAAGCAATGGAAATATACGGGGTACGACGCGGGATCGAACAGCACGGCGAATATCTGATCGAGCTGACCCATGCCTCGGTCGTTCAGCGTGCCGCCCCACGAACTGTCGTGCGATACCTGGACGTAACGGACGCTCTGTCCGGCGGGGCTGACGGTCATCTTTCCCTCTTTTTCCTCGCGCAGGTCGATCTCTGTCCTGATCCCGAGTTTCTCGGCGAACGTTATCTTTCCGTTTTCGGTCAGACCGTACCGGTCGTCCTCCTCCCATTCGAGGAATCTTCCGCGATAGAGGAGCCCTTGCTTCATTCTTCGGCCCTCGGCGTTTATTCTTCCTCCGAGGTCGCGAAAATTCGGAACGCGGTCGACGGACAGAGGGCGGATCGGATCGGGCAGAGTGGCAAAGGATCTGACTTGTGAATACTCGCCGTTCTGCGCCACGCGCCAAAAGTACTTTTTCCCGGTCATGAAATTTCGCCCCGTCGCGAACAGGTCGCCGTCGGTTGCCGACTGGAACGTCCCCGAAATATCGACGTGAGAAGGAACGGAAAAATCTTCCGCCTCGGAGATCTCAAGAGACGTCGGGAAGTCCGTCTCGTCGGCGCGCCATCTGAAAACGCACACTGCGGGCGCCGACGCGTCGTCGTCGTTCTCTTCGCCGTAATTGCCGAATCGGGTGAAAGTCCCCGCGAGGCTCTGTTTTATGAGTTGTTTCTGCACGTCCGTCAGGACGGAAAACTCCGCTCCGTTCTCGGGAGAGATAAGGTGGATCATACGCTCGTTCCCCATTTTTCGCTTTTTTTTAATTATACCATACGAAACGGAAGTAAACAACAAGAATCGCCTGTCGGGGGGGCGCGCCGTGACGTTCCTTCGGGGAGATCCGGGTCTGTGACCGCAAAAAAGCGAACCCCGCGGACGGCTCTGCGGGGTTTTGGTTTTGCGACACAATATTGATCCGTTCTCGCTTTGCGCGTCAGGAAAGAAGTTTCCATTTCGACGGCGGGACGGTGATCGACTCCGGGCCGTCGAAATCGGGGCGTCTTCTGCCTTCGTTCAGGGTAATTCCGTATTTTCTGAGTTTAAGATACAATTCATACGCGACGTTTTGTATTTCGCGGTCGACCTCGTCGGATCCCTTTCCGAACTCGCGGAAGAAGCGCAGTTCGAGGACGATGTAGTCGAACTGGATGCGGTCGATCGAAACGCACTCGAACCCGTACGCGGTATCGGCGAGTAGCGCGGCCTCGGTAAAATCTTCTTCGAATACGGAGAACAGTTTGCGAAGACGCATGGCCCTCGACAGCTCTTTCGTCTTGTCGTCGTAGTCGATCCAGCCGTCGCAGTATTCCGATTCCGCCGCAATCAGACGGTCGATATAGTCGCGGATATACGGCGCGGATTCGACGCCGTAGTAGCCCTCGAGAAACGCGTTCATCAGGTCGGAATACCGCTCCTTCGTCATATCGGGATCTTCCATCGCCTTTGCGAGCAGAAAAGTCCTCATTTCCGAAAATTCGCCCGTCCTCGCGCCCGAGGTGTAAGCTCCCTGATTGAACAGGCCCGAAACGCCGTGGTCGCGGAAATACTTTATATTTCCGCAAAGGACGTCGTAGTTATAGTTGACGTTGTAATCGAGATAGTTGGAGAAGTGCGTGCCGTAATCCCACACCCAGATCCGGGAGGTGACTTCGCTCCACGCGGCGATATTCTGCGCGTGCGCGCCGTTCGTAAAGCAGTCTTCGTCCCACGTCGGGTGAGCAAAGCAGTTCTCCGCCGTGCAGTACTGGATGATGACGCCGGGGTCCGGCTTCGTTTTGCAGACTTTAACCGTGTACATATATGCGAGCGTATGGATCGACACTTTGTCGTATCCCTCCGCCCTGAGGTCGCGGACGATACGGTTGACGAAACGGATGACGTTCCCGGCCTCCGATCCCTCTTCCTCGGCGACAGCGGCGCATTTTTCGCACTTGCAGTAATTGGAATTGTCGTTCTGCGAGACGGAGATCACGCGCGCGTCGGGGTGCTCGAGGAGGATCTTTTTCACGTTTCCGTATATGGTATCGTAGATCGCCTCGTCGTTGAGACAAGGCTGCATCCCCTGATCGTATTCGTAGTTCGTCAGCGCCTGGAACGTATGGACGGATCCGCCGGTATAGCTGATGCCTCCGCCGTATTTTTCGGAAGTTATATTTGCGTTGAGCTGGTTTTTCGCGCAGAATTCCGCCGAGCCGATCGCCCCGGGCCAATAGTTGTTCCTGTATTCGAACGCGGGGGAATAAACGATATCGACGCCGCTTACGTCGACCTGCTCCGCCGCGCGGATATAATCGACTTCCGGGGTGAGAAAATACCATCCGACGCAGTCTTCGAGCAGGGCGTAACATCCGTACATCGCGCCGCGGACGGGCGATCCCCTGACGACGATATCGTCGCCCTCAGACCGGATCGAATAATTCTCCTCGTTGTTGTTGAACGAACCCTCGACCGTGACGGGAGAGGGGTCGATAATGATCGCCGGAGACGTTTTCTCGTCCGTCACCGCGAGCGTCGTCCCGCACGCTTTTTCGACGTATTTTACTATATCGCCCACACCCGTTCTGACCGATTCGGACGTGTCGGCGGGGCAGACGATCACGTAGTCTGATATAGGCCGCCCGTTTACGGTGAGCGATCCTATCGGATATTCGTACGGGAAGCGGCCGAACGCACCGTCGGGTATGACGAGCGACTCTCCTCGAACCGTCCCCGATTTCAGAAGCGCCGCCGCGCCGCGGTATACGCCTTCGGGCGTCTCGCCCGTGACGAAGACGGTATCTCCGTCGCGGCTGATCTCGTAACCTTCTTTACCGAGGCCCGCGGGGTCCGGTCCGCCGCGGTTCGTCACGCCGAGGACGATCTCGGGACCGCTGTCGGGCGATTCGTCCTTCGCGACGGAGGGACGAAGTCCCGTGAGTTTTTCGATCTGCCACGCGACGCGCTCTGCCGCGTCTTCGCTGCCTTCGGCGTATATCACGGAAGCCCCGTCAAGAGACGTCCCGGCTGTCAGTTTAAGCAGTCTCCCGATCACCGTCGCCGTTTCCGCTCTCGTCATCTTTTTGCCCGGGTTGAATCTGCCCGAATGGTCTCCCTCGACCAGCCCCGTTCTGTGGAGCGTCTCGACGTCCGCCGCCGCCCAGGCCGGAACGGCGTCCGGGAACGGTTCCGCGTCTGTTTCGGGGAGCGTGATTTTCATATGTCTCATATATCTCACGAGAAACGCCGCGAACTCCTGACGGAGCACCGGCTTTTCAGGCTCGAATCTCGTCTCGCTCATGCCTTTCGCGATCCCGCGGCCGAACGCCCATCCGATCGGGTCGGCGTAGTATTTATTTTCGGGAACGTCGCGGAAGGGGGCGTCTTTCGCCGCCCCGGCGTATTCTTCCCCCGAAAGTCTCGCGAGGATCGTCACGATCTGTCCGCGCGTCATCGGGCTGTTCGGGGAAAACGTATCGGGGGACGTGCCCTTCATTATTCCCTCTTCCCATACGGTGAGAACGGGAGAATAAAACCACGCGTTCTCCGGAACGTCGCGGAACGGAAGGGGTCCGGCCGACGCGGGAACGAGCGAGGACAGACCCGCCAGCAGAACGGACAGAACGACGATAAGAGCGAATGCTTTTTTCATAACGAACGACCTCTTTTTTGAAGTTTTTTGAGGGCTACAGAGAGTTGTTTTTCAAACCCGCAGTTTTTTCTTTTCCGCGCGAACGTCTCCGGACGGTCCGGTCGGCGGCGAAAACAACGGAAAAACCTCTTTTGCCGAGGCAGAAGAGGTTTTCGCTTGTCGGGATTTTATTCCGGATCGGCGGCGTTCGCTTTCCTCGCCGCGATGAGGTCGGCGACGATCAGAGCGGCGAAACCGAGACGGATCGCAGAGCCGCAGATCACCGGAACGAGGCCGAAATACCCGTAGATATTGAACAGTATCCCGAGAGGGATATCAAGCGCGAGAACGCCGAGCATAACGAAACGCAGTACTCGCCCCGCTTTTTCGGAGCCGCGCAGGATAGGACCCGTGATGAGTCCGACGGCAAGAGCGATCCCGAGCAGCAGGAAATGGGCGAGGATCTCGCTGTGCGAGAGGCGGTACAGCGCGGACAGTCCCGCGGTCTCACCGCAGGGCAGGGCGCACAGGCCGCACGAAAAGATTTGGGATAAAACGTTGTTCTCCAACAGGATCCCGCGGTATCCGGAGATCACGAGAAAAAACGCCGCGGGAACGAACGAGATCACCTGGAACAGGCGGATGGCGAGCCATGCGCCGCTGAGACTGTTTTTATTCGTTATTCCGAATTTCATCCCATGACCTCCTCAAGAGTGCGGTCGAGGAAACGCGCTTCAAAGATCTTGTCCGGAAACTCCTTTTCCCGGACGCTGTAAAGCACCTCTCCGGTGGCGGGGTCGAGATAAGATATCAGCGCGGTGCCCGGTTTGCTGTCTGGATTGCCGAGACAGAAGAACGCGCAGAGGGGATTGGTCTTCGGAGCGTTGACGTCCATCATCACTCCGCTGACGCAGACGAGTTCGCCGGACGCGCAGCGGCCGCGAAGGGTCGTGTCGCGCATAAGGACCTCTTTCTTTCCCGTGTTGAGGTCGATGCGGACCAGATCGCACAGCATAAGACCGAGGCTCGTGTTGCCGTACTCGTTCACGATCAGCGTGTCGCCGCTGAGCGCGGCGCCCCAGTCGTAGCCGAAAAACCCTTCGGCAACAAGTTCGGCGGTGTTCTCAAACTTGCCGCGGTATATACCGTTGGGCGCCTGATTAGAGTAGCGGACGGCGTATTCGCTGTCGTCGATCATGAGGTAATCGTTCGCGTACGAGCGCGCGGAAAAATCGACCATCTTGACCGAGAAGAAAAAGCCGAACGCGGATGCGAGGATCAGGATCAGGATCAGAGCGCTCATACCGAATTTCGGTGATCTCATAGCGTGGTGTCATCTCCTTTCACAGTCGTGTCGGAAATGCGCCCGGCCGGGACGCTCCCGAAGACTGATGCGGTTTCGGTCGAAACTATTATAGCACAGGTTGCCCGCCGTGGCAAAACGGTTTGCGGAAAAAGGGGAGAGGCGCGCGTCAATATCTTCCGATCTCTTCAAAATGGATATCCGGGAAGCCGACGCCTTCCCGGAAGCGGTAATCGCCGCGAGACGGGTTGACGAAGAACGGATTCTCGTCGAGTGTGTACCCGACGTTGCCCTCGATCGTCGAATATTTAACGACGTATTCGTCGGTCGGTACGGCGATCGCGCCCTTCAAATTGATGAACCTGTTGTTCGTTATCGTTTCTTTTCTTGCGAGGACGAAGTTCGGGTCGTCCCACCTCTCAAGATCCGTCGTCAGATCGAATATCTCCTTCCAGTGTTCCTCGGCGTACGCCTTGAGCGCGGGATTTTTCTCGTATTTTGCAAAAAGATCGTTCCAGCTTTCGACGATGGCAAGATCGTCTTCGTCGAACTGACCGAGCGTTTCGGGCATATAGACCGCCTGCTGCACGGTCACGCTGAATCCGCTGACGGATCCGTCCGTGTTGATGAGGATATTGTCCTTCATCACGTTGTCCCTGCCGTTGTGGACGACGAATTCGCTGGCGTTGAAGAGCAGATTGGAATAAAACGACGTACCCGCCGAGTAGTCGTCGAGGTACGCGGAAAACCCGCCTACTCCATGCGAAGATACGGTATCGATCAGGTTGTATCTGACGATGTTGCCGCGGTGCTCAAAATCGTTCCACGTACAGAACACGCCGGCGTCCGAGGCGTTCCTGATCTGATTTTTGCAGTAGTTGTACTCCATTACTACGTTCTGACTTCCGCCGTAGTAGACCGAGCCGTCTCCTCCGTTTATGAATTCGTTATGAGAGATCATGACCTCGTCGCAGCCGGTGATATAAATTCCCAACTGCTCGTTCAGGAAGAGATTGTAATTTTTGAAGGAGTTGTTGTCGATCAGCGCGTTCATATGCGTCGCGTAGCCTATCTTCTCGGATACGTCGCCGCCGCTGAGGCACAGACAGCAGTCCATCATCAGATCGAAGTCGCAGCGCGTCATCGTGAAGTTGAGGTCGCGTCCCGGTTCGTGGGCGCCTATCTCGACCGCGAACATCCCGCCGCAGTATTTGAAATCACAAAGATCGATCGTAATATCGTGAGCCCTGTTTCCGTATACGGCGTAATCTCCCATATTGCGGAACGAGAGGCCGCGCAGGGTGATATCGCTCGTGTAGTTTATCCGTATCATCGTCCCGCCGCCGCAGATATGGTAATCACCCTTGGGATCGTAAACGTACATAACGGACGTCGCGGGGTCGACCCAGTATTCGCCGGGCGCGTCAAGTTCCTCCGACGCGTTCAGGATCGCCGACTCGTGAAATTCGGCGCTCGGGAACTCAGGGTAGCGGAGCGATCCCATTCTCGCGTTTTCGGGATCGGATATCAGCACGTCGCCCGTTTCGGGGTCGTACCCGCCGATCGAAAGCGTGTCCTTGGACCACCCCGTCGTAAGGTATCCGTAAAGCTTCACGCCGTCAAGAGTGTGATAGGACGCGAGTCTGTTTTTCATGCCGCTGTACGTGATACGGATATGCGTTTCGTCGGAAGTGTACCCCGCTCCCTTCATGAGCTGGTCCGTCCCGTCTTCGTATTTGTCCGGGTAACGCGCGACGGTACACAGAGCGTTGTCGGAATAGACGTAACAGTCAAGATCGTACGTTCCCGGCGCTATGACGGACGACATATCCGTCTTTTTAATCTTGTCGCCCTTGAGCGCTTTGCTCGTAAACAACGCCTTTTCACTCTCGTCGATCGGGACGAAGGAATCCGCCGTGAAGTTGTATCCGTTGTCGAAGATCACGTCCCCGTCGCCGTACGCGCAGTAAGTGACCGGGCACTCGGGATTTCCCGATTCCCAGTTCATGTCGACGCTCAGAGGGCCGTAGTTTCCCGCCATGAACGCGACGGTGATACCGCCCGTCTCGGCGGTCTTCGGTATCTCCTTTACCACTTCGTGCGCGTGCTCAAACGTTCTGAACGGATGCTCGAAGGACCCGTCGTTCCCGTCCGATCCGGTCGTGCTGACGTAGAAGTCCGCGTCCGTCACGAGCGGATACTCCGGCTCGGTGTAATGAGAACGCAGGACCGGTGCTCTGTACGTGAGTTTGAACGCGTTGTCGTATCTCTCGATTATCGCCGCAAACTGTTCCCGCGTCGCTTTGCCGCCCGGCGCGAGTCTGCCGTCGTTCGTCCCGTTGATCAGACCCGCTTCGACAGCCCACTTCATCGCCTCGTCGGCCCAGCCGGACACTTTTCCGCCGTCGGGAAACGGCGTAAGATCCGCGCGTTCGGGTACCGACACCGGCGCGGTCGAGGCAAAACGGAAAAGCATGGTGGCGAGCTGCTCTCTCGTTATGAAAGAATTCGGCCCGAACGTCGTCGGGGTGAGGCCGTTGACGATTCCGGTTTCCTTCGCCCACGCAATGGCATCCGTGTACCATTTGCCCGCCGGTACGTCCTCGAATCCGCTCGGAGCGGCGGGCGCGGGAGAACCCTCGCGACGCCACAGAACGGTGGCGACCATTCCTCTGGTAAGGGATCCCGAGGGATCGAATTTCCCGTCTCCGACGCCGTTCATATATCCGTTTTCCACGGCGTACGTAACGGATCCGTAACTCCATCGGTTTTCGGCAACGTCGGAAAAAACGGGTTTTTTCGCGTTCGCCGGAACGGCCGTCAGAACGGCCGCAGTCATTATGATCGCTATCAATAAGCAAAGAGATCTCTTCATATTAAAACGTCCCCTTCGGTTTATTGTGATTCAATTATACCAAACGGCGTGATAAAATGCAATAAAAGCGGGACGGCCCCATTTTTATCAAATAACCGTTTTCTCACTTGCATTTATCGCGTTTATGGGTTAAAATGTTTTTGTTGAGGTGATTTAATGTACGAATTCCGAGTCAAGCTGGCGGGAGTTCCGGCGCTTATACGGTGCCGGTTCGAGCAAAACCGGACTTTTTTTCGAGATTTTTTAAGTGAAGAAGACCCCCGTTTTTGTGTTCAACCGACGGACGCCGACTTTGAAAGGATCATATCCGATTTCAAGCGGGCGCGCAGCACGGACCTCGGCCTGTTTCTTCCGAAAACGGAAGTAAAAGTCGAAAATCTTGCCATTCACAGCCTTTTAGCCGAAAAGCTTGTCGCCGAAAACGTGCTTCTTATGCACGGCTCCGCCGTCCGTTCGGACGGCGAGGCGATCGTCTTTACCGCCAAAAGCGGGACCGGTAAAAGCACTCACACCCGTCTGTGGAGGGAAACGTTCGGAGACCGGGTCGTGATGATAAACGACGATAAACCGCTTCTGCGTATCGAAGAAGACCGCGTTACCGTGTGCGGGTCTCCGTGGCGCGGGAAACACCGTCTGGGCAGCAATATCTCCGCGCCGCTCAAGGCGATCGTAAAACTCGAGCGGGCACCCGTCAACCGGATCGGCCCGATGGAACGCGCCGACGCCTTCCAGCTCCTGACGGGCCACGCCTTTATGTCAAACGATCCGCCGACGGCAATGCGGATCATCGGTATGGAAAAAAGGCTGCTCGATATGACGGACTTTTACGTCCTCGGATGCAACACGGATCCCGAAGCCGCGCGCGTCGCCCGGGACGGGATATTCGGACCGGACGAGGACATCACCGACATCAAAAATCAATGATCAGGGAGTAACAATATGAAACTGAAACCCGATTTTATCTCACAGGACGTCGACGACGTACGGTTTCTCGTACCGGTCGGAGCGGAAGCGTTCCGCGGCATAGTCCGCAGCAACAAAACGGCCGCTTTCATAATCGACTGCCTTAAGGAAGATACGACCGAGGAGAAGATAGTCGACGCGATGTGCGAAAAATACGACGCTCCGCGCGACCGGATCTCCGCCGACGTGGCGAAGGTCCTCGCAGATCTCAGATCGATAGGCGCGCTGACGGAATGAACGTTTCTTTTGAGGATATCCTCGCACGGGACGGCGTACTCGTCTACCGAACGCGCGGGGTGAGCATGGAGCCGATGCTGCGCCAGAACAGAGATCTGGTGACGATCCGGGTCCCCTCCTCCCGCTTGAAAAAGCACGACGTCGCGCTCTACCGGCGCGGAGCGGATCACGTACTGCACCGCGTGATCAAAGTGAGGGAAGGCCATTATCTCATCCGCGGCGACAACACGTATTCGCTCGAGAACGTTCCCGACGGCGCCGTTATCGGCGTGCTGACCGATTTTGTCCGCAAAGGAAAAAAGCACCGCGTTACGGATCGCGGTTACAGGACCTACGTCCGCGTGTGGTGCGGGATCTACCCCGTCCGCGCTTTTTTCGCCCGTCTGCGCCGCTTTGCCGGTCGGATCGCGCGAAAACTCGGGATCCGCAAAAAAGGCGGGGCCCGGGACTGAAAAACAAAAAAGCGGTACCGCTTATTGCGGTACCGCCCTTTTTTATTCATTCGATCGGAATTATCCAGGTCTCGACGTTGCCTTCCGAAAACGGATACTTGTCGAATCTCACCATAATAGCCGCAAACTGTTCGCGCGTTGCAGATCCGCGGGGCCCGATCGTATTGACGGTCAACCCCTTGATGAGTCCGATCTCGACCGCCCACTTTATCGCCTCCGACGCGTATTTCGAGATCTTGGCGCTGTCGGTAAAACCCGACAGCTCTGAGCCAAGCTCCAGCTTGTACTGTTTAAAGGAAGCGTACCGGAAGAAGATCGTCGCGAGCTGTTCTCTCGTTACTTTGGCGTCCGGACTGAACGTGGTATCCGTCGTTCCCTTGACGATCCCTTTGCTCTGCGCCCAGATCACCGCGTTCGAGTACCACTTGCCGGCGGGAACGTCGGAAAAAACGGGACTGAAGACGACTTCCGGTTCCCCCTCGGCGCGGTAAAGGACGGTCACGACCATAGCGCGCGTACAAGCCTCCTCGGGAGCAAAGCGTCCGCCTCCCACGCCCTTGATGAAACCCTTTTCGACCGCGTATTCGATATCGGAATAACTCCAGCGGCCGGTCTGTACGTCTGTGAACGAAACGGGAGATCCCGACGCTCCGATCACGAAGACCGACAGCATAAGGACGGCGGCAGTAACGAGCGATACTGTCCTGATGATCTTTTTCATTTTTGTCACCTTTTTATAATAATCGTTTCCTCTGTGACTATTCTACATCATAAACAAAGATAAAGTCAAGGGGAAAAAGAAGGCCGCGTTTCCTTTTCGCGCCATCTTTTCCGCCGCAAAAGCAAACAAAAACGGAGCCGGAAAGCCGGCTCCGTTTTTTACCGTCGGAAAATTATTCCGTTACGTTGACCTCGAGAGATCCGAGAACGGTCTTGACGATCGCGCTGTCGTACGCGTTGCCCGCGCCGCTGACAAGAACGAAATTGCCGTCAAAATCGGCGTAAAGCGAGAAGCACGCGATGCCGAGAGATTCGTATGCAACACCGGTCCACTTCACACCGTCGAGATCGAGGGTGACGTCCGCGGCGCCGTCGTTCATCTCTTTGGTCATATCAACGCTCGACGTGGCGTTGTCTTCGTCATACATGTTGAACATGAAATAGTCGAAGGAGCTTTCGTCGTTGTTGATGTTGAAGGATTTCGGGCTTTCGTCGCCGAAAACGTCTTCATGCTTCAGGGTGTACCCTTCCGGAACGAATACCTTGTAGTAACCGTGTTCATCCATAGCGCCCTTGACCTCGTCAGCGGGAGCGTCCGGTCCTGCGGGAGCATCCGAACCCGAGGGGGTCTCCGTTTTGCCGCCGCAAGAAACGAGAACTGCAAGCGTAAGAACTGCAGCCATTACGATCGCGAGGATTCTGAGTTTTTTCATGATCTTTTCTCCTTTGATTTTTTCAGTTTTGAACCGCTTGAGATTATATCACACTCAAACGGGTTTTTCAATACGTGAAGCGGTTTTTAATACGCAAAATTCGACGCGTTCCGGACGCGGAAGTTATCAGTATCGACCTATTTTTTCAAATTCCAGATCGGGAATACCGGCGTCTTCGCGCAGGCGGTAATCGCCCAGCGTCGGGTTGACGAAAAGCGGATTCTCGTCGGTCGGAATACCGACGTTGTTCTCTATCGTCGAATACTTTGCCAGTATCTCGGGATATTCGTAAGCCTCTCCGGCTTCGTTTATCTCGCGGTTGCCCGTTATGACGAGCGAGTTGTACGAGCAGTAATTCTTTTCCTGCCATCTGGTGACGTCCGTCGTGATCTCGAAATAATCGGGCCACATCTCCCTGGCGCGCTCCAGGACCTCGGGGTTGTCGTAATAGTACTTGAGCGTGTTGTTCCACCGTCCCCAGTCTCCGACCGAAGTGAGCACGGACGGATCGTCGTTATCCTTCATCGCCTCCTCGACCGCTTCCGATCCGTACACTTTGAAACCGCAGCCCGAGCCGCCGTCCCTGCCCGGATAGATCAGTGCGTTATCGCAGAACGTGTTGTATCTGCAGATGCCGTTGTTCACGGAAGTGGTCCCTACTTCGTAAAAGATATTCGACTCCACTCTGTTTCCGACAACGTCGTCAAGGTACAGACCGTAAACGGGGACGTTGACGAACAGATTGTTTCTTATCACGTTGCCGCAGTAGTCGGTGGAGTACCACGTGTTCAGCGCTCCGGTATCGTCGCCGTTGAAGCACACCTGATCGAAGACGTTGTACGCCGCGAGCATATTGATCGTCCCGGAGTAGTCCAGCCCGCACCAGCAGCACTTGTAGAACACGTTGTGCGTAACGACGGGCGCCGTGACGTCTACCCCGACGGCTCCGGTGTTGCCGATCACGAGCGAGGACTTCGTGAAAAGATTGTTGTCGATTACGACGCCGTTCGCCGTGTCGATCAGTTCGCCGAACTTTTTGCCGCCGTTTCTGCCCGAGTCGGGAACGTTGGAATAGCAAACGTCGACGGCGTACGCCGCGGTCATGGAGAATTCGCTGTTGAGGATCCTGATGTTGAAGTCCCGTCCGAGCTCACAGTTGCCGAAGAAGAGCGCCGATTTGGAAGCGGACCCCGACACCGCGCATCTGTCAAACGTGACGTCGTGCGAAACCGTGGCGTTTATCATTCTCCCTTTGGAGTTTTTGAGCGTCAGCCCGATAAACGAGATATAGTCGGCGTGATCCATCGAGATCATATCGCCGCCGTTTACGAAGACCATATCGCTGTCCGGATCGTAAACGTACAGCGTGTTCTTGTCGCGCGAGAAGATGAACTCGTCTTTCGCGTCAAGTTCCTCGAAGATATTGACGAGCGCCATCTGATAATAAAGCTTTTCGAACCCTTCTCCGAACCGGAGGTTCCCGCCTCTCGTTTTCTCCAGACCGATCACGTGGAATACCGGGTCGCCCGATTCGGGATCGACCGTGCATTCGTCCGTCTCGATGATATCCTTATACCACCCGAGCGTAATGAATCCGTAAAGGTAAAGCCCTTCGGTCGACGCGTAATTTTTGATCCTGTTTTTGAAGACCGAATTGTAGATCGAGATATGGCTCTCGTCGACCGTGTGGCCTCCGCGTATAAGATGATCGGTCCCGTCCTCAAATCTGTTCGGAAAACGCGCCACGGTCATCTCCCCGTCGTCCGAGAGAACGAGATCGGTTATGACGTACCCGTCGAGACGGCCCGTGACGTCCGCCTTTTTGATCTTATCGGCCGCCTTTTCGGAAAAGAGCGATCTTTCGTCCTCGGAGATCGGAACGAACTCGCCCGCGCCGACGGTCAGACCGTTGTCGAAGACGACGTCGCCGTCGCCGTACTTGCAGTAAACGATCCGCTGCTCCGCCGTACCGGAGTCCTCCGCCGTCAGTTCGACACAGAGAGGACCGTAGTTCCCGGCCTTGAACGCGACGACGATATCGCCCTCCGTCTTCGACGCCTTTATCTCGCGGACTTTCGCGACGGCGCCCGCGAAAGTTGCGAGCGGTTTGTCGAAAGTTCCGGGGTTTCCGTCGTCTCCGTCAGTTGCGACGTATATATCCGCGTCTTCTACGAGCGGGTATTCTTTCTCGGTATAGTGAGAACGGATGACCGGAGTATTGTATTTGAGTTTGAAGGTGTTGTCGTACCTCTCGATGATCGCCGCGAACTGCTCGCGCGTCGCCTTTCCGTCGGGCGCAAGCTTGTTGCCGCCCGTGCCGTTGATAAGGCCGGCCTCGACCGCCCACTTCATCGCCTCGTCGGCCCAGCCCGAGACTTTTTCATCATCGTCAAAAGACGAAAGATCGGCGCGTTCCGGCACGGATACCGGAGCGGTCGCGGAGAAGCGGAAGAGCATCGTTCCGAGCTGTTCTCTGGTGATATACGAGTTCGGACCGAACGTCTTGTCGGTGAGCCCGTTGACGATACCCGTTTCCTTCGCCCACGCAACGGCGTCCGTGTACCACTTGCCATCGGGCACGTCCTCGAATCCGCTCGGAGCGGCGGGCGCGGGAGATCCCTCGCGACGCCACAGGACGGTCGCGACCATCGCGCGGGTCAGGGGTCCCGACGGATCGAACTTATCGTCCCCCACGCCGTTCATGTAGCCGTTATTAACGGCGTACGTGATAGACGACGCGCTCCATCTGCCGTCGTCAACGTCGGAAAAGAGACCCTTCGCCGACGCGGGTATCGACGCGGCAAGCGCCGCCGCGAGCATAACGATTGCGATCAAAGCGGATAATGCCTTTTTCATAACGCGTTGCCCTTTCAAAATCAATATCTGCCTATTTCAGAATAAGGAATATCAATGAAATCCGCGCCGTCTTTCAGCCGGTAGTCACCGAGCGTCGGGTTGATAAATCCGGGATTCACGTCGGTCCCGACCGTACGGTTGCCCTCAACGTCGACGAGATCGCCGATGCTGTCGTCAACGGAAACTTTTTCAATTTCCGGATGTAACGATACGGACAGGTTGTTCTTCAAAACGTTGTACGGAGCAAGTACGAAATTGCTCTTCAGAATGTCCGCGGGATCGACCGAAAGACCGAACACTTCGGGCCTTTCCGTCAGCACGATCCCTTTGTAATACGGGTTCGCTTCGAGCATGGAGAAGTAATCGACCCATTTCCCGTAATACTCGCCCCAAGCCGTGTTTCTGTCCGTCAGATCGAGCGTCCCCGCCCTCATAGCGTCAAGCATATTATCGTAGATCTCGTGCGTGACGGAAACGCCCGTGTCGATCAGAACGTTGTCGTGCAGGTTGTTGTCCCTGCCCTCGTGCGACACT
This sequence comes from Clostridia bacterium, assembly GCA_017428635.1. GTDB lineage: Bacteria > Bacillota > Clostridia > Oscillospirales > CAG-272 > RUG11130. The sequence goes on along the minus strand of JAFRQK010000001.1, from coordinate 7,273 downwards.
ATGGCGCAGCCCACGCCGTAAAAGATATTGCCGTACGCCTCGACGCCTACTCCTCCGTCGTCAACGTATATCCCGTACCAGGAGGTGGGATAGAAGATATTGTACCGGACCACGTTGCCGTACTCCGTTCTGTCGTTGCCGCAGTAGATAACGCCGCCGTCGTCCGAATTGTACATACATCTTCTGAAAACGTTGTATTCGATCGTGAGGTTGTTGCATCCTCCGTACGTGAACGCGTATCTCGCGCAGTCCTCGAATTCGTTGTGGGATATGACGGCGGTCTCGTGATCTCGGATGAACAGCGCGACCCCGCCGTCCTGACCGATACCGATCTTTGAGAACCGGTTGTTGTCGTAGATCCCGCTGACCGGGTAGTCGTATCTTGTCGCGCCTTCCTGCTGCGGATGGACGCGGACCGCGACGAACGGGGCCGACTCAAAATCGCAGTTCGTCAGACGGAAGTCGAAATCGACGCCCTTGACCGCCCGCTCGACGACGACGAACTCGTTGCTTCCGGTCACACGGAACTTGCAGTTGTCAAGGTAGAAACTGCATGAAGACGCCGCTCTTATCGGCGCGTCCGCCGATCCGATGAACGAAAAGCCCGAGATCGTTATATTATTCGCGCCGTTCAGTTTGACGCCCGTAGTCCGCTGAGGGACGATGTACTCGCCTTTCGGATTATAAACGTACAGCGTCCCCGTCTCTTTGTCGAACAGATACTCGCCGTCGTAATCAAGGTCCTCCGGCATGTTCACGAACGCGAACGTGACGTCTTCTTTTCCCCAGACTGTGCCGTCTTCCTCCACCACATACCTGAGCCCCGGCGCCCCCGAAAGCTGCGCGTAATACGAGGACGACGCGTCCGGAACGATGAAGGAACCCGTTTCGGGGTCATAATCGCCGACCGACAGCGTTTCCTTGTGCCAGCCGTAAGTCAGGAAGCCGTATATCTGAAGACCGGAAATATCATTGTATTTTTCAATACGGGTCTTCATGTTTTTCATCGTGATCTGCATAGTGAAATCCGACGTTGTCTTCGCAGCCGTCATAAGCTGATCCGTGCCGTCGTCATATTTGTTGGGGTATCTCGCGGGATACAGGATCCCGTCTTCTCCGAAGATCCTGAAAGACGAAGTATTTGATATTCTCGACGCGAGATCGATCTTTTTGATCATCGGGGCGGCTTTTGCGGTGAAGCGCGCAGCCTCATCCGCGTCGAGATCGGCAAAATCGTCCGCTGAAAAGACCGTCCCGCCCTCGAATACCGGGGCGCCGTCGCCGTAAGCGCGGTACGTGATCCTTTGTTCGGGCGATCCGGAGTCTTCCTCCGTCAGCACGACGTTCAGAGAGTCGTAAGTTCCCGCCATGAACGCGACGGTGATATCGCCGGCCTTCGTCTTCTTCAGCTCGCGCACCGCCTCGGCGGCTTTGTTCCACGAGGCGAAGGGACGGTCAAACGTTCCGTCGTTTTCGTCGGAACCCGTCGGACTGACGAAAAAGTCGGCGTCATCCGCAAGTCCGTAATCCTTTTCCGTATAGTGAGAACGGACGACCGGTTCGTTGTATTTGAGTTTGAAGGCGTTGTCGTACCTCTCGATGATAGCCGCGAACTGCTCGCGCGTCGCGTTCCCGTCAGGCGAAAGACGGTTCCCGCTCATCCCGTTGATAAGACCCGCTTCGACCGCCCACTTCATCGCCTCGTCAGCCCATCCGCTGACTTTTTCATCGTCCGAAAAAGACGAAAGGTCGGCGCGTTCCGGTACGGATACCGGCGCGGAAGACGAAAAACGGAAGAGCATCGTTCCGAGCTGTTCTCGGGTGATATACGAGTTCGGGCCGAACGTCGTCAGGGTGAGCCCGTTGACGATCCCCGTTTCCTTCGCCCACGCCACGGCGTCGGTGTACCACTTACCTTCCGGTACGTCCTTGAATCCGCTCGGAGCGGCGGGAGCGGGAGATCCCTCGCGCCGCCACAAAACCGTGGCGACCATCGCGCGGGTCAGGGGACCCTTGGGATCGAATTTTCCGTCCCCTACGCCGTTCATGTAACCCATGTTGACGGCGTACCTGATCGAGGATGCGCTCCAGCGGTTTTCCGCAACGTCGGAGAAAAGCTGTTTCGCCGAAACGGGGACCGCGGCGACCGCCGCGGCGATCATTACAAGAGCAATCAGTGCGGACAATAACTTTTTCATAATACGTTCACCTCAACTGTATCAATATCTGCCAATACTCTCAAAGAAAACTTCGGGGAAGTCGACTCCGTAGCGGAAGCGGTAGTCGCCGCGCGAGGGATTGACGAACAGCGGATTCTCCTCAGCGGTGTAATATACGTTGTTTCCGATGACCGAGTATCTTCTTATCAGCTCGTTATAATCGCGCGGTGCCGCCGTCTCGTTTATCTCGAGGTTGCCTGTGATGACGAGCGAATTGTTCAGGCAGTACTCGGGAGTGTTCCACTTTTCGACGTCGGTCGTGATGTCGAAATAACCGTCCCAGCGCTCACCCGCCTTCTCCTTGTATTCGGGATGCTCGTCGAAAAGGTTGAATACGTTTATCCACCTTCCGCGGTCGCCGTACGTGAGCAGGCACGACGGATCGCCGTGTTCCTCCATCATCGCCGCAACGCCTTCCGTGCCGCCCGTCCTGTAATCGCACCCCGTCCCCTCCGGGCAGTAGGGTTTGACGATCACGTTGTCGCAGAACGTGTTGAATTTGCAGACGCCGTTGTTGCTCGCCGTTATCGCGATATCATAAAAGATATTCGAATATACCGACGTACCGGTCGTATCGTCAAGATAAAGCGCGAAACATCCGTTTATCGAGCCGCCGAGAGAATTGATGAACAGATTATGCCTCACCACGTTGCCGCACCGGTCGATGCTGAACCAGTTGTTGATCATTCCCGTGTCGTCGCCGTTGCAGCAGACGCCGTTGAAGACGTTGTACTCCGCGGTCATGTTTACCGACCCGCGAAAGTCGATGCCCTCCCAGTAGCAGCGGATGAATTCGTTGTGCGAAACGGTCGGTCCGAAAACGTGGACCGCGACCGCGCCGCAGTTGCCCATCGTCAGGCTCGTGCGGGTGAACAGGTTGTTGTCGATGAGGACCCCCTCGGAACTCGTGAACAGAAGGTTCGTGTCGCGAACCTGATCGAGATCGTATCCTACGTTGACTTCGAGCGCCGTCGCCGCCGTGAACGAGAACTCACAGTTTTTGACGGTGACGTCGTATCGCCTTCCCTCGTCGCAATGTCTGAACGAGACGGCTTCGTGAGCGCCGCTCCCGCTGATCCGGCATCCGTCCATCGTGATACCGTGCGAATGCTCCGCGGTGATTATCATCGAAAGCGTGTTTTTGAGCGTCAGACCGACGAAGGATATACAGTCGGCGTGATCCATCGTGATCATATCGCCTTCCTTCAGGAAAACGTAATCGCCCTCGGGATCGTAAACGTAAAGAGTATTCTTGTCGCGCGACAGGATGAACTCGCCCGCATAGTCGAGTTCCTCCGGCGCGTTGATGACCGCCATCTGATAAAAGTCCGTCTCGAATCCGTCTCCGAACCGAAGACTTCCGCCGCGCGTTTTGTCCAGATTAACGACGCGGAAGACCGGATCGCCCGTCTCGGGGTCGATATAACTGCCGTCGGTCTCGATATAGTCCTTGTACCATCCGAGCGTTATGTACCCGTAAAGATACACGCCGTCCGTCGAACCGTATCTCAGGATATGATTTTTCAGGATCTGATTATAGACTCGGATGTGATCCTCGTCCACCGTGTGACCGCCCTGCATCAGTTTGTCCATACCGTCGTCGAACTTGTTCGGATAACGGGCAACCGTCATCTCCCCGCCCTCGGAGAGGACGAGGTCGGTGATCCGGAAGTCGTCGAGCTTTCCGGTCACGTCGGCTTTTTTGATCTTTTCGGCGGCTTTTTCGGAAAAGGTCGCTGTTTCTTCTTCAGAGATCGGAACGAATTCGTCCTCCTTTACCGTCATACCGTTGTCGAAGACGACGTCTCCGTCGCCGTATTTACAGTAGATTATCCTCTGCGTCTCGCTCCCCGAGTCCTCCGCGGTGAGTTCGAGCGAAAGAGGTCCGTATTCTCCCGCCATGAAAGCGACGGTGATATCGTCCGATTCGGTTTTCTTGAGTTCGCGGACCGCTTCCGCCGCTTTGTTCCACGTGGCGAACGGATGCTCGAAGGAGCCGTCGTTCTCGTCCGATCCGGTCGTGCTGACGTAGAAATCGGCGTCAGTCACGAGCGGATAATCTTTCTCGGTATAGTGAGAACGGAGGACGGGAGTATTGTATTTCAGCTTGAAGGTGTTGTCGTATCTCTCGATGATAGCCGCGAACTGTTCGCGCGTCGCCTTTCCTTCGGGAGCGAGACGGTTCCCGCCCGTTCCGTTGATAAGGCCGGCCTCGACCGCCCACTTCATCGCCTCGTCGGCCCATCCGCTGACTTTTTCACCGTCTTCAAAAGACGAAAGGTCGGCGCGTTCCGGTACGGATACCGGCGCGGAAGACGAAAAACGGAAGAGCATCGTTCCGAGCTGTTCTCTGGTGATATATGAGTTTGGTCCGAACGTCGTCGGGGTGAGCCCGTTGACGATACCCGTCTCTTTCGCCCACGCCACGGCGTCGGTGTACCACTTGCCATCGGGGACGTCCTCGAATCCGCTCGGAGCGGAGGGCGCGGGAGATCCCTCGCGCCGCCACAGGACGGTCGCGACCATCGCGCGGGTCAGGTGACCCGAGGGATCGAATCTGTCTCCCCCGACGCCCTGCATATATCCCTCTTTGACGACGTAAACGACGGAATCATGGCTCCACCTGTCTTCGGCGACGTCGGAAAAAGAGACCTTCAGCGCTCCGGCGGGGAGCGTTGAGGCGATCGCCGCGGCGGTCATAACGAGAACAAGAACAACCGAGAGTAGTTTTTTCATTGCAGACGTTCCTTTCTTTGTCTTCCTGCGAGGCATATCAGTATCTGCCGATCAGATCGAAACGGATCTCCGGGAGACCGGCGCCGTCTTTCATACGGTAGTCGCCGACCGAAGGATTTATGAAATACGGATCCTCCGTCGTCGCGATCCCGACGTTGTCCCCGATCACGGAGTGCTTTTTCAAAAGTTCGGTAAACTCCTGGACCGCTCCGCCCGGGCTGATGACCCTGTTGCCCGTCACGGTGAGCGAATTGTACAGACAGAACTCGGGATCGAGAATGCGCGACAGATCCGTCGTCTTGTCGAAATAGCCCGCCCAGCGTCCGTTTTCGAGGAGCGCCGCTTTCGCGTCGGGCAGAGAGTCGAAGTTACGGAACGCCGAGATCCACGCTTTATAATGTTCCTGATTCTTGAGGACGTCGGGGTCCCCCGCCGCTATCGCATTTTCGGTGTCCTCCGTGCCTCCCGTGTTGTAAACGACGAAGTCGCCGCTGCCTTTGTCATTCGATATAATGATATTGTCCCTGAAAACGTTGTAGGTCGAAACGTCGTTGTTGACGACCGGGCTGTCGCAGTTCCAGAAGATATTGCCGTACACCTCGTTGCCGATGGTGCCGTCGTGATAAATCGCCATTCTGCCGTTCGAACCGCCGGTGATATCGACGAACAGGTTGTATCTTATCACGTTTCCGTTACATTCGATACTGCCCCAGTTGTAAACGGCGCCGAAATCGTCCCCGTTCCACATCATATGGTCGAAAACGTTGTATTCGATCGTCGTATTCGACGCGCCGGAAAAGCAGATTCCGCCCCAAAGGCCGTCCTTGAAATAATTGTGCGCAACGACGGCTCCCGACATCCTGCTCACGCTGGCGGCGGCGTAGTTACCGCAGGTCAGGCCGGTGAGAGTGAAATAGTTGTTTTCTATTCTGACGCCGTTATCGATATAGTATCTTCGCCCGTCCGGATCCGGCTTCATTCCGGCGAACATCAGCCCCTCGCCCGCGCAGAGCGAAAAATCGCAGCACGTCGCCGTCAGGTTGTCCGACCTGTCGATAAAGATCATCGATTCAGCCGAACATCCGCTGAAATCGCAGAGATAAAGCGAAATATGAGAGCAGTACAGCCCGTCGATCTCTCTTTCGTTCGAGTTTTTGAAGGTAAGGCCGGTGAAACTGATATAAGACGCTTTGTTCATCGTTATCATCGGCGTATCGCCCGCTGTGAAATAGAAATCGGACGAGGGATCCACCGCGTACAGCACCCTGCTCTCCTTGTCGATCCAGTACTCGGTTTTGTCGTCGAGTTCCTCCGAGATACCGGAAAGCGCCGTTTTGTTCCAGTAAGCGCTGTCGAATCCGTCGAGTTCGGAAAAACGCAGATACCCCATTCTCGCAGTCTCCGGATGAGGGATGAGGAAATCGTATCCGCCGCTCTCGGGATCGACGGTAAAGCCCGCCGTCTCGAGCGTGTCCTTGTACCACCCGGTCGTGAGATATCCGTAAAGGATCAGGTCGCTGACGTTATGATACCTGTCTATCCTGTTTTTGAACAGTTTCGCCGTTATTCTGATATGGTCCTTGTCCGTCGTGTACCCCGCCTTGGTGATCAGATCGTCGGTGCCGTCCGGAAAAACGTTCGGAAAACGCGCGAGGAACAGCCTGCCTCCGTCGTTAAGAACGAGCTGCATCCGCGGATCGTAATTTGTAAGTCTGTCGGAGATATCCGCTTTTTTGATCAGATCCTTCATCTTTGACGGGAACAGGGCTTTTTCTTCTTCCGTTACGGGAACGAATTCCGACGCCTTGACGTCGAACCCGTTGTTGAAAACGACTTCGCCGTCGCCGTAAGCGCAGTAGGTGACCGGACACGATTCCGTACCGGAGTCGGCGTCGGTCAGCGATATCGAGATCGCGCCGTATTCGCCCGCCATGAACGCGACGGTGATGCCGTCCCGTCCCGTTCTGTCAAGTCCGCGCACCGCCTCGACCGCTTTGCCGAACGTCGCGAACGGGTGAGCGAAGGATCCGTCGTTCTCGTCCGATCCCGTCGTCGAAACGTAGAAATCCGCGTCCGTCACGAGCGGGTATTCGGGTTCGGTATAGCGCGATCTCACGACCGGTCTGTTGTACGCCAGTTTGAAAGTGTTGTCGTATCTCTCGATGATCGCCGCGAACTGCTCGCGCGTCGCCTTTCCGTCGGGCGCAAGCTTGTTGCCGCCCGTGCCGTTGATAAGGCCCGCTTCGACCGCCCACTTCATCGCCTCGTCAGCCCATCCGCTGACTTTTTCACCGTCTTCAAAAGACGAAAGGTCGGCG
>JAFRQK010000041.1 GCA_017428635.1 Clostridia bacterium | reverse complement strand
GTACTCGCCGGGGCTGATAACGCCGTCTTTCTCGACCGCCTCGGGCAGAGCCTGTCTCAAGCCAAAAGCGTAGTTGGTGACTTCGGGTTCGCTGTCCGTTACGGTCTCCGTCGCGCCGCAGCGAGCGCACGTACGGGTATAGGTGACTTCCTCGGTAAATGAAGTCGCCGAGCACGGGCCCCAGTCGTGACCGAGCGGGGCGACGTTGATCGTCTGACCGTCTCGAATGCTTACGCCCGGTTCGGTACAGGTCGGTGCGGTCTGGACCGTAACGCCGGCGGAAGTCGGGAACACCAGCATTGACGTGATGAAGATCAACGCGGTGATCGCACAAATGATTTTCTTTGCCATATTAACTCCCTTTCTGTTGCCCTCGGGCAACAAAGAAATACGATTTTTTCGGGCCTTTGCCCAATATTCTTTATATATTCTATATGAAAATTTACGGCTTGTCAACAGAAAAAACAAGAATGGATCGGTTTTTCAGTAAAAAATCAATTGTTTTTGTGTAACATGACTTCCCGGAACAGCGCGGGCGGTCTCATTCCTCCGCGTCGGCGGACGGAGGGATCGCGTCGTCCGCGTGAGCCCTGCGGCCGAGGCGTCTTCTTCTTATCCACATTCCGGGGGCGAAGATCATGAGGATCGGATAGATCTCAAGACGGCCGAGGAGCATATCGAACGAGAGAAGAAGTTTCGCAGGCTGGGAGAAGAACATAAAGTTGCCGTCCGGCGGGCTGATGCCGCCGAGTCCCGGTCCGATATTGTTCAGACAGGACATGACCGCCGTGAAAGTCGTCGTGCCGTTGTTTTGCGCCGCGGGGTCGAGCGACAGGAGCAGGCACGAGAAAATGACGATCACGGAATATAGAACGAAGTAGACGAGCGTGCCGCGTATCGTCGAATCCTCGACCGGTTTCCCGTCTATTTTGACCGGGTGGACGGAGCGCGGATGGAGAAGTTTTTTCAGCTCCGCGATCCCTGCTTTGACAAGTATGATTATCCTCTGAGTTTTGATACCGCCGCCGGTCGAACCCGCCATCGCGCCGAGGAACATCAGAAGAACGATTATACACTTTGAAAGAGTGGGCCACTCGTTAAAGTTCACCGCATCCCCGCCGGTGCAGAAACCGGTCGTCGTAATAAGAGACGACACGTGGAAAAACGCGTAACGGAGCGACGTGCCGAAATTTCTGTAAATATGAATGATATTCGCGGCGACGACGCCGGTAGAAACAGCGACGATAACGAGATATACGCGGAGTTCGAGATTTTTGACCGCCTTTTTCACCTGTTTGATCAGGATGAAATAATAGATATTGAAATTCACGCCGAAGATGAGCATGAAGACCGAAACGACGACGTCGATATATAAACTGTTATAAGCGCCTACGCTCGCAGCCTGGTTGGAAAAGCCTCCGGTACCGGCAGTTCCGAACGCATGGATCAGCGCGTCGTACGGCGTCATGCCTCCGCATATCAGCATAACCGTCTCGACGAGAGTGATCCCGAGGTATATGCCGTACAGGATCTTCGCCGTCTTGCTCATTTTGGTGACGAGTTTGCCAACCTCGGGACCGGGCACTTCGGCGCGCATGATGTGCATACTGCGTGAGCCGGACATCGGAAGGATCGCCATGACGAAGACGAGAACGCCCATACCGCCTATCCAGTGAGTAAAACTGCGCCAGAACAGCACGCCGCATCCGATGGCGGCGGGAGTACCTGACGCCACGTCGGCGAGTTTGGCCGGATCGACGACGGACGCCCCGGTCGTGGTGAACCCGGACACCGTCTCGAAAAATGCGTCGATATACGTGGGAACGGCGCGGGAGATGAGAAGAGGAAGCGCGCCGAACGCCGACATGATAATCCACGAAAGCGCTACGATCGCAAGACCGTCGCGCGCGAAGAGCGCGCCGTCCTTCGGCGCCTTTATGCTGATCAGAAATCCGCCCGCGACGAGAGCGCAGATCGGGATGATGAACGCCGGAATATCGTTCCATTCCCGGTAGATCAGCGTAACGGCGAGAGGTATCGCCAGAAACGCCGCCTCAGCAAGCATTATCCTGCTGAGAATATACCTCATAGACTTGAAATTCACTTCTTGACCCCTCCCCGGCGGACGATATCGGGAAGCGTCGTAAGAGATTTGTCCATCGTTATGACGATGACGCTGTCGCCGTCCTCCATCTCGGACGAGCCGTCCGGGATAACGATCCGTCCGTTTGAGCGGACGATCGCGGCGATCAGGACGTCGTCCCTGATCGAAAGATCGGCGAGCGGTTTTCCGGTGAGCCCGGTCTGCGCCGACGCGGTGAACTCGACCGCCTCAACGCGTCCTCCGACGAGCTGGTGAAGCGTCTTGATGCCGTTTTCGGGCGACGTCCTCATCGATCTGACGTACTGCAGGATCCTGTCGGCGGTGATCGCGCTGGGAGTGACGATCGTGTCGGTCAGTGCGTTTCGGGAGACGAGATCGGAGAAGGATTTGCGGTTGACCTTGGCGACGACTTTACCGACGCCGCATTTGGCGGCGTACATGGAGAGCAGGATGTTGCCCTCGTCGATACCGGTGAGCGCGACGAAAGCGTCCGTTTTCGTTATCCCCTCCTCGGCGAGAAGTTCGATATCGGAAGCGTCTCCGTTGATTATGAGTTCGTTCGGGAAGTGCTCGCTCAGGTGGCGGCAGCGCGCCGGATCTTTGTCGATGACCGTGAATTTGATACCCGCGTCGGTGAGTTCCTTGGCGAGGTAGTAACCGATGTTGCTCCCTCCCGCGATGATCGCGGAGTTGACTCCGGCGCGGAGCGCGCCGAGATGGGAGAAGAAGTTTTTGAGTTCCTGCGTCGAGGCGGTGATGTAGATCGTATCGCCCTCGCGGAGGACGAAGTCGCCGGACGGGATGGTGACGTGTCCGCCGCGCTCGACGGCGCAGATAAGCACCTTTGCGCGAACGGATGAAGAAAGGTCGGAAAGGGCCAGACCGTCAAGGCGGGAACCCTTCCCTATCAGATATTCAAGAAGTTCGAGTCGGCCCTTAGCGAACGACTCGAGTTTGATCGCCGTCGGGAATCTGAGAACGCGCGCGATCTCGCGGGCCGTCGCCTTTTCGGGGTTGATCGCCATCGAAAGGCCGAAATCGTCTCTCATGATCCTGAGCTGCTGTTCGTATTCGGGGTTTCTCACCCGGGCGATCGTGTGAGCCGTGCCGAGCTTTTTGGCGAGCATGCAGATAAGAAGATTGATCTCGTCCGCGTGCGTGCAGGCGATGACGAGGTCTGCCGTCTTCGCGCCGGCTTCCTCCTCGACGCCGTAAAGAGCGCCGTTGCCGCAGATACCCATGACGTCGCAGGTGTTGACGATATCCTCGACGACCGTCTTGTTGATATCGACGACGGTGACGCTGTGCGACTCGGACGCAAGGCGTTCGGCGAGCGATTTACCGACTTTGCCCGCTCCTATGATAATGATCTTCATCTATATAACCCCGTTTCAAATCTTTCGTTTTATCAAATGAGAATTATAGCACTAAAATATATATAATTCAATACCTTACGGGAATTCGGTCAAAATATCCGAAATCGGGTCGATTTTTCTTTCGATTTTTTTCGTATCGCGCCCCGTTTCGCGTTGCATTGTTCCCTGATTTGTGGTATATTTATTAGCGTAAAAAAATATTTATCCGTCTGCGGCGGACGGTCGGCGCGGCGGGAAAGGAAGATGTAAGATGGGATATACCGAAAAAACTCTTGACGCTATCAGAGCGAAATACGCGCATCAGCCCGAGTTTCTTCAGGCGGTGACCGAGGTGTTCGAGTCTCTCGAACCCGTCATCACGAAGAACGAGAAGCTGTACGAGAGCGAAGCGATCCTCGAGAGGATCACCGAGCCCGACAGACAGATCATTTTCAGAGTTCCGTGGGTCGACGACTCCGGCAAGATCCGCGTGAATACCGGTTACAGAGTTCAGTTCAACAATTCGATCGGTCCTTACAAGGGCGGCCTGAGACTTCATCCCTCCGTCAACCTGAGCGTTATCAAGTTCCTCGGCTTCGAGCAGGTCTTCAAGAACTCCCTCACCGGACTGCCGATCGGCGGCGGCAAGGGCGGTTCAGACTTCGATCCGAAGGGCAAATCCGACCGCGAGGTCATGGCGTTCTGCCAGTCCTTCATGACGGAACTCTGCAAATATATCGGCGCTGACACCGACGTCCCCGCGGGAGACATCGGTACCGGCGCGCGTGAGATCGGATACATGTTCGGTCAGTACAAGAGGATCAGAGGGCTCTACGAGGGCGTTCTCACCGGCAAGGGCCTCTCCTACGGCGGATCGCTCGCAAGGACCGAAGCGACCGGCTACGGTCTGCTCTACATCGTCGACGCGCTCCTCAAGGATCACGGCACCTCCCTCGACGGCAAGACCGTCGTCATCTCCGGCGCCGGAAACGTCGCGATCTACGCCGCCGAAAAAGCGACGGCTCTCGGCGGAAAAGTCGTCACTATGAGCGACTCCACCGGCTGGATCTACGACAAGGACGGAATCGACCTTGCCGCAGTCAAGGAGATCAAGGAAGTCCGCCGCGCGCGTCTTACCGAGTATAAAAACTACCGTCCGAATTCCGAGTACCACGAAGGCCGCGGCGTATGGGGAGTTAAGTGCGACGTCGCTCTTCCCTGCGCTACGCAGAACGAGCTCCTCATCGACGACGCGAAAGAACTCGTCAAGAACGGCGCGATCGCGGTCTGCGAAGGCGCGAACATGCCGACGACGATCGAGGCAACGAAGTACTTGCAGGAGAACGGCGTGCTGTTCATCCCCGGCAAGGCTGCCAACGCGGGCGGCGTTGCGACCTCTGCTCTCGAGATGTCTCAGAACAGCGAACGTCTCAGTTGGACGTTCGAGGAAGTCGACAGCAAACTCCACGGCATCATGACGAACATTTACGCGAATATCGCGGGCGCGTCCGAAGAATTCGGAATGAAGGGCAACTACGTTGCAGGCGCGAATATCGCGGGATTCAAGAAGGTCGTTGATGCTATGCTCGCTCACGGAGCATGCTGAACGGTTTAAAACCCGAACCGTGTGCGGTCAGACCGCACACGGTTCTTTTATTGCCCGCTTTCCGCCTTTTTTATCAATAAATAACCGCGGGATCGGCAATTTGTGAAAACTTGTTGTTGAATATGCCGATTAAATTTTCGCATCGGCATATTGATTTTGACCGCGGCTTTTGCTATAATACAGTGTACGGAAGACCGGACGGCGTCAAAAGGACGCCGCGGTGACGCCGTCACTTTTGAAACAGGAGCAGAATTATGGTTTCACGTGAGGTAACTATCAATAATAATGTGGGACTCCACGCGCGCCCCGCGACTTTCTTCATTCAGAAAGCGAACTCGTACAAGAGTTCCATCTGGGTCGAGAAGGACGACCGCCGCGTGAACGCCAAGAGTCTGCTCGGCGTTCTGTCTCTCGGTATCGTCAAGGGAATGACGATCACTCTTCACGCCGACGGCGCTGACGAGGCGGAAGCGGTCGAGGGGCTTGCCACTCTGATCGACACCGGATTTTCCGAGTGACACGCCGCGGTACCGACCGCGGACAAGGATAATTTTAATACCGAATGATCAGAGCGAGGCGCATTCAGTCCTCGCTCGATTTGTTAGGAAAGGAGCTGGCGCTGTGGACAACGAACGGCAGCCCCGAAAAAGAGATATCGCGGCTCTGCGAAAAAAAGCGGCGTCGCTTCCCCGCTCTCCCGGCGTGTATATCATGCGGGACGCATCGGGCAAGATAATATACGTAGGCAAATCGCGCTCGCTGCGCGACAGAGTCAGTTCGTATTTTCACGGCGCGCACGACGTCAAGACCGAAAAGATGGCGTCGTCCGTCGCGGATTTCTCCTTCATCACGTGCGACACGGAGATGGAGGCGTTCGCGATGGAAAACAGCCTCATAAAGCAGCATACCCCGCGCTATAACATCAAGCTGAAGGACGCAAAGTCCTATCCTTATATCAAAGTCTCCGTCAAGGACGAGTATCCGCGGATCACGATGACGCGCAAACGCGCCGCCGACGGTTCTCTGTACTTCGGTCCTTATTCGTCGACGTCGACTGTGTATCCCGTGATCTCCTCTCTTGAAAAGACGTTCGGTATACCGTCCTGTCACAAAAAGTTCCCCGAAGACATCGGACGCGGCAGACCGTGCGTGAACTATCAGATACGGCGCTGCCTCGGCGTCTGCGCGGGAAGAGTCAGCTCCGCGGAATATCGCGAGGCGATCGACGCGGCCGTTTCCGTTCTTCGCGGCGACACCGCGGAAGTCGAGCGTAAACTCGTCCGCGAAATGGAAAAGTATTCGGAAGAACTCCAGTATGAGTCGGCGGCGAGATGCCGCGATACGCTCGCGGCGCTCCGGAAACTGCGTGAGAAGCAGAAAACGGTCGGGTCGCCCGACGTCGAGTGCGACGTCATAGGTCTTTGCACCGCCTCGATGACCGAGGCAAACCACGACTCCGTATCGGTATACTATATCCGGGGCGGGTGCGTCTCGGACAGCGAGCATTTCCTGTTCGACGACCGCGCGCTGACCGACACTGGGCGCGACGATACGCCCGAAGAATCGCCGCTCGCGTCGTTCGTGGCGGGTCTGTACCGAACAAGAGAATATATCCCGAAGGAAATACTGCTGTCGTTCGAACTGTCGGAGGCAGATACCGCCGAGATCGAGGCGTTCCTCGCCTCTCTCTGCGGGCACAGGGTGACGCTGCGAACGCCGAAAAAAGGCGCATCGAAGTACCTCTGTGATATGGTAGTCAGCGACGCCAGATCTCACACCGAATCGAAGGTGACCAGAACCCGCGCTGCGGAAAAGACGCTCGTCTCGCTTGCTTCCCTTCTCTCGCTCGAAGTCTACCCCGAACGGATCGAGGCGTACGATATATCTAACCTTGGTTCGGAGCATATCACGGCGGGAATGGTCGTCGCCGTCGGCGGCGCGATGAAAAAGAGCGAATACAGAACGTTTTCGATAAAAGGATTGAAAAATCCGGACGACTACGCCTCCATGAGAGAGGCTCTCCTGAGGCGCGTTTCGCATATCGAACCGGGCGCCGCCGAGGGGATAGGACGCGAACCCGACCTGGTCCTTCTTGACGGAGGCGCGGGTCACGTTTCGGTCGTCAGAGAGGCGCTTGACGGGGCCGGTTTCGGGTATATCCCCGTATACGGCATGGTCAAGGACGACTTCCACAAGACGAGAACGCTTATCTCTCCCGAGGGAGAATGCGATATCTCAAAGCAGGAAAACGTGTTCAGGTTCATCTACGGACTTCAGGAAGAGGTCCACAGATTCACGATAGGACGGATGAAAAAGGCGAAGAGAAAGACGCTTCGCACCTCGTCGCTCGAAAAGATCCCGGGCATAGGGCCGGCGAAGGCGAAGGCGCTGCTCGCGTATTTCAAAAAGCTCGACGCGATAAGATCCGCAGACAAAAAGCGGCTGATGAGCGCGCCGGGGATCGGAGCGAAAGATGCCGACGCCATCCTCCGGTATTTCGGGGATGAAAAGAAAGGAAAAGCAAAATGAGAGTAATCACGGGAACGGCGCGGGGAACGAAGCTCGCGACGCTCGATTCGGATGCGACGAGACCGACGTCGGACAAAGTCAAAGAGGCGATCTTCTCGATGATCCAGTTCGATCTGGAGGGACGCGTCGTGCTCGATCTGTTCGGCGGTTCGGGTCAGCTCGCGCTGGAGGCGCTGTCCCGCGGCGCGGAGCGCGCAGTGATCGTCGACTCGTCGCGCGAGGCGACGGCGATCGTCATAGACAACGCGAAAAAGACGAAACTCTTTGAAAAATGCAGGGTCTCAACGTCCGACTTCGCCTCGTATCTCAAAGGGGCGGCGGGACGCGAAAAGTTCAATATCATTTTCCTTGACCCGCCGTATAACACAACGCTTCTGTGCGACGCTCTCGTCGGGATCAAAAGCGCGGAAATACTTGCCCCGGGCGGGATAATCGTCGCCGAGAGCGACACGGGATTCAAAGGCAAACCGTCGAAGAAAAAGAAAGACGAACTTCTCTCGCCCGATGCGGTCAAAGACGACGTTTTCTCGGGCGACGCGGATGCCGCAGCCCTTTATTCGATAGAAAAAACGAAAATATACGGACGGACGAGGGTGACCATCCTCACTTCAAAGAAAGGGGAAAACGATGAATAAGTTCGCGATAGTACCGGGCAGTTTCGATCCGATAACGGCGGGGCATTACGACGTCATACGCCGCGCGGCGGCGATCTTCGATCACGTGACCGTCGCGATCCTCGTAAACAGCGAAAAATCGGGGACCTTCCGTCCCGAGCACAGACTTGAAGCCGTGAATACAGCGATCCGGGAACTTGAAAAGGACGGCTTCAAGAACGTCGACGCGCGCACCTTTCACGGCCTGACCGTCGACGCCGCGCGCGAAGTAGGCGCCTCGTTCATAGTAAAGGGACTCCGAAACTCCGCCGATTTCGATTATGAATTCGGCATGGCGGAGATCACGAGACGGTTCGATCATGAGATCGAGACGGTCTTTATTCCCTCCTCTCCCGAGTATATGCACGTTTCGTCGACTTACGTGCGCGAGATCCTGAAATACGGCAAAGGCGACTCGGGGGCGTTCGCCCCGGGGACGGAAGAGTTGATCAAAGAGTTTTACGGAAAGAAAGTATAACGTCGGTCACAAGAGTAAAAAAACGGGCTTATCGCCCGTTTTTTTCGTTGAACGCGGCTTTCAGGATGAAGACCGCGGCGGGCGCGGCGATCATGCCGGGTATCCCGAACAGAGAGAATCCGAGGTACGCCGAGAATAGAGCGACGAAGGGATGATGACCCATATATCGTCCGAGCAGTTTCGGCTCGATTATCTGCCTTACGACGTACATCACGCCGATCAGGACGAGAAGCCCGATCCCTCTTTTGAAGTCGCCGCTGATGAAGAGGATCGCCGCCCACGGCCAGAGGACCGTTCCCGAACCGAGAACGGGCAGAATGTCTATTATCGCGACGGCAGCCGCGATGAGAAACGAATATCTGAAACCGAGGATCAGAAATCCGACGAACAGCTCACAGAACGTGACGAGCATGATGATCAGGTAAGCGCGGATATAGCCGGAAACGCCGCCCTTCATCCGGGAGCGCGCCGTGACGAGCGTATCTCGCGCGCGGCGCGGCAAAAGCGCGAGAAATGAATCGCGAACGCCATCCATGTCAGTCGTCAGATAGTAGATGCCGGCGACCGATACGGCGGCGGCGAAGACCGCGCCGGGAAACGACGTGACGATCCCGCCCGCAGCGGACGCGGTCCAAGAATAAACCGTCTGCGCGGAGGAGCGAAGAACGTCGGTCGCGGCGGAGTAGATCCTGTCCGCGGCGTTCGGTCCTATCGCCGCGCCGAGTTTTTCAAAAATCGGAATACGCTCACGCAGATTTATGAAAAAGTCGATGAGACGGCGGAGGACGTTGTCCTCTTTTTCGAGGCCGGAAAGCAGACCGCCGACGAATCCGCCGAGCTGCTCGCACAGTTTGACGGTTACAATGGCCGAGATGAAACCCGCGAAAAGGACGGCGAGGACGGAGATGACTCCGCCGCAGACCTTGTAAGGTATCTTCGTCCTTTCCGAAAAGATCCGTGCGGCGGGACGGAGGAGCGCGGAAACCGCAAGCGCGACGAGAAGAGGGATCAGCGCCCCGAGCGCGTTGACGACCGCGTAGCGGAAGACGAGAAACGTCATAACAGCGAGCGAGAGCGTGAAAAAGATCCTGCGCTGTTTTTCATCTTTCCCCGCCATAAAAACACCCCCTCCCGCGCGGCTTCTCTAAATATTATGCCGCTTCGGAAGGGGGTATAATCGTTTGTTTTACCGTTATCTGTTAACGAATCTTTCAATGCAGCGCAGAGCGTCGGCGGTGATCCTGTCGGAGTCGGGATAGTAGCCGTAGACGATCTTGCGGCGCGTGTCGTCGAGGCGGTACTTCGGTCCGTCCTCTACGATCGGCGCGGGAATGATCTTCGTCACCATCATCGAGGGGTCGATGACGACGGCGGGACCCGCGAGGTCGCACATGACTTTTATCTTAGTTCTGTATTTTTCCTCGTCGACCTCTTTGGAGGGGAGAACGTGTCTGAAGAACTCCGCTCCGCGGTTGTCGCCTTTTATCTTTTCGAAATCGCGGAAATGCATGCTGATATCGACCGTGCCGTGCGGTTCGCAGGGGAGGAAGACGAGCGGAAGGTCGCTGTCCATAAGATATTTCGCGGCAGTGACGTCCGCGCATATGTTCCACTCGTGATGAGTCTCGAAAGCGTGTTCGTTCTCAAGGCAGAGGCCGCCGACCCAGACGACGACGATCTTCTCCTTTATCGACGGATCGAGCAGATATGCGGAAACGACGTTCGTACACGGTCCGGTGACGATGACGTAGATCGGCTCGTCGCTCTCGTGAGCACACTTGATGATGTGTCTGGCGGCGGGGCTGTCGGTGGGAGTAAAGCCGGGATTGTTCGAGATCTGCGAGCGGGCTCCCTCGAAATAGGGGACTTCGTCGCCGGAAAGACCGGTATAGTCGTAAACCCTCTCGATCTCCTTATAACTGCGGATCATTACCTCCTCGGTGTCGACGGCGACCGGGTACTCGTAGAACGCCGCGGCGTTCACTCCGATCACTTCGATCTTTTCGGAGCCGAGGCAGTAGGCGAGAGCGCACTGATCGTCGATCTCGGCGCTGAAATCGCCGTCGGCTATGACCTTTTTGACTCGGTCGTTTTTCAGATCTTCAAGTATTTGTTCGGCTGTCATCATATCGGCGGTATCCTTTCTTTTTCAGGTTACTTATATTTTAGCAGAAGACTGAGACCTTTTCAATATATTCTTTTCATTTCGAGCGCTTTATGGTACAATGGTAGTATGAGAAAGGTTGATCGGGGGATCGCAATGAGCTGGCTCGACAGATTTTCGGAACCGGATAAAAAATACAGATCCGTTCCCTTCTGGTCGTGGAACGACTTGCTGGACGAGGACGAGATACGCCGTCAGGTCCGCGATATGGCGCGGGCGGGCCACGGCGGTTTTTTCATGCACGCGAGAGACGGCCTGCTGACTCCTTATTTGTCGGATAAGTGGTTTTCCGCGATCCGCGCCGCCGCCGAAGAGGCGGGACGCGTCGGTATCCGCGCGTGGTGCTACGACGAGGACGGCTGGCCGAGCGGAAGCGCGGGCGGCGCGGTGACCGCCGCACATCCCGAGCATTCGGTCGGATGGCTGAGGATGAGAGATCCGGACGATACGGGCGGAGGCAGCGTACACGGAACGTTCGCCGTGGCGGCGGACGGGTCGTTCAGAGAGATAAAAGACGCCTCCGAAGCGAATGACGGAGAGCGCGCTCTTTGCGCCGTCTCTTTCACGGGGGACGAATATATCGACGTTCTCGACCCCGACGCGGTCGGGACGTTCGTCGAATTCACTCACGAGAGGTACGCCCGCGAGGTCGGCGACCTGTTCAGGCAGGATCTGATCGGCGGTTTCTTCACCGACGAGCCGCAGTACGCGCTCTGCCGCGTGCCGTGGTCAAAGATCTCGGAAGCGGAATTCGAGAAGCGGAACGGCTATTCGATAAGAGAAAAGATCCCCGCCCTGTTCTTCGACGGACCCGGCGCGGAAAAAGTACGGTTTGACTGGTGGCGGATGGTAAACGACCTTTACGCCGACTCTTTCGCAGGCACGCTTTACGATTGGTGCGAGAGGCACGGCGTCAAACTTACCGGCCACGCAATGATGGAGGATAATCTTCTCTGTCAGATGCACTGCACCGGCGGCGTTATGCCGTTTTACGAGTTCGAGCATATCCCGGGGATCGACTGGCTCGGACGCTTGCCCGGTTCGGAGAGGATCACGGGGCGGCTCTGTTTCCCTCTCGTGCCTCTGCAGCTCGGCTCCGTCGCCGCGCAGCTCGGCAAGGAGAACGCCATAAGCGAAACGTTCGCGCTCGCGGGTTGGGACGTTTCTTTCGCGGAAATGAAATGGCTCGCGGACTGGCAGATCACGTACGGGGTGGGCGTTTTCTGCGAACACCTTGAAGGATATACGATCAGGGGAATAAGAAAAGCTGATTACCCGCCGTCGATCTTCTATCAATCGCCGTGGTGGGACGATATCAGACTGTTCACCGATACGGTCGCCCGCGAGGGGATGCTGATGAACGAGGGCGTCTGGGATCCGGGGGTTCTCTTGATCCATCCGATCCACTCGGCGTGGCTGAAATTCAACGGGACGGATATAAACGCCGATCAGGATTACGACGACGCGTTCAATCTGACCGTCGGGGCGCTCGCCGACGCGCACGTCGATTTCCACCTCGGCGACGAGAGGCTTATCGCGCGTCACGGCGAGGTCAGAAACGGCGCGTTCGCGATAGGAGAGAGAGAGTACGGTACCGTCATCCTGCCGTCTCTCCGCGGCCTGGATCGGAGAACTTACGAACTTCTTTGCGAATTCAAAAATAAAGGCGGTCGGATCGTCGTGATCGGCGAGACGCCGCGGTATATTGAGGGTCTGCCCGCGGAGGATGAGATCGCCGAGCTTCTCGGCGGCGCGACCGGATGTGAAAGAGACGGGATAGGTGAGGCGGCGTCCGGGATCGGGATCAAGTGCGCCGAGATCGGTCCGGAGGGCGGCGACGGCAAATTCGTCCACGTCACCTCGAGACGGTACGACGAGGACGGAGTGACCCTCTTCTTTCTTCTCAACACTACGAAGGAACACCGTGCCGTTACTTTTGAAGCGGACGGAGCGGAATCAGCCGAAATACTGCCCGATAAAGCGACGGCGAGAAAACTGATCTCTTCCAGACTCGAGTTTGCACCGATGGAGATGAAGATCGTCGCCGTAACGGACAATGCGGGCGTGATCGCGGCGGATGACGCTCCGGCGGTAAAACCCGAAACTATCAAACTGCCCGAAACGTGGCGGATAGGCGAGGGGACGGACAAAAACTCGTATATGATCGAGTCCTGCCGTATCCGGACGAAGGACGGAGCGGTAACGGAAGCGGAACACGCGTATCTGACGGGGCGGAAATTTTTCGCGCTCGAAGATAGGGACGGAGCGTTCGTCGAGTATTCGTTCACGCTTGCGGACGGGCTCGAACAGAGCGTCACGGATTCGATAAAGATCGTGACGGAGTTCTTTCCGCGCGTGTCCGTCGCGCTGAACGGGAAGAAACTCGAGCCGATACCGGGAGAATGGTGGCTCGACCGCTCGTTCACCGTATATAAAGCAGGGGACGCGCTGAAAAAGGGCGAAAACATCGTGTCGGTGACCGGTCTCTCGTCGTCCGACGAAGACGAGATCGGATATTTGTACCTGACGGGCGATTTCGGGGTCTATTCTTCAAGTCCGTTTGTTGACGCGGAAAACCGAGCGACGGTCACGGACGGTCCGTTCGTGATCGGGAAGAAGCCGAAAACCGTAAGCGGGAGCAACATCATACCATGCGGGCTTGCGTTTTTCAGAGGGAAACTCATCCTTGAGGGTGAATTCACGGTCGACGGGACGGCGGATGCGTACGGCGTCCGTTTCGACGACCCGCGCGCGGCGCTTATAAAAGTATACGTGAACGGGTCGTACGCCGGGATCGCGGCGTGGGGCGACCTCACCGTCGACGTGACGGACTTCGTTCTTCCCGGCGAGAACGCGATCGCGCTCGAGGTCGTCGTCGGGAACAGAAATCTGCTCGGCCCGCATCACGCGAGACATGCAGAGCCGATGAGCGTGGGGCCCGGTGATTTTTACCCGTTCGATCCGTCGGAGATGAAAAAAAGTTTCGCTTTCGTCAGGTCGGGTTTATAAAAAGCACTTGATTATCAGAGTGAAAAGCGGTATCATATATCGGTATTATGAAAGGCGGTGATAGTAGTGGAAAATAAAAAAAGCGGTACGGCAAAGAAGATCTTCTCCGTCGCCGCAGTTTTATGGATCGCCGTCATAATCGAGGCGCTGTTCGTTCTCGGCACGGTGCAGGTCGGCATAACGAAGGCCGACGTTCCGCTCGTCGTCGCGATCCACGCCGCCGCAATACTCGCCGCCGTTATGGCTTATCTGCGCGTTTTCAGGAATTTCAAGCCGCCGCTTGCCGTCAGATGGATCGTAAACGTTATCCTTCCCTTCGCGGCGTTTCTCGTCCTTGAATATCTCACGCACGATCCGTTTGAGATCAAATGGCAAATAATCCTTCTAAATCTTGCAGTCTTTTATCTGGTCGCGGCGTTTTTCGCCGTGCTCACGCGAAGGACCTCCGTCGGGATTTGGGTGACGACGCTCGTTCTGCTGACGGGAGGCGTCGTCAGTTACTATACCACTCAATTCAGAAGCGCCCCGCTTTTCCCGTGGGACATCGCGTCCGCCGGGACGGCGGTGACGGTCATATCGAATTACCGCATCGAGTTCGCGATGAAGGTCGTCTTCACGATAGCGATCGGCCTTCTTATCATCGAGGCGGGAATGTTCGCGAACGTCAAACTGAAGCTCGGCAGATGGTACGTCAGAGTCGCCGCGACGCTCGTCGCGCTCTGCGCGCTCGTCGGGTCGGTCGTCTATCTTCAGACAGACGACGCGATCAGCCGTTTCGGTCTTTACCCGTATCTTTTCACACCTAACGTTCTTTACAAGAGAAACGGGTTCACCGTTTCGTTCCTTATGAATCTGCGGTATACGACCGTTGAGAAACCGTCGGGGTATTCCTCCGCCAAAACGGAGCAGATCGCCGGAGAATACGAATCGGACAAGGCGGAGGGAAACGACCTTCCGAACGTCATCGTTATAATGAACGAGTCGCTCGCTGAGATGAAGTATCTTTGCGATTACGAGACGAACGAGCCGTACTTCCCTTTCATCGACTCGTTGAAAGAAAACACAGCCAAAGGAAAGCTCCACATGTCGGTCATCGGCGGTAACACGCCGAACTCCGAATTCGAGTTCCTCACGGG
The DNA here is from genome assembly GCA_017428635.1 of Clostridia bacterium. GTDB lineage: Bacteria > Bacillota > Clostridia > Oscillospirales > CAG-272 > RUG11130. Next base: position 5,372 of record JAFRQK010000041.1, on the reverse strand, counting down.
GCTCACGATGGCGTATCTGCCGCAGGGGAGCATTCCGTATCAGCAGTTCCTGAAAGAGGATTCTCCGTCGCTCGCGACGCAGTTCGACGGACTCGGATACAGAACGGTCGCGATGCATCCGTACTACGCGTCCGGCTGGAAGCGCAACGAGATCTATCCGCGTTTCGGCTTTGAGGAATCGTATTTCCTCGACACCGCCGGCGATCCTTACTTCAAGCGGTCGCGGAAGATCCGCGGGTACGTTTCGGACGAAGCGCTGTACGACAGAATAATCGAGATATTCGAAGAGTCCGACGAGCCGCTCTTCACGTTCGCGGTAACGATGCAGAATCACGGCGGGTACTGGGACGAATTCGAGAACTTCACACCGGAGATCACCGTGAACGGACTGGAGAACAGTTTTGTCGTGTCTCAGTATATGTCGCTGGTCAGGGAGTCCGACCGCGCGTTCGAGAAACTCGTTGAGTATTTTGAAGGCGTCGACGAGAAGACGGTGATCGTGATGTTCGGCGACCATCAGCCGGGCGACGCCGTGGCGAATCCGCTCCTGAAAAACGCGGGGCAGACGCTCGACGCGAACAGCGTCGCGGATATGGAGAAAAGGTATATCGCGCCGTATATCGTATGGACGAATTACGACTGCGATCTCGATATGGCCGAAGATATGACTCCCGCATATCTGTCCGCCGCCGTTCTGAGGTCTGCGGGGATCCCGCAGACGGGAGAGCAGAAGTTCCTGCTCGATCTTGCAGGAGAGTTTCCGACCGTCAACGCGAGGGCGTTCACCGACAAGGACGGAACGCTCAAACCGATAAACGAGTATCCGAGATGCGAGGGACTGCTCGAGTACGCGCAGATGCAGTACGCATACCTTTTCGACAGGAAGAACGCGCCGATGGACTTCTGGAATCTCAAGTAATATTAAAAGCCGCCGGAAAACCGGCGGCTTTGCTTTATTTCACCGCGTCGCCCATAGTGTAAAACCCGGGCTCTTTTTTTATGAGGAATTCCGCGGCGCGGAGCGCGCCGACGGCGAACAGTTCCCTGCTGCCCGCGCTGTGCGAGATCGTGACGACTTCGTCGTGGCCCGCGAAGATCACGCTGTGTTCCCCGACGATAGTGCCTCCGCGGATGCTGTGGATACCGATCTCGTCCTTCCCTCTCGCGCGTCTGACGTCGTGACGGTCGTATATGTACTCGGAATCCTCTCTGACCTCCTTTACGGCGTCGGCAAGCATGAGCGCCGTGCCGCTCGGAGCGTCGAGTTTCGAATTATGGTGCGCCTCGACGATCTCGACGTCGTATCCGTCGCCGAGCGAGGCGGCGGCGCGTTTCACAAGGTCGAGGAGCACGTTGATGCCGACGGACATATTGCGCGATTTGAGGATCGGGATCCTCTCCGAGGCGCGCCTGATCAGTTCCCCCTCCGCCTCGGTGTGACCCGTCGTGCATATCACGGCGGGAAGAACGTGTGCGACGGCGTATTCGAGCAGATCCGGCGTCGTCGAATGATGCGAGGCGTCGATCAGAACGTCCGCTTCTTCTTTTACCTCTCCGAACGACGCGTAAACCGGAAAAGGCGCTTCGGTCGGTTTCACGTCGACGCCGCAGACGACGGAGAATTTATCGCTCTCTTTCGCCCGTTTCGCGATCGCGGACCCGAGTTTTCCCGAACATCCGGACAAAATGATCTTTATTTTTTCCATTTCAACGTCCTCGCTTTTTCAGATAAGTCCCTGCGCCCTCATCTCTGCCTCGAGCTGTTTTCTGTGTCCTTCTTCCATACGGCAGAGCGGCAGACGGATATCGTTCTCGCACATACCCATCATCGCGCACGCTTCTTTGATCGGGATCGGATTCGTCTCGACGAAAAGAAGGTTGATGAGTTTGAGAAGTTTCAGCTGCAGGTCGCGCGATCCCTCGACGTCGCCCGCGGCGTACTTCGCGCATATCTCGTGCGTTTCGCGAGGCATGATATTGGAAAGCACGGAGATGACGCCTATTCCGCCGAGCGAGAGAACGGGAACGATCTGGTCGTCGTTGCCGCTGTAAAGGGCGAGATCGCTCGAGAGTTCGGCCGCGACCTCTGCGATCGCGCTGATGTTTCCCGACGCCTCTTTTGCGGCGACGATACGCTCGTGCTTCGCCAGTTCGCGGTAGACGGAAAGCGGTATGGTGATACCGGTCCGCGACGGAACGTTGTAGAGGATGATCGGCTTGTTCGTCGCTTCAGCAGTCGACAGAAAATGACGGATAAGTCCCTGGGGGGACGTCTTGTTGTAATAGGGAGTCACGAGAAGGAGAGCGTCCGCGCCGACGTCGCAAGCGTATCGTGACAGGTCGTTCGCGTACGCGGTGTCGTTGGAGCCCGTACCCGCCACGACCGGAACTCTGCCCGCCGTTTTCTCGACGCAGAACTTAATGACCTCGCGGTGCTCTTCGTCCGTAAGCGTCGCGCCTTCGCCCGTGGTACCCGCTACGACGAGCGCGTCGACTCCTCCCGCGATCTGAGCGTCGATAAGCTTCCCGAAGGCGTCGTAGTCGACTCCGTCTTTGTTCATCGGAGTGATGAGAGCGGTCCCCGCTCCCCTGAATACGATCTCTTTGTTGAATCTGCCCACTTTGGTACCTCCCTCGAAAAAAGCAAAAACCGGTTGAAAACCGGCTCTCTGTGTAATATAATATACGTGCGGAAAAGCACGTTCACAGATAGCCCTCCACCGGATCGATCCGGTGACAGTCCGCGTCCTTTCGGTGCGCGTCCCAGACTCTCCGCTCCGCACGGCGGCGGGTCTTCGGCGTTTCTCGCCTTTCTCCGACCGCCACCACGGCGATGCGGCGCCACGGCTGCCGGAATACTCTTCGGAAACGCTCCTCTACCATTATATTTGCTTTTTCAGTTTTTTGATCACACATATATTAACACACCGCCGGGCGCTTGTCAAGGGGATCTTCCCCAGGCGCCGCGCGACCTTTTTTCGGGGTACCCGCGATGATAAAAAACGAATTGCCGAAAACCGATCTGCTTCTGTCGGATTTCAGGTACGACCTGCCCGAGGAGCTGATCGCTCAGACTCCCGTCGAGCCGCGAGATTCCTCGCGGCTTATGGTCGTCGACAGAAACGGCGACGGTGTCAGGCACAAGAGGTTCACGGATATAATCGGATATCTCGATCCGGGCGACACGCTCGTCGTGAACGAAACGAGGGTCATACCGGCAAGGATCGTCGGGACGCGGTCGCTCAAAGCGGTCGGCGGAGGAGTCGAGGCGGACGAGTCGGGTTCGCCTGTCGAGCTTCTTCTTCTGAAGCAGACCGAAAACGACGTCTGGGAGGCGCTCGCCGGTCCCGGAAAGCGCGCGAGACCGGGCGATACGCTCGATTTCGGCGACGGGGTGCTGTCGGCGCGCGTTCTTTCCGTCGGCGAGGGCGGCACGCGTACGGTGAAGTTCACCGCCGGCGACGAGGGCGACACGGTCTACTCCGCTCTGCACCGGCTCGGGACTGTCCCGCTGCCGCCGTATATAAAAGAAAAACTCGACGATCCGGAGAGATACCAGACCGTCTACGCGAAGACCGAGGGTTCGGCGGCGGCGCCGACGGCGGGTCTTCATTTTACCGACGAACTGCTCGAAAGAATAGAGAAAAAAGGCGTAGCGATCGTCAGGATCACGCTCCACGTGGGACTCGGCACGTTCCGCCCCGTCAAGGAAGAGCGGATCGGCGATCACGTGATGCACTCGGAGTTCATATCCGTCACGGAAGACGCTGCGAAGATCATCAACGAAAGACGCGCCGCGGGCGGACGGACAGTCGCCGTCGGCACGACGTCGTGCAGGACGCTCGAGAGCGTCGCGGATGTGGACGGTATCGTGAAGCCCTACGCGGGAGACACGGGCATATTCATCTATCCCGGGTATAAATTCCGCGCGACGGACGCCCTGATCACGAATTTCCATCTGCCGGAGAGCACGCTTCTGATGCTCGTATCCGCGTTCGCGGGACGCGAGAGGATGCTCGCCGCATACGGGGAAGCCGTGAGGGAAAGATACAGATTCTTCTCGTTCGGAGACGCGATGCTCATCGTATAGAGAGGTTCTCAAATTATGGGTGAGAATATCAAAATAATTGCCGTCGCGGGGCCGACGGCGTCGGGCAAGACGGCGGTAGGCGTCAGGCTCGCCGAGGAGCTCGGCGGCGAGGTCGTATCGTGCGACTCGATGCAGATCTACCGCGGGATGAAGATCGGGACAGCCGCGCCGACTGACGAAGAAATGCGCTGGATACCGCATCATATGATCGGTTTCTGCGATCCGAGAAGGAACTATTCGGCCGCCGACTACGTCGACGACGCCTCCCGGGTCATCGCGGATATTGCGGATCGCGGGAAGACGCCTGTGATCGTAGGCGGGACGGGTCTTTATCTCGATTCCCTGCTCTTCATCGGTTCTTTCTCTGAAGCGGGCGAGGATCCCGCGATAAGAGAGGAACTGTTCCGCATCGCGAGCGAGGACGGTCCCTCGTCGCTTCACGCGATGCTCCGGGAGATCGATCCCGAGGCGGCTGAAAAGATCCACGAAAACAACGTAAAGCGCGTCGTGAGGGCGATAGAGGTATACAGACTGACCGGAAAGACGAAAACGGAGGCGGACAGAGAGGCGCTCGCGCCCGCTCCGCGTTACGACGCGACCGTCGTCACTCTTGATTTTGAGGATAGGGCCACGCTTTACGAAAGGATCGAAAAGCGCGTCGACGCTATGTTCGCGTACGGGCTCGAGGACGAGGTGAGAGGCCTTCTCGAACGCGGCGAGCTGCCGGATGGCTCGACCGCCGCGCAGGCGATCGGCTACCGCGAGACCGCGGCGACGATCCGCGGGGAGATCGAACGGGACGAGGCTATCGAGCTGATAAAGAAAAACACACGCAACTACGCGAAAAGGCAGCTCACGTGGTTCAGACGGTACGACGGTATAAAACTCTTCGTTGACGGCGGCGGGAAGATCAAAACGGCGGATGAGCTCGCCGACAAAGTGATCGAAAGAATATGAAAAAGAGTTCCGCGAGAGCGGAACATTCTCAATGACAGTTACAGAACACATTTTTTAACATAAAAAATACCGGGATCACATCAAAATGCGGTCCCGGTGTTTTCTGTTTGAAAAGCATTTCTTATTAAAGAGACAAGTCGGCGTTTAACATATTTCAAGAACCTATACGTTTTAACCGAAACTTAACTGCGGCGCTTTTTGACAATAAATGCTCCGGTTGCAGAAACAACCGCAATAGCCGACATAATAATCATCGGATCACCGGTTTTCGGAGCGGTAGAGTATCCGGCGCCTGTACCCGTTCCGGTGCCTGTGCCTGTGCCTG
>JAFRQK010000040.1 GCA_017428635.1 Clostridia bacterium | reverse complement strand
GATCCTTCGGCACCAATCCCTCCAAATCCACCATCACTACTTCCTTTCGCCCGTCCTTTTTCCACTGCTCCATGAAAAACACCCCCGTTTCTTTCATTATACCAGAAACAGGGGCGTCTGTATAGTTTTTTGACAGGCTGACCACCACTTGCGGATGCCCGCAAGTGGTGGCTTTGGGATGACAGTGTTTCCATCCTTCACTGTCTCTTATGAGGGAGCGTATAAGCTCCGTTGGTCTTTTGCCGTATTCTCTTACTTGGCGAATTCTCTGTAGAGGAATGCCAGGCACTGCGCGCGGGTGCAGAGGTCAGTCGGGCTGAACGTCGTCTCGCTCGTGCCGACGGTGATCTCCTTCTCCACCGCCCAGAGGACGGCCGTGTAGTACCACGCGCCGCTCTGGATATCCGTGAACGCCGTTTCCGTGGAGGCAGGCTCCTGCTTGCCCTCCATCCGCCACAGGAAGGTAACGATCTGCGCGCGGTTGCAGTCCTCGTCCGGGCTGAACGTCGTCTCAGAGGTGCCGAGCGTAATGCCGTTCTCCGAAGCCCACAGGACCGCCTTGTAATAGTAGGTGTCCTCGGCGACGTCCTTGAACGGATTGTCCGTGATCGTCGGCTCGGGCTGGCCCATCGTTCGCCACAGGAAGGTCACAAACTGCGCTCTCGTGCACGGGTCGTCCGGGCTGAAGGTCGTCGGGCTCGTACCGAAGGTGATCTTGTTGACGACCGCCCAGTCGATCGGGATATGCGCCCAGCTATCGATCGTCGGCTCATCCGTGAAGTGCTTGCCCGGGCAGGTGTCGCCGCCGTCGCAGGCAACCGCGGGGATCGTGATCTCCTTCGTCTGCGTCGTAAACAGCTCGTTCGTAAAGGTCGCCGTGTAGACGCCCCTGCCTTCCGTCTTGTAGGTCGAATACTGCGTCAGAACGAACTCGGTCTTGACCGTTTCCGTGATCTTATGGCTCGCGTCGTTCAGGCAGGTGAGGGTCGCGGTGACCGCGCTGTCGTCCTCCGCCCAGACGTAGACGGGCGCGCCCCACTTGTGGCCGGTCGCGGGCAGGATCTCGGTCTTTTCATCGGTGAAGGTCTGCTCGCCGACCGCAGCCGTCGCGGTGTAGACGGCCTTGCCGTCTGCTTCGCAGGTCGGCTCCGTGCGCACGCTCGTGATCGTCGCTTCGACGGTGATCGTGCCGCTGCCGTTCTTGTCGGTGAGGGTCGCGGTCGCGGCGGTGAAGCCGTCCCACGTCCACTCGCTGACTTCGTACTCGCGGCCGAGCGCGGGGAGAATTTCGGTTTTCTCGTCCTTATATGTCTCGCCCTCGAATTCGACCGTCGCGGTATAGACGATCTTGCCGTCCGTGTCAGCCGTCGGCTCGGTGCGCTCGCTCGTGATCACCGCTTCGACGGTCACGACGTGGCTTGCGTCGTTGCCGCAGGTGAAGGTCGCGGTCGCCTTCTCGTAGCCGTCCCACGTCCACTCGGTCAGCGCGTAGGCGTGGCCGATGGGATCAAGCGCTTCGGTCTTGCTGTCCGTGTAGGTCTTGCCGTTCAGAGTGACCTCTGCGGTATAGACGACCTTGCCTTCTTCCTCACAGGCCGGCTCCGTGCGCACGCTCGTGATCTTCGCGTCCACGGAGATGTCGCCGCTGCCGTTCTTGTCTGTGAAGTTCGCCTTTGCGGAGGTATAGCCGTCCCACGTCCAGCCGGTCAGTTCGTAGTCTCTGCCCAGCGCCGGGAGGATCTCGATTTTCTCATCCGTGTAGGTCTTTTCTTCAAATTCGACCGTCGCGGTGTAGACGACCTTGCCGTTTTCGTCGGCGGTCGGCTCGGTGCGCTCGCTCGTGATCGTCGCCTCGACTTCCACCACGTGCGTCTTGTCGTTTGCGCAGGTGAAGGTCGCGGTCGCCTTCTCGTAGCCGTCCCACGTCCAGTCGGTCAGCGCGTAGGCGTGGCCGATGGGCTTGAGGGTCTCGGTCTTGGTATCGGTATAGGTCTTCTCTTCAAAGGTCACGGTCGCCGTGTAGACGATCTTGCCCTCCCCTTCACAGGTCGGCTCGGTGCGCTCGCTTGTGATCTTCGCCTCGACGGTCTTGATGTGGCTCGCGTCGTTGCCGCAGGTGAAGGTCGCGGTCGCCTTCTCGCAGCCGTCCCAAGTCCAGCCGGTCAGCGCGTAAGCGTGGCCGAGCGGGTCGAGGGTCTCGGTCTTGGTATCCGTGTAGGTCTTTTCCTCGAAGGTGACGGTCGCCGTGTAGACGGTCTTGCCCTCGCCTTCGCAGGTCGGCTCGGTGCGCTCGCTCGTAATTTTCGCGTCGACGGTGGCGATATGGCTTGCGTCATTGTCACAACTGAAAGTCGCGGTCGCCTTCTCATAGCCGTCCCATGTCCAGCCGGTCAGACTGTAGGCATGGCCGATCGGGTCAAGGACTTCCGTCTTGGTATCCGTGTAGGTCTTCTCGTTCAGCGTGACCGTCGCGGTGTAGACGATCTTGCCCGCTGCCTCACAGGTCGGCTCGGTGCGCACGCTCGTGATCTTCGCGTCCACGGAGATGTCGCCGCTGCCGTTCTTGTCGGTGAAGTTCGCCTTTGCGGAGGTATAGCCGTCCCACGTCCAGCCGGTCAGTTCGTAGTCTCTGCCCAGTGCGGGCAGGATCTCGGTCTTCGTATCCTTGTAGGTCTTTTCCTCAAAGGTGACTGTCGCGGTGTAGACGATCTTGCCGTCGTCGTCCGCAGTAGGTTCGGTGCGCTCGGAGGTGATCGTCGCTTCGACGGTCTTCACGTGCGTCGCGTCGTTGCCGCAGGTGAAGGTCGCGGTCGCCTTCGCGTAGCCCGTCCACGTCCAGCCGGTCAGGCTGTAGGCGTGGCCGATGGGGTCAAGGGTCACGGCCTTAACGTCCTTGAACTCCTTGCCCTCGAAGGTGACCTTCGCGGTGTAGACGATCTTGCCTGCTCCCTCGCAGGTCGGATCTGTGCGCTCGCTCGTAATCTTCGCCTCGACCTCCTCCACGTGCGCCGGATCGACGGTGCAGGTGAAGGTCGCCTTTGCGGTCGTGTAATCGTCCGCCCACGTCCAGACCGGCGCGCCGTAGCTGTGGCCGTGCGGCTGGATCGTCACTTCCCTGTGATCTTCGTAGGTCTTGCCCTCAAAGGTCACCGTCGCGGTGTAGGTGATCTTGCCGGGCAGGGTGCAGGTCGGCTCCACAGTCAGGGGAACGACCGTCGCCTTGACCGTCTGCTTGTCGTCGCCGCTCAGGCAGGCGAAGATCGCTTCCGCAGTCTTGTAATCGGTCGCCCAGTTCCACGTCGGCTCGCCGTAACTGTGGCCGGTCGGGTCCAGTTTTACGGTCTTGACGTCCTGATATTCCTTGCCCTCGAAGGTGACGGTCGCGGTGTAGACGATCTTGCCCGCAACCGTGCAGGTCGGCTCGGTGCGCACGCTCGTGATCGTCGCGCCCACGGTCTTGACGTGGCTTGCGTCGTTGCCGCAGGTGAAGGTCGCGGTCGCTTTCGTATATCCTTCCCACGACCAGCCGGTCAGCGCGTAGGCGTGGCCGGTCGGGTCAATGGTCACGGTCTTGCTGTCCGTGTAGGTCTTGTCCTCAAACGTGACCTTTGCAGTGTAGACGGTCTTGCCCGCGCCCTCGCAGGTCGGGGCGGTATATTCGCTCGTGATCGTCGCTTCGATCTCCTTGACGTGCGTTGCGTCGTTGCCGCAGGTGAAGATTGCCTTCGCGGCCTCCGTGCCCGTCCACTCCCACTTGGTAAACTTGTATGCGTGGCCGGTCGGGTCGATCGGTACGGTCACCGTGTCTTTATAGGTCTTATTCTCAAAGGTGACCTTCGCGGTGTAGATCGTCTTGCCGGCGCCCTCGCAGGTCGGCGCGGTGGTCGCGCTGGTGATGGTCGCTCCGATCTCCTTGACGTGGCTTTCATCGTTGCCGCAGGTGAAGATCGCCTTCGCGGAGTCGGTCCCCGTCCACTCCCACTTGGTGAACTTGTAAGCGTGACCGGTCTTGGGAATGACGACGGTATCCTTGCCCTCGTAGTTCTGTCCCAGGAAGGAGACGGTCGCGAAGTATTCGATCTTGCCGTCTTCCTCGCAGGTGGCAGCCGTGGTCTTCGAGGTCACGTTGGTCGTCTGGACCTCTTCCACGCGGTCCGGATCGTTGATGCAGGCGAAGGTCGCCGTCGCGGAATCGTGCGAGGTGCTCCAGACCCACGTCGGCTCCTCATAGGTGTTCGAGACCTGCTTGAAGACGACCGTGTACTCCGTATTCTTATCCACAGGCACGATGACGGGCGTCCAGCCCGCGAAGGCGTAGGAGTATTCCGCGTTGCCTTCCTTGGTGGGCGCGTCGCCTTTGTAGACCGGGATCATACCGGAGGTCGTCGTGGTCTCATAGAGAGTCTCGCCGTTCTCGTCGAGGAACTTGACAGTGTATCTCCTCTGCGCCCACTGGGCGTACAGCGTCGTGTCGCCGGAAAGGCGGAACAACTCGCCCGAATCGTAAGGATCGCCGGAGCCGTCCTTCGCGGTATTCCAGCTGACGAAATCATAGCCCTCGCGGGTGAAGCCGTTTTCGGGCAGACGCACGGTAGACTCCGTCTTGCCGCTGACGCTCGGCGTCGTACCGGTGCCGCCATGGCTGTCGAAGGTGACAGTGGGCTGGCGCGCGTCGCCGTTCGTGACCAGATACAGTTCGGAGAGCTGGAAGGTCGTGCCGCTGCCCAGTCCCCGGAAGGTGATGCGGAACCTGCAGTATTCCTGATCGTTATAGACCTTTCTGCAGATCTCGGCGTGGTTGGCAGCCGGCAGGCTCTTATCTTGCAGGATGCCGTCCAGCATGACCCACGTGCCTTCCTTGCTCAGACCCTCGAGCGTCCAGTTCTTCGGGTTGCGGCCGGAACTGCCCGCGGTGTCGTCGCCGGTCACGAGGACGTAGCCGACGGGCTTCACGTAATCGTCAGTCGAGAATTCCAGCGACCATTCCGCATCGGCGCTGCGTACCTTGCCGCACCACTTGGTATTGACGTCGTCGTCGAGCAGCTTGTCGTACTCCTCCCCACTGTAGCCCAGATACTGCGAGTCGTTCGCCGGCAGGCCGTTCACCAGCTCGGTGAACTGGTCGTAGACCAACAGCGCGGTATAGTCCCGATAGTGCGTGCCGGCCAGCCACTGCGCGTAGAGATCGGTCACGCCGTCGATGGTGATCTGTTCGTAGTTCGCGTAAGATTTGCCGGAGCCGTTTGCTGCGGTGTTCCAGCCGAGGAAGAAATTGCCATCCGACGTAAAGGGATTGCCGAGCGATACCGTGTCGCCGTTGTTCGCGTTGATCACGTTCGTCTGATCTGCGGCATCGTTGCTGTGCAGGATCAGCGGTTTGCGCACGTCCGCGTCCGGGTCGGAGACCAGCAGCCAGGCCTCAAGGAGCCCGACGTAATCGGACGGGCCTTGGAAGACGAGGCGGTAGGCGCTGTAGAAGTCTTCGCCCGCGTTGGGCAGACGGACGTAGACGACCTTATCCGTATTGGACAGCGACCCGCCGTCGCTTTCTCCCAGTACCGTCCAGTCGCCGTCCGAAGCGTGGACCTTTGCCTCCAGACGCCAGCTCGGCGGGATGGGGCTGGGAGTATCGGCGGTATAGAAGGCGATGGCACAGGGCCGTACCGCGTCGTTCGTCGTGAAGTTGACCGTTGCCGTTTCGCCGCGCTCCATCGCGAGGCAGTGATAGGTAGACCAGATATCGTTATCAAACAGTTCGGCGGCTGGCGAGGCGTAGCCGTAATACTTCCACCCCTGCAGCCACTGCGCGTACAGCGTTTCGTCGGTTGCGAACGAGCCGCAGTCGTCATACCACGTGCCGGTGCCGTCCGCCTTGGTGTTCCAGCCGATGAAGGTATAGCCGCCGTCGCGGTAGAAGGGGCAGGGAGGCAGCGTCCCCCGGAAGAACGGGACGCCGTAGGCCGCGGCGCTGCCCGTGCCGCCGTTGGGCTGCAGCGTCGCCATCCATGAGAAGTAGATGAGTTCCGGATGCTCCCCGCCGCAGAGCCAAAAGTTGCCGAGTCCCAGCGTGGTATCCTTGAATTCCGCCGCAGACTTGAACGCGCAGTTCGTGCCGGTGCCGGAAGCAAAGAGGGAGCCCGTCGTGCCGGACAGAACGTAGCAGTTCTTCACCGTGCCGCCGCAGATGGCGGCGATACCCCCGGAATAGCTGGAGCCGGAGATCCGCCCGGAATAATGGAAGCAGTTTTCCAACGTGCCGGCAAGGAGATAACTGACGAGACCTCCGCTCGCTGCCGCGCCTTCTACGTCACCGACGTGGAAGCAGTTGCTGATCGTGCCGGTGTTCATTAATCCCGCGATGCCGCCGGTGAAGGTTTGGGCGCCGGTGGTGGTACACCTCACGTCGCCATAGAACGCGCAGCAGTTCACGGTGCCGCCGGCGTTGGCGCCGACAATGCCGCCCGCGTACCCCGTTGAGGTATTGGTTGTCGTGACGGAGCCGTGTACCTCCAGATCCTGAATCGTGCCGACGTTGACGCCGAACAGACCTGCGCACAAATTGCCGGTGTTGACCGTCAGATTGTAGACGGTGTGTCCCTGACCTTCGAAGAAACCGTTGAAGTAATGCGAATCCGTTCCGATGGGCGTCCAGTTGACGCCGTTCATATTCAGATCCGCCTCGAGGAAGATCGTCGTCCCGCTGTAATCGGTGCCGGAATTGACGTTGTCGCGGAGGTTCGCCAGATCCTCCACGGTATAGATGCGGATCGTTTCCGGCACCGGATCGGCGAGCGTCGTCGGGCCGGTGTTGGAGTAGGTGGCGACGCCGCCCTCCATCCGGAGCCGTGGACGGTCGGACTGCATCATATAGACGTTACTGAAGTCGAAGCCCTTGAAGTTCGACTGGGTGCCGAAGTTGTCCCACATATAGTAGTCGTAATGCTCATTCCAGCTTGCGGTGGCTGCTTGCGTTCCATTGCCCATAGGCGGCAGGCCCAAGTAGTAAGAATAGTAGTTATAGGTCAACGTCGTGGCGTTCTTATCGTAGGTGCCCGCGAGCGCGCCGCGGTAAGGCGATGTTGAGCCGTTGACGGGGATCAGGTCGCCGCCGGCTTTGTTGAAGCACGTTGCCATCGTGCAGGTGTATTTCATCTCGCCGACGATGCCGCCCTGCCTTCCCTTTGCGAAAACGTAACCGGTGTTATAGCAGTTCGAGACTGTGCTGTTACGCAACTGGCCGACGATGCCGCCGCCGTATTTGCCGGTGTCCGCCTTGACCTGAGCGTTGGGATTGTTGTTCGCGCATTCGTTGATCGTCGTGTGAAAGTCCGCCTCGCCGCAGATGCCGCCCACGTCTCCAATGTCTGCGCCGGAGGCGAAAACGTGACCGGTATTGATGCAGCGCTGGATCGTGGTTCCGCTGCTGTCAATATGGGTGGTATAGCCGACGATGCCGCCGATCTCCTGCCTGCCGGTGATCGTCGCATAGTTCCGGCAGAAATCAAAGAGCATCTTCGCGCCGGTGCCCGCGATGCCGCCGACGTGATTGATATTGGTGCCGGAGCCGACGTTGGCGTAGTTGACGCATTTATAAACGGTGGCGTTCTGGATATAGCCCACGCAGCCGCCGACGTGGGCGACGCCCGCCGAGGTGTTGCGGCTGGAGATCGCGCCTTCGTTCAGGCAGTTGTAAAGCGAAGCGTCGTTATCCATACCGACGATGCCGCCGACGAAGTAGGTGCCCGAGACCGAACCGGTGTTCTTGCACCGCTCGGCTTTGGCGCTGCCGCCGACAAGTCTGCCGCAGATGCCGCCCGTACCGTGTTCGGTGCTGTTTCCGGTGCCCGTGACGTTGCCGGTGTTCAGGCAGTCGGAGAATACGGCGGTGGCGTCACCCGCGATGCCGCCGGTCTCGAAATTGCCGCTGATCGTGCCGGAGTTGGTGAGCTTCGAGTAGGTGCCGCTGCTGCCGTTCTCACCGAGAATGCCGCCGACGCAGTTGTTGCCTGTGACGGAGGCGGTGTTAGCGCAGTTCGTGACGGTGTTGTTTTTCTGCGCGAGGCCGATGATGCCGCCGACGTCGTTCTTGCCCGAGGCGTTCACGTTGCCGTTGTTTGAGCAGTTGAGCACGCTGCTGTTGTTGTTGATCGCGCCGACGATGCCGCCCGCCACGCCGGCGGGCGCGGTGACCGTGCCGTTGTTGGTGCAGCCGTCGATGCTGCTGCCGTAGAAGAAGCCCGCGATGCCGCCGACGCCCTCGCCCGCGTTGATCTGCGCGCCGTTGGTGCAGCCCGAAATGTTGCCGGAGCTGTAGCCCACAATGCCGCCCGCGTACGTATTGCCGCTGGTCTTGCCCTTGACCTGTCCGGCGTTGGCGCAGTTGGAAACAGTTCCGTTGTTATTGTCGACGATGCCGCCGATCTTGCCTCCGGTGTTCGAGATCTCCCCCGTGTTGGAGCAGCCGTTGATCGTGCCGTCACTTGCGCCGGCGATGCCGCCGCTGTTGTTGCTGGCGCCGGAGATCTTCGCCTTGTTGGTGCAGCCGCTGATCGTGCCGCTTGCTGCGTTGTTGCCCACGATGCCGCCGACGAAGGGGTTGTTTCCTGCTTCGACTGCGCCTTCGTTGACGCAGTCGGTAACCGTGCCTTCGTTGCCGCCGACCACGCCGGCCGTCTGCTGCCAGCCGGCGGTGATCGCTTTCAGGTTCTTACAGCCGGTCACGGTTCCGCCCTGCTTGCAGTAGCCCACGATACCGCCGATGCCGGGTTCGCCGCCGGTGACCGCGCCGTTGTTCTCGCAGTCGCGCACCGTGCCGTGCAGGACGCCGACCGCGCCGCCGACCGAAGCGGCGCCGCTCACGGAGCCGGTGTTCTTACTGGCTTCCACCAGGCCGCTCGGGTCCGTTCCGTCCGCAGTCTGACCGACCCTGCCGACCAGACCGCCGACGCAGTCCGTGCCTGAAACAGTTCCCTTGTTCGAGCAGCTGCGGACGACGCCGTTGTCGCTGGCTATTAAGCCGGCGATGCCGCCGACGTAATCCTTGCCCATAATCGCGCCCTCGTTGACGCAGGTATCCACCGCGCCGGTGCCGACGCCCACGATGCCGCCGACTTGATTGCCCGTGCCGGTCACGACGGCGTTGCTCGCGTTGGTGCAATGGTCGATCGGCGCGGTGTCCGACGCCAGACCGGCGATGCCGCCGACGAACTCCGTGCTGGAAACCGCGGCGCTGTTTTCACAGTTCGACACGGGGCCGTTGGTGGAACCGACGACGCCGCCCACATAGTTCCCGCTGCCGGTGACCGCCGCCGTGTTCCGGCAGCTGCTGATGCCGCCGCCTTCGCCGTACGTGTAGCCGACGACGCCGCCCACGTACTGCGTACCGGAGACCGCTGCGGTGTTGCTGCAGCCGGAAACCTCCGTGCCTTTGCCTATGTAGCCGATGATGCCGCCTGCGTATTCATCGCGGCCTGTGACGCTGCCGCTGCTCTGGCAGTCCGTAACGACTCCTTTCACTGCACCGCCGATGCCGCCGGTGCTTCCCTTGCCTTCAACGGCACCGGTATTCGTGCAGGAAGCAATGCTGCTGTTGCAGGCGCCGACGATGCCGCCGACCTTATCGTTTGTCGTACTCTTGACCGCGCCGTGATTGATGCAGTTGCTGACGACGTTGCAGAAGCCGGCGATGCCGCCGGTATATTCGCCGCCGTTGACGCTGCCGTCGTTGGTCAGTCCGCTGACCTCACACAATGCCATACCGATCAGGCCGCCGACGTATTGCCCGCCGGTGACCGTGCCTTCGTTGCGGATGTGTTCCGCTCTGCCCACGTCGTCCAGGCAGCCGATGACGCCGCCGATTCTCTCGCCGCTGCCGTTTACCGTGCCGTTTTCGAGGTTGGCGCAGTCGGTGACGAGGCAGTACGCTATACCGATGATGCCGCCCGTCTGCGATATGCCGCTGACCGCGCCCTCGTTGGTGCAGCCGCTGATCAGACCGGTGCTTTGTGCGCCGCCCGCAACGCCGCCGACGCTGATGCCGCCCGAAACGCTGCCGGTATTCGTGCAGTTCTTCATCGGCCCGTAGAGGTGGCCGCCGACGCCGCCCACAACGGGCGCTTTGACGTCCCCTTCTACGTTCGTGACGCCGTCGATACTGCCGGCGTTGTCGCAGTTTTCGACGAGGCCGTAGCTGCAGCCGACGACGCCGCCGACACGGCCCTCGCTGCTCGTGCAGTACACGGGGCCCACGTTGCCGCAGGTGTAGATATCCCGCGTCGTCCAGCCCACGACGCCGCCGACGCCGTAGGCGCCGGTGACGCTGCCGTAGTTGCCGCAGCTATAGACGTAGCAGTTCGCGATGCCCACCACGCCGCCGACGTACTTTCCGTTCGCGGACGTGACGGTGGATTCCTGCATGCTGAAACAGCCGGAAATGCTGCTGTATTTGTCGATCGCGCCGACGACGCCCGCGGTGAAGTCGCCGCCGGAGACCGCGCCGTAGTTGAGGCAGCCATCGATGCTGCCCTCGGCGATGCGTCCGGCGATGCCGCCGTTGAGCATAGAGGAGCCGGTCACCGTGCCGTAGTTCTCGCAGCCATTCACCACGCCGCCGTTGCAGCTGTCGCCGACGATGCCGCCGGCGAAGTCGTCGCCGTTCACCGTGCCGTAGTTGTTGCAGTAATTGACGGTGCAGCCGTTGTTCCAGCCGACGATGCCGCCGAAGGCGTTGGCCGTGACCGTGATGGTGATGGTGCCGTTCTCACTGGTCGCGACGCCGAGGCCGTAGGGGCTGCGGCCGGTCAGTGTGCCGGTAAAGGTGCATTCCTCCACGAGGCCGCCGCCCGTGGCGTCGGCGCCCGGGGAGTTCAGCGACTCGTCGTGGCTGCCGGCGCCGGCGATATTGTTCGCCCAGCCGACCACGCCGCCGCAGCCGGTGCCGACGCTGGTGATCTCCGCATTGACGTCGCAGTTTGCGACGACCGCATCCTTGCCGGAGCAGCCCGCGATGCCGCCGACGTAGTCGCCGCCCGAGACCGTACCAGAGAAGGTGCAGCTCTCGATCGAGCCGTAGTTGCAGCCCGCGATGCCGCCGACGTAGTCGTTGCCGCTGATCGCGGCGTCGGAAACGTACAGGGCATTGATCGTGCCGGTCACGCAGCCGAACAGGCCGACGTAGTCTCCTTCGCTTGTAACGGTAAGCCCGGAGATGGTATGCTCAAAGCCCCGGAACGTTCCGGCAAACGTGATGTCCCACGCGCAGCCGATCGGCGTCCAGTTCTCGGCGGTTATCGTGATATCATCCGTCAGTTTGAAATACTGGTCGGAGAAGGAGTTGCCCGCGTTGACCATCGCGGCGAGCCCCGCCAGATCTTCTTCGGAGCTGATCAGCCACGGATCGGCCTTCGTGCCGCTGCCGCTGAACGTGTAGGTGCTGCGGACGAGGCGCCGTCTGGCAGACGGAACGGGTTCCCCGTCCGGCTCGCGCTCCGAGACGATCTCAAAATCGCCGCAGACGTCCTCGTCCTCCTGCAGTCCCGAAAGGTCGGCGACAAAATCGTCGTCGATTTCAACGACGTTCCGCTCCGCGCCGGGGATGGGAATGTCCTCGTCCTCCGACAAAAGCGGCTGGAGTTCCGCCGTTTCCGGCGCTTCCGGTTCTTCGGGCAGCTCCCGCGTCACCGTGATGGCGGGATCGGAGCCGTCCTCCGTTTCTTCGGTCGCCCAACCTGCCGTCGGCAGCAGCGTCAGCAGCATGACGAGCGCCAGCAAAAGGGCGAACAAGCGTTTTGCTTTCATGTCGTTTCCTCCTTGTATCTCTCGTATCTCAAACCTTTTCCAGTATATATCCTTCGCCGCGGTGGTAGTTCACGCGGTTTCCCGTGCCGTCCAGCTTTTTGTTCAGGCGGGAGACGGTGGTATACAGCGCGCTGTGATCGCCTCCCGGCGGTACGCCCCAGACCGTTTGGTACAGCTCGTCCTTGCCGATCATCCGATCGCCGCTTTGCAGCAGCGTCAGAAGCAGAAGAAATTCCTTCTGCGTCAGCAGCAGGTCACGCCCGTCGGCGTAGGCGAGCATGGAAACCGTGTCCAGCCGCAGTCCGTATTGCGTCACGAAGCGTTTCTTGCGCTGCGCCGCGCGCAGCCGCGCCGCGACCCGCGCCACCAGCACGCCGATGTCGTAGGGCTTTGGCAGATAGTCGTCGCCGCCTGCGCGCAGTCCCTCAATGATCTGCGCGTTCTCTCCCAGGGCGGAGAGGAACAGGATCGGTATATCATACCGCGCCTTGATCTCTCCGCACAGCGCAAGGCCGTCGGCGTCCGGCAGCATAATATCCAGCACGATCAAATCCACGTCGGTTTCTTCCAGCAGCGATCTGCAAGTCTTGCCGTCGGCTGCCTGCAGGACCCGATAACCCTCGCCAGCGAGCACCTCGCGGTTGATCTCCATAATGTGGGGGTTGTCCTCCACCAGCAGGATCGTCTCTTTCATTCGTCGACCTCCTTCGGCACGGTAAAGCGGAAACAACTGCCCTCCGGCCCCGTGCAGGCCAGTTCCAGCGTTCCGCTGTGCAGCTCTACGGTCTCCTTGCAGATCGCAAGACCGAGACCCTTGCCTTCCGTCGTCGTATAACCCTTTTCAAAAATGTGCGGCACGGCCTCCGGCGCGACGCCGCTGCCCGTGTCGGTCACGGAAAATGCGGCGAAGTCGCCCGCGTCCTCACTTTTCAGGGTGATGACGCCCTCCTCCGTGTGACGCGTGGCGTTGACGATCAGATTGATAAGCACCTGCAAAAGAAGCTCCAGATTGCCGTGCAGTTTTCCGTGGAAGCCGCTTTCCAGCCGCAGTTCGTTTTTTCGCTTGGCGCAGACCGGCCGCATCACTGCCGCCGCGCCTCTCAACAGCTCGTCCGCGTCCACCGCGCTCAAATCGGTGTCGGCCGCCTTGTCATAGGTGTAGTCCATCAGCCGCGACACGATCTCGCTGAGCCGATCCGCCTCGTTGCGGATGGTTTTCAGTCGCTCGGACGCCTGCTCGGGGGGCTGCTGCCGCTCGATCTGTCGGTCTAACAGCTGCGCGTAACCGGAAATGACGGTGAGCGGCGTTTTCAGTTCGTGCGCCACCATACGCAGAAAGTCCTTGTTCATCGCGTTGACCTGGCCGAGCATCTCGTTTCTCGCCTCTGCCTGCCGCAGCAGCGCGGTCTGCCGCTGGATCCTGCCGTTGATGACGACCGCGAGCAGCAGTGTGCAGATCACCATCGCCAGTGGCGTCACGCCGAAATGGTTGACTGCGGAATTGCTGCCGGTGTTCAGGCCTTCCCAGATCAGCGTCACGCAGAGCAGGCCGATCGCGCCGAGCGTCAGCCAGTCCAGCGCGTCCGGCTTCCGCTCTTTTCGGAAATAGCGCGCAAGCCGGTAAATAAGCCACAGCAGGAAGGGCGCACAGACGTAATAGCAGATATGGCACAGCAGCACGAGCTGCCGAATCGGTACGATAAAATGCAGCGCCGTGAGGATCAACAGCGCGCCGCCCAGCAGCCAAAGCGTCGTTTTGCCGGCGCTCTTCGGGTAGAAGGCTGCGATCAGCGCCAGCGCAGACGCCGGGATCCACGACACGTCCAGCACGAGCACGCGGTACTCCAGGAAGAAATCATAATCCGCCCAAAGCATATGCTCGCCAAAGAACATCTGATTGCGCAGGGCGATCACCAGGCAGCACAGCCCAAGCGCCGCATACTCCCAACGCTTCTGGATCGCTGCGCAGAGCAGGAAATAAAACATCAAAAACAGCAGACCGCTGCTGATCAGCAGGGAGTAAAAGATCAGCCCGCGCTGGTATTCGTCGATATTCTCCGGCGTCGAGAGCACGGTGCTTTGAATGAAGCTGTCGTCGTTATGCCAGTAGTTCGAGAATTGATAGACCAGTTCGATCTGCCCGCTTTCGCCGGTATAGAGCGGCAGCGTCAGGTAGCGCACCTTCGGCACTGCCTCGTCGGGATCGTCCGAAACGAAGCCGATGTTGCGCATTTCTTTCCCGTTCACAAAAATGCGGGTACTGAAATCGACGGAAAAGTGGCACAGAGTCAGATAGGTATCGGGCTCCGCCAGGATCACCAGCCGCCAGGTGCCCTTCTCCGCACCTTCCGTATTCTCCTGATCGGGACGCGGCGCAGTAACGGGATCTGCGAAATCTGCGGGCGTATACAGCGTGCCGGGATAGAAGTCCCAGTCGTTGATCACGTGATAGACCTCGTCGGCAAAATTCGCCTCCCGCGCGTCCACGACGCCGTCCGCCGGCTGCAGGACCGGGTATTCCGTCTGCACCCGCGCTCTGCAAAGCAGGAGCACCGCGCCGATAAAAATCAGCACCAGTACCGGCAGCGCATAACGCCGCAGTGTTTTCAACCGTTTCTCTTTCCGCACAAAGCATCCCTCGCTCTCGTTGAAACGCTCTTTTTTTACACATTTATTATAACAGATATTTCCTGTTTTTGGACTTTCTTACAAAAATGTAAACGAATCATCCGGTTTCTTCAACGGCAGGTTTTCATCCTCCTGGACAAATAACGACCTCCTTGAAAATGCAGTATTTTCAAGAGGTTGCGGGTGGAGGGCATCCTTGCACCCGTCTCCAAAGAGGATGCCGTCGGAGGAGGAAAAGCGCCCTTTGTCCATCCATTATTTGGGATATGCATCTTTACCCGCGCAGGCCGCAAAATGATAAATTATAAATTCTTTTTTATTCTTTTCATCATTCTTTGATACTGCGGGCGAGCGAAATCCTTGCCAGACTGTTTATCAATGTAGATACGTTCAGCGCCCGCATCCCGAAAAGCAATAATCTGCCGTTCTTCGTTTTGTTCCTTCGTTGATACTCTTGCATAACCGTAAATCATAGAAAAACCTTCTTTGCCTTTCTGTATTCATTGTAGCAAAGCAACGGATAGTTAAGCTTGAAATTGTTACAATTGCATGAATTGCTCAACGTGCTGAACATTAAGCGTTATGCTTGGATTGTCCGTAAATCCTCCCTTAAACGTCCTCAGAAAACAACATTTTGAAAATAATTATTGCAAACGTATGTTCTATATGATATGCTGTTTTCAGAGGAACTTCGGCAGGTCGAAACGCCTCCGAAATGTACGACACTTCCCGGTACATCAAATAACGGAGGCAGTATGATGAAGAAAGAAATGACCTCCCGACGAGGTGAGGCGAAACCGACACCTTAGACCGGAGCAAATCTGAAAACGCCGAGATTCCGCAGCACGTGGTCGATTCGATCGCGCGGATGCTTCTGCCGGAACTGATCGCTTTCTACGAAAGCGAGGAAGGTCAGCGGAAGTACGCGGAATGGAAGCAGGCGCAAGGCCGTCAGGGCGGCTGAGCGCAAAAGTGGCGGGGTATGTGGACCATACCCCGCCCGATTTTTCTCGTTTAATCCATCAATTGGTGTTCGTGATTGCCCTTCAGATAGTCGCGGACGCTGCCGTTGAGCACGTGGTAGGCATACTCCAGCGGGTTGTTGTAGATGAGCCAGTCCAGTTCGGAGCGTTCAAATACGCCGATGTCGTATACGTCTTCGACGGCTTCGCAGTTGATGACGAGCATCGTGCCGTCCGAGAACTCGACCTCCACGCAGTTAGTGTCCAGATTGAATTCGCAGCTTTTGATCTTCCGTTCCATTTGCTTTACCTCCTTGTCTGTTGTGACCTGTTTGGGGTTGTTTTCCTTGTTTTTCGAGTCCGTATCGTGTGTCGCTGCCTGTGGTATTCTTTGTCGTAGTCGAAATAAAAAAATAATCCGAACCCGTTTCGCAAAGGAAACAAGTTCGGATTATTTTCGCTTTGGTGACCCGCGGGAGATTCGTTTGCATTTCTGCCTTCGGCAGAAATTATAGTTCGATCAGTGTACGCACTGGTCGGCGGTACAATAAATTGCGCAAATTCAAAAATGGATAGAAATAGACATAGTTTGCAAACTCTGGTAGAATGAAGTTACGACACAAACATTCGAAAGGAGCAAACAAACTATGTCCGAGAAGATTATACACCTGAATG
>JAFRQK010000039.1 GCA_017428635.1 Clostridia bacterium | reverse complement strand
GACGACGACTGGGACGACGAGGACGACGAGGACGGCGGATTCAACCTCGGCGATCTGGGCGATCTTTTCGGAGGCTGATTCCCGAAAACGGGGGACGCCTGATTTGACAACGGTCAGGTCGATATGCTAAAATAATACCGGCGCGTTCTCGCGCCGGTATTCTGTTTTTCGGAGCATATTATGATATTCGATTCGCTTCGCGCTCTCGTCCTCAGGACGAGAAGTTTCAGATCGTACGACCAGTCGCGCCCGGCGGAGGAGGACCTCCTGCGCGAGCTCGTCGACACGGCGCGCCTCTCGGCGTCCGCCGGTAATCTTCAGCCTCTTAAATACCGCCTTTGCACGGCGCACGACGAGGTCGAAGGGCTGACCTCGCTGACGAAGTGGGCGGCTTACCTGACCGATATGACTCTCCCGCCGGACGGCCACCACCCGACGGCGTATATCGTGATCTGCCACGATACGGACGTGTCGCCCGTGTCGCCGATGTCGATGGTCGACGTCGGCATCGCCGCCGAGGCGATCGCGCTCGGCGCGACGGAGACGGGTTACGGCAGCTGCATGATCGGTTCGTTCGACAAGAGCGGCGTATCGGCTTTTCTGTCGATCCCGAAGAATCTCACGCCGGTCCTGATCATGGCGCTCGGCACGCCGGACGAATCGGTGCTGATCTCCGCCGTAGTCCGCGGCGACACGAAATATTTCCGCGACGACGCGGGGCTCCACTTCGTACCGAAGCGCGATCTTGAGGACGTGATAGTGAATTGACCGCGTCGGTAATCATATTCGTATTATATCTCGCGGCGGGCGTCGTCTTCGCCGTGTGGGGAACCCGCGGGGGCGGCGGAAAAACAGTTGTTTATCCGATAATCGAAGGCGCGATCTCGGTCCTCGGGATCGCCGCGGCGCTGACCTTGTATTTCTCGTTCGGCAGATCTCCGGGCAGGACCGTCGAGAACGCGGAACAACTTGAATGGGTGGGCGAGACGTACTCCGTTTACGCCGTGACGGTCGCGATCATCTGGGCGATCGTCGCCGTGATCGGCGGGCTGCGCCTGCTGATCCGTTTCGCGGAAAAGAAAGAGCCCGGGGTCTGGGGTACGGCGCTCGATCTTGCGGCGCCCCTCATCGGCACCGCGGTGATCTTCGTCGTCGCCGTCGCGGCGCGCGCGCTTTTCTCCGATCTGTCGGCGTCATTCGGTTTTGAAATTTCCGCCTTCGCATTCTGCGCGGCGCTCGGGCTCCGTTTTCTGCTCGCCCTGACCGCGCTGATCGCGCGAAGAGAAGGGAAGACAAAAGGGTAATTCCATGAAAAAAACGATCATTGCGGCGGTATCGCTGATCTTCGCAGCCGTCCTCGTCTTCGCGGCGCTTCCCGCGTCCGCGCTCGGCGAGACGGTCGACCTCAGTTACGTGAGGCAGAACGAATCGGGGCAGGGGTACCGCTGGGACAATATAAACGACGTCTTGTATCTCACCGACATCAACCTTTCGACGACGGCCGACTTCGGGATCAAACTCCCCGCCGGCGCGACCGTATTCGTCGAGGGCGACTGCCGCGTGACGGCGAACAGATACGCGATATCGTGTCTCGGTTCCGTGACTTTCAAGGGGACCGGGAAACTCACCGCCGAGGGCGGCGAGTGCGGGATGTATTTTTACGGTACGAACAGAGATCACAAGATCCTTTTTCTCGGCGGCGATTACGCCGTGAAGGGAGAGAATACTGCGATCCGGTCCGACGGCGCGGAACTCTCGTTCTGCGGCGGGAAGCTCTCGCTTGAAGGGAAGACCGCTGTCCGGGGCGTCGACGTCACGGTATCCGGATGCGAGTTAACGGCGGCGGGCGCGATCCGCGCGTCGCACCTTCTCTCGGTGAACGGCGCAAACGTTTCGGCATTTGACGAAAACGGACCCGCCCTTTACTCGGACGGCAGGATCGGCCTCGAGAACGTCCGGATCGAAGCGGGCGCCGACGGGAACTCTCTTTCCGCAGCGGACGGATACGCGGGGGAGAGCGCGATTCGCCTCACCTCGACGTATAAACGCGTAAGAACGAGCGTACTGTTCGGAGAGGGGACTCCCGGGTGGGTTGATACGCTCGTGTTCATCGGCGCGGGCGTCGGCGTTGTCGCCGCCCTGACCGTTCCGTTTGCCGTCAAGGCGAACAAAAAGAGAAAACTTTATGCAAAACTCAATTCGGAAAACAGCGACAAGGGAGAAGCAAAGAAAAAATGATGAAGCGGATAATATCACTTGTTTTGGCGGTCGTTTTTGCCGCCGGGGTGTTCTCCCTGGAAGCGGCTTACGCCGCGGGTGGCAGCGAGCTGCCGGAGATCCCGATCGAGCCGCCGGAAACGAAATACTTCAAGGGCGTAAAGAAAGAAGACAAAACGTTCAAGATCACCGGGTACACCGGGAAGGACAGCGTCATCGCCGTCCCGTCCCGGAAGTACGGACTTGTCGTGACGGAGATCGGAGACGGCGCGTTCAAAGGACTCAATATCACCGGAGTCACGGTCCCGGACAGCGTCACGGCCGTCGGGGCAGGCGCGTTTGAAGACTGCGTGCTCCTCGAGCGTGCGACTTTTGCCGATTCGGTCACGTCGATCGGCGGGGGTGCCTTCAAAAACTGCAACGCGCTGACGGAGTTCTCCGTTCCCGCGGGGGTGACCTTGATCAGCGAGGGAACTTTTTCGGGCTGTTCCTCCCTGAAAAAAGTGAGCGTTCCCGCCGGAGTGACGGATATCGCCGCGGGCGCGTTCGAAGGATGCGCCGCTCTTTGCGCCGTTTATTTCGCGGGCACGAGGGCGCAGTGGGAAAAAGTGAAGGTCGAAGCCGAGGGGAACGGGGCGCTGCTCGACGCACCCGTCTGCTGCTCGGACGACGACGGCCACCTTTTCCGCGTCGTCACGGCTGAACCGACGTGCGCCGAGGACGGATATAAGGCGCTCGTCTGCGTCGATTGCGGCGAGAGGCGAGTGACCGAGGTCAGAGAGGCGCTCGGCCACGAGTTCGGGGAGTGGACCGAAACGGCCGCTCCGACCTGCACCGCGGAAGGCTCCGAGACGAGGAACTGTTCGAGATGCGGAGCGGTCGACGTCAGACCGGTCGCCGCGCTCGGTCACGACTATAAGGTAACGGAAACGGTCGGTCCGACCTGTACCGAGGGAGGATATTCCGTTTATACCTGTTCGCGCTGCGGCGACGTTTACGCGGACGATCGGACCGACGCGCTCGGTCACGATTTCGGAGAGTGGGGGACGGCGATCGCCCCGACCTGCACGGAAAAGGGCGTCGAGCGCCGCGCGTGCTCCCGCTGCGGCGAGAGCGAAGAGAGGGAAGTCCCGGCGGCGGGTCACGACTGGGGTCAGTGGACCGAGGTAACGCCTGCGACCGAGACCGGGGAAGGGCTTGAGAGAAGAGTCTGCCTCACCGATCCCGCTCACTTTGAGGAAAGAGCGATCCCGAAGAAATCGCACGTTCATACGGCGGAAGAGATCCCCGGCGCCGACGCGTCGTGCACGGCGGACGGCGTGAAGGCGCACTTCCGATGCAACGGATGCGGACGGCTTTTCGCCGACGCCGAATGCGCCGAGATGATCAACTCCGAGGACGTCGAGATCCCGGCGCTCGGTCACGATCTCGGCGAGTGGACCGTAACCGCTCCCGCGACGTGCTCGGAGGGAGGCTCCGAGGAGCGCGTCTGTTCGAGATGCGGCGAAAAGGAGACGAGAACGGTCGAGCCGACGGGCCACAAATACATAGAGGCGATTACCGAACCGACTTGCACCGAAAAGGGATTTACGACTCATACCTGCGTGAAGTGCGGCGATAGTTATACGGATGCCGAAGTCGCCGCGCCGGGTCACGATTTCGGGACGGACGGCAAAGGGGCTGCGTGTTCGCGCTGCGGCGCGAAAAACCCCGCGGTCCCGGCTGTCAGGTTCACCGACGTCCCCGAAGACGCGTTCTACGCGTTCCCCGTGGGATGGGCGGTGGAGAACGGTATCACCGAGGGAACGTCGGGGACGACGTTCTCGCCGAACGCCCCCTGTACGCGCTGTCAGGTGGTGACGTTCCTCTGGCGCGCCGCGGGCAAGCCCGAGCCCAAAGGGTCGGATAACCCGTTCCGCGACGTGAAGGACGGCGACTACTTCTGTAAAGCCGTGCTGTGGGCGGCGGAAAACGGCATCACGACGGGAACGACGGAGACTGCTTTCTCGCCCGACGCTCCCTGCACGAGAGGACAGATCGTGACGTTCCTCTGGCGCGCCGCGGGCAAGCCCGAACCCAAAGGACCGAAGAATCCGTTCCGCGACGTGAAGAGCCGAGATTACTTCTGTAAAGCCGTGCTGTGGGCGGCGGAGAACGGTATCACGGCGGGAACGACGGCTACGACCTTCTCCCCGGGCAGCGTATGCACGAGAGGGCAGGCAGTCACTTTCCTATACAGAGCAAGATAAAAAACGGTCGGGCGCGTCGCTTGGGCGGCGCGCCCCTTTTTGATCTTTTTTGCGTTGAAAAATGACCGCTTTGTTTTCTCTTCGCGCGCCGTATGGTCAACAAGTAAAATTTTTTGATATAATATTGTTTTTTATAGGACAATGTGCTATAATTTCCGTGTATAAGCATACGGCGGCGCCGTAAAATACGTCCCGGCGAAAGCGCGGAACGGAATACTTATCATCCGCAAAGGCGGAAAGTGAGGTAAATATGAAAAAGATCACGGCAATCACTATGATCCTTGCGATGCTTCTTTCGATCATGGCGGTCGGAGCATCCGCTCAGGTCACAGCGGACCAGGATCCCATACCCGCGAATATCGGCATACTTACGAGTGTGGCGAACCCGAACATATCGGGAACGAACATCGACGTTTCGTACGTTTCTCAGTTCCCGTACACCGTAGGCGATAAGGTCGGCGCACACGGCGGCCACGAGACGAGGATCGTCCGTACGACGAACGGAACGTATGCCACCTTTATTACCAACGCCACCGGGGAAGCTACCTCCGCGCACCCGAACTGGGTCAAAGGCGTCGCCACGTTCTGCCTTATCAAGGTCAGCGCGAGCGGATTCCAGACTCTTCTTACAGCCGAGTGTCCGCAGGCGAACGGCAGCTGCGCCCCGAACGTTCTGTTCGACGGCGACCACACCATTTACGTCACGATAATCACTAACAACCTTGACGACTCCTTCGAGGCGGGCACGAATTCATCCCGCAACAGCTGCTGGCTCGAGGTTTACGAGTTTGACATCAACACCGATCAGCAAACGGCTCATAAGAAAGACGTCGGATATCACACCACCGATCCGTACCTCGATCACGGATACGGTTATTCGCAGCCGATACTGGACCCGGAGCACGGGAAAATGTATCTCGTCACGAACGGCGGCGAAGCGCCCGGATACATCTGCTGGTGGACCTACAATCTCAACACTCACAGGTTCAACACGACGACCCGCACGATCCAGCGTTTTTCAAGACGCTGCTACATAAACGGTTATCCGGACGGCAACGGCGGCTTCACGATGATCATCCAGAGATGCGCTCCGCTTGCCGAACTCGGAGCGGCGTTGGGCTGTTCGTTCTCGACGACAGGATACGGTTGGGACGCGCTTTATATTATGCACGTGCCGAACCCGGATTCCACCAACTTCCAGGACGTCACGATCTGCGAACCGAAATATATACAAGGTGAGGTGAACGACGTCGCGAGCGTTTCTCATTACGGGCAAAGCGGCTGTTCGTATCTCGACGATCAGAACAGGATCCACGTGATCTACACGTCCAACGTCCAGCCGAACGGGACCGTAACGAAATATTCCGGCGCGTATCACGCGATCTATGACCTCCAGGGAAATAAACTGTATAATCAGCTGATCCCGACGACCCTTCTCAAGAAAAACGGCGCGAGCGGTTACCAGGGTCCGGACGGTTTTGCCATGACGCAGGGCTCGGACGGAACTTACTATGTTTTCATTCTTAAGAGTTACGCTACCGCAACATATCTCGGAATATGGTCCTCGCCTAAAAATGACGGTAAAAATTTCACCTGTATCGTCAATTTTACAAGATCCGAGGGGATCAGTCTTAAGAAAAGCAACGGAAACGCGGTCGGAGGCGGTTCAAAGCCGATCATCGCCAATACGAGGAACAGATCGGTCATAGACGGAAGGATCGGACTGATGTTCAACTCGGGCGACACGTTCTACTACTTCTCGGTCAAGGTGGACGACCCGCAGGGAACGCATACGCACAGCTATACCCCTGTCGTGACGCCGGCGACCTGTACGACCGCGGGCTATACGACTTATACCTGCGCCGGATGCGGCGACAGTTATACTGCCGACGAGACCCCGGCGCTCGGCCACAACTTTACGAACTGGACCGAGACTACCCCCGCGGGATGCACGACGGGCGGCGTCGAGACCGGTTACTGCTCGAGATGTACCGCGACGACGACGCGTCCTACGAGCGCGCTCGGTCACAATTACGTCCCGAACGTAACTCAGGCGACCTGCACGACGGGCGGATATACGACTTACGTCTGCTCTAGATGCAACGATTCGTACACCGACACGGAGACCCCGGCGCTCGGCCACAACTTTACGAACTGGACCGAGACGACTCCCGCAGACTGCACGACGGGCGGCGTCGAGACAGGCTACTGCTCGAGATGTACCGCGACGACGACCAGACCGACCGACCCGCTCGGCCACAATTACGTCCCGACCGTGACGCCGGCGACCTGCACCGGAGGCGGATATACGACTCACGTCTGCTCGAGATGTAACGATTGGTATATCGACTCTCAGACCGGCCCGCTCGGCCACGACTTCACAAACTGGACCGAGACGACCCCCGCGGGATGCACGACGGGCGGCGTCGAGACCGGCTACTGTTCGAGATGTACCGAGACGACGACGCGTCCGACCGACCCGCTCGGCCATAACTACTCCGCGACCGTGGTCCCCGCGACGTACACCGCGGGCGGATACACGCTCCACGAGTGCTCGAGATGCGGAGACTCCTACACGGATAACGAGACCGAACCTCTCGCGCAGAACGTCGTCTGCTCCGGATCTCTCGTCCTGAGCGACAGCATAGATATCAGGATCTACGTGAACAACGTCACCGCCGATATGGTGGCGAACGGCTGTTACGTTAAATATTCCGATGACGGCGGCGAGACCTTTACGACGGGCGCCTTCAACAACGCCTCTTCGGTCTCCGACTGCAAATACGTGTTCACGGTGGCTTCCTTCGCCGCCAACGAGCTTACAAAACCGGCGATCTTCAAAGTCTGCGACGCCTCGGGCGGAGAGATCCAATCCATAACGTACTGCGTCAAGGATTACTGCGACGCCGTGCTGGACGATCCGGCATCCGACGCCAAACTGAAGACGGTCTGCAGCGCTCTGGTTGCGTACGGATATTACGCGCAGCAGCGTTTCCGCGACACCGCGAGCGATGCGATCGATATTTCGGGATACGGCGAATACGGCGAAGCGGTCGCCGCAGTCGGATCGTTCAACGCCGATCTCAGCGGATTCAAGGCGAGCACGACTTATGTCGCTCCCGTAACGAAAGCGTCCGTATCGCTGTCTCTTGAATCACGGACGGTACTGAAATTCTATCTCAAAGGCGTTTCGAGCGCCGAGGGCGTCTCCGCCACCGTCGGCGGAGAACCGTGGGCGAACGTCACGTATGCAGAAGGAAAACCCTACGCGGACGGTACGCCGAGATGTTGCGTGTCGATCAACGGTCTCAACACCGTCGATCTGACCGAACAGATCGTTCTGACTTACAACGGTACCGTTATCAGCTACTCGCCCATGACTTACGTCAAAACGGCCGTAAAGAACGGGACTGCCGACAGCGACGTTTGTAAGGCGCTCTACCTCTTCGTCGACGCCGCGCGGGAATACTTCAAATCGCTTTCAGACGCGATCGATGAAGTTTTCGACGACATCAAATGCAGCGAGTACGACGGACTCGATCTGGTATTCGCGACGATGCTGAACGCCGGCGAGTTCACCGACGTTCTGACGGACGTTTTCGGATATACTGCGTCCGTATCCTCCGCTGAGTTCACCAGGATCAAAAATATATTCAACGGAATGACCAGCGGGAACAGCGTTTTTGTCGACGCCGCGGTTACGTTCACCGATCCCGCCACCGGGGAAACGTGCGACAAAACGATCCTTATTCATTTACAGAATATGTCTGCCGCGTATTTTCTGGGGTATAAGAATGACGGCTTGTCCGGCGGGTTCCTCGGGATGTGCCGCGAAGACTGGCCGGCGGATGCTCAGAATGCGTCGTTCGTTAACAATTGGGAATACGCATACGACGTCGGATTTACCGGAAATCTGCTCTCGGACGCGTCGATCGAGGCGTGGCTGAGGGAAGAGACGGGACTCGGCAGCGACTGGACGTTTATGGATGATGTATGTATCGCCTACGGGGGATCTTCAACGGTTTACTTCCTTTTTGAAAATAATAACGTCAACGGCACGGGCAGAACGATCATTTTAGCCGGCAGTTTTAACGTCGGCGGTGGCTCGGCAACAGACCCGCTGGAAGAAGACATTGACGACAAACTTGACGAACTCGGATGTGTCGCACACGGCAAGATCGACTTCATCTTTGGCGGAAGCGGCACGCTTTGCCCGGACAGCGATCACATTGCGAACAGCGTACCCGGCGAGAGAGGACTTGAGGTTGCTCTCAGCAATGCGTTCGGATATCCGGCAACGATCGAGAACGATGATCTTCTGTATGTCAGAGGAG
>JAFRQK010000038.1 GCA_017428635.1 Clostridia bacterium | reverse complement strand
GGCAACAGCTGGTCATGATAGTTCTCTTCACACAGGATACCGTTATATTTCTCTGCAAGCAGTTTTACCATGGTTGATTTGCCTGCATAGGCCGTACCAGTAATAAAATACGCGTTGTCAAATCTCATGTCTTACTCCACAATTCTTGGCTCATACGGCACCGAGATGAAATCCTTCTTTTGGTGGTACAAGCAGCATACCGTCTCCACATGCCTTGGGACAATGGCGTGAATAAAAAGGCACATATTTACGCTGTTGCCGCAACTATCGACGTATAGTTGATGTATCGTGTTAATGACTTGAAACAATAGTATTGATGTTTCTTTCAAAGAATATCACTTTTCCCAAGGTTACACTTAGAGCATAGAGTCTGTAAATTATCCATGACCGTCTCTCCGCCCTTTGACCATGGTTGGACGTGGTCAATATGCAGTTTAACAGATGGGTCTTTGGCGGGGGAAGCACCACACATACAGCATTTGAAGTTATCTCTTTGCATCACCAAAAATTTTAGTCGCAAATTAGGCTCTCGAGCAGTTTTATGCTTAGAAGGCAATTCAGGATAATTGATGGCTATACGATTCGATGCTTCATTCTCTTCAAAGAATGGCTCTTCGTGTGAAGAATCCTCCTCTCCATTGATATATTCAACAAATGTCCGTAATGCATTTCTCCAACTTCCAAAATGGCGGGCATATGTATTTAGAGAGAATATCGAGACGCCGTTCTTAATGTCTGTCGTTGTCGGTTGCCTTCCCAACTTTATCCATACACGTTCTATCTCCTGCAGGATAAGCTCGTCAGAGATTTTTCTTCCTGGTATTTGTTTATAGGGTATCAACCCTGCCTTTTCAAGAGCGTTATTCCAAGTACCGAAGCGACGGAAAAAAGTAGCTCGAGAAAACTCTCCGTACTTTTGATAGTCACCACTCGAGAAAGATGAAGAACCTAAAACTTCTGCAACCTTATTCAAATCTTCTATTAGCTGTTCGTCGGTAACCGCTGAGTAGTTATGTCCGCCTTGTGCAGCCGCTCGTTGAAAGACATTAACGTCAAGGTCGCAGAGTTCTAATACCGTGTTCCAGCTTCCAAAACGGCGCAAAAAGGTATTTGAACCATACTTCCCGTACTGACTATACTCGTCACGAGTTAGAGTTTTCTTTCCAATAATTGAGGCAACTCTCTTTACATCATCTATCAGGTCATCATTGGATATATTTCTGTGATGCTCTCTCAATTCAAATTTCATTGGATTTCCTCTTTCACTTCATATTTGTATACTCTACCCAGCACGAGTGATCAATGTGACCGTCTCCACATGTTCCGTTCGGGGAAATAAGTTTACTGGTTTGACGCTATTGACTGCGTACCCGAACTCGGTAAATTTTTCGACGTCTCGGGCAAGGGTGAACGGGTCGCAGGAAACGTATACGACGTTTTTCGGCGAGAGGGTTTTCAGAACGTTAATCATAACGGGACGCAGACCCGCGCGCGGCGGGTCGACTATAACGACGTCCGGCGCGCCTTCATCCGTTTTCAACGATGCGTCGCCGCGATAGAACGATATGTTAGTTATCCCGTTATATTCAGCGTTGTTCTTTGCATCTCGGATTGCTGTCTCATTCAGATCGATCCCGTAGAATCGTTTATCGGGAAATCTTTTCGCAAGAGCAAGCCCCCATACGCCCGTTCCGCAGAACAGGTCGGCGCAAAGATCAAATTTTATTCCGTCAAATATGGAAGAGATAACACCGAAAAGAAGCGAAGCCCCCTCGTAATTGACTTGAAAGAACGATTCGTCGGAGACGAAAAGGGAAAGACCGAATGCGTCGGTTCTTATTCCTCCGTCCCCGAATATACGAATACTTTCCATCGTTTTTTTGTTTTTTACCGTAAGGGACGAGACGTTATCCTTAAATCTGATCAAGTCTCGAACATTATCCGTAATCACGTCGACGAAAACTGTTGCTGATAGACGTCCGTCGGTTGAAGAACGAATCGTGATCTCCTCCGCCGCGATCCCTTCCGAAAACAGATACTCCGCTATTTCTTTTGCCGTTTGTGTGAAAACGGCAGGAGCGGTTTTACATTCGGAGCCGTCAAGAGGGACGATACTGTTGGTCTTTTCTCTGAAAAACCCGGTAAAGGGCCCGTCGATCTTGAAAGAAACCTTGTTTCTGTAATTATCGGGTGAAGGACAAAGGACGCGTTCAACTCCGATGTCGATGCCGAATCTCCTGAATGCGGAGCAAACGATTTTTCTTTTTATCTCCTCTTCTTTTTCGTATGAAACGTGGCGAAGGGAACACCCGCCGCACGTTTCGTAATAAGGGCAGTCGGGAGTGACCCTGTATGGCGACGGAGAGACAAGTTCCGCCAGCCGGGCAACCGCATAGTTCTTTTTTTTATCGATTAATTCAATTTTGCACACGTCGCCTTCGACAGAATCGGGGACAAAAATAACCCGACCGTCTTTTTTGATTATCCCGTCGCCGCGCGAATTAGTATCGGTTACTTTGTAGACGTTTCTGCTTTCGGACATACCGATACCTCCGCATATATATAAATCTCTATATATTGTATCATTAAATGACATATCAGTCAATATATTGCTTTGTGTCAATACAAAAGTCTTATCATAATATGAAATTGAAAACGTTAAAACGGAGGATACCGAAATGAAAGACTGCATTTTGACGTTCAGGTCTCAGACTGCAGCCTCAAAGGCGACAAGATATCTTAAAAAAACGGGTGTAAAAGTCCGAGTCGTATCAGTCGATCCGTCTGTCACGTCAAAAGGATGCGGATGGGGCGTTTCGTTCGATTGCGAGTCTGCAGATTGGATTAAAAACAAACTTGACGCCCGGGGGATCTCATACGGCGAGATATTGTCGGGAGGTATCTGACGTTCCCGAAAGGAATAAGACGTGATCTATTTTGACAATGCGGCGACGACTTGGCCGAAACCGCGATCGGTTACCGAAGCCGTTAAACGTTCGCTTACGGTACCGTTCGGGAACCCCGGACGTGGTTCTCATTCAGCCGCAGCCGCCGCATCATCTGCCGTTTATGCACTCAGGGAAGAAGCGGCGGAGCTTTTCGGCGCCGAACCTCAAAACGTTGTTCTGACCTCTTCGGCAACTCAGGGGTTGAATTATGCGATCAAAGGCGCCGCGCGAAAAGGCTGCAAGATCCTGTTTTCCGATCTCGAGCATAATTCCGTAAGACGGCCGGCTCTCGCATTGAACGATGCCGGTTTATGCAGAACGGAAGTTTACGGTTCATACTGCGGAGACACTGATAAAACGGTTTCCGATATTCTTGAAAAGATCGAACCCGGAAACAGTGTCGTTATTGTAAATCATTCTTCAAACGTTTGCAACGTCAGGCTTCCCGTTTCTGAAATCGGAAAGATCTGCAGAAAGACGGGAAGCGTTTTTATTGTCGACGCTTCGCAAAGCGCCGGACATTTTAACGTTGACGTCGAGGATATGAATATCTCGGTACTTTGTATGCCCGGTCATAAAGGTCTGTACGGCCCGATGGGGACCGGTCTTATGGTTTTTTCAAAATCTTCATCAGCCGGAATTTCCGAATTCGGTACTTTGATCGAGGGAGGTTCGGGCGTTGATTCCGAGGATCGGGGGATGCCGTACGTACTTCCGGAACGCTTTGAAGCGGGGACGGTCAACGCTCACGGCGCTGCGGGATTGCTTGCAGGTATACGTTGGGTGAAAAAACTTGGGACGGAAAAGCTGCGTGAAAAGGAAAGATCGCTTTGGCTGGATCTTTATCATAGATTAAAAGGTTCGAACAGGATCGTCGTTTACGGCGACGGTGAACCCGGCGCAGTATTTCTGTTCAATATTGAAGGGGTTTCTCCGTCAAAAGTCGGCAGGCTCCTTGATGAAAACGGTATTTGCGTCAGAACGGGACTTCACTGTTCTCCGCTTGCTCATAAAACGCTCGGGACCGGAAAAGACGGCGCCGTAAGGATAAGTTTCGGTTTCTTTAATACCTTGCATGAAACGGAGGAAGCAGCAGACCGAATACTGAAAATTGCAAAAAAATAAAACCCCGTGGAACCGGGGTTTTCGTTTTTCAGTTTGAGAGGTATCTCTCAAGCCAGATCGTGCCGATGTCCATTGCTTCATTGAAACCGGTCTTCATATCCTGCTTTACTATTCTTTCGTGATCAGGCAGAGACCGATCCGTGTTAAGAAGCTGAATGAGTATTTTATCGGGCACTTCGTTTCCGTTTACGTTTTTAGTAGTCATAATGAGCATCTGAAGAAAGTACTTTTCATCCATACTTCCGTAGCAGATAACGTTACCCTCACGGACGAGAGGACGTCCTCTGTAAACGAGAAACTTACCGTCAACGTTCGAGAATAGTTCATATACTTTATCTTCTTTTTTTTCACTCATGTTACAGATACGACCTTCCTGTTCAAATCTACCCAATTTTACTATACAATCCTTTCTTTGTCAATAGCGCGGTAATAAGAACGGATCCGTTCAAGTATAAATTGAACGTAATACGGACAAGGAGATCAAGAGATGAGAACAGTAATTAAAATCGAAGCGTTATTTTTCGCGATAATGATGATCTTTTCTCTTTCTGTGTGCGTTTTTGCAGAGGAAGAATTACCTTTCGACGTAAATGCAAAGAGCGCGGTCCTGATGGAAGCGTCGACGGGAACGGTCCTCTATTCAAAAAATGCGGACGAACCTTTGCCGCCTGCATCTGTCACGAAAGTCATGACGCTCCTTCTTGTAATGGAATCGGTTGATTCCGGTACGCTCGGTTTTGACGAGCAGGTATCGGTCTCGGAATATGCGGCGTCAATGGGTGGCTCCCAGGTGTTTCTTGAGCCCGGAGAGCAAATGAGTGTTGAAGAATTGATCAAATGCGTCGTCATAGCTTCAGCAAACGATGCTGCGGTCGCTTTGGCTGAAAAGGTAGCGGGGAGCGAGACTGCGTTCGTTTCAATGATGAACGAGAGAAGCGCATCGCTCGGGCTTAAAAACTCACGTTTTGAAAACGTTACGGGCCTTGACGACGATACCGTTGATCACGTAATGTCAGCGAACGATATCGCAGTTATTTCGCGCGAATTGATGAAACACGAAAAGATATTTGAATTTTCAAAAACGTGGATGGATTCGATAAGAAACGGCTCGTTCGGGCTGACAAATACAAACAGATTGATACGGTTTTACAGCGGCGCGACCGGTTTGAAAACCGGTTCGACTTCAAAGGCAAAATTCTGTATAAGCGCAACGGCCGAACGGAACGGGATGCATTTGATAGCAGTAATTATGGGGTCCGAAACGCGAGACACAAGGAATGAGGCTGCTAAGCAGTTACTTGACTGGGGATTTGCTAATTACACACTTTACAGGAACGACGGCGGGAAAGTAGGAGAAATAAAAGTTAAGGGCGGGAAAAAGGATATTACCGGTGTCAATTGTCCTCCCATCGTTATGCTGCTCCCTAAACAAAAGCAGGGAACAGTCTCACCGGAGTATCTTTTCAAAAGTGACGTTGAGGCTCCCGTCAAGGCGGGAGATCAGGTAGGAGAAGTGAGATACCTTTCGGGGGAAGAAGTCATCTCGAGCGCGCCTCTCACGGTATCCGAGAGCGTTGAAAGAGTCGGATATTTTGACGTTTTGTCAGGGATTATCAAGTCGCTGTTTTTGAAATGAAATTATTGTGATGGTAAAGTGATATTTTGTTTTTTGCTATTGAAAAAAACGACGCGATGTTGTATCATATAATTGACCGGTCGGGAAAATACGGTTTTATGCCGCAAATTCTGTTTTTCCGTCCGTTCGCACGGGATTTTATCCGGCGAAGGAAAAGAAAAGGCTGACATGACGATCAAACTAAACGAAAAATTCATTTCCTCCTTTATTGACGTTTCAAAGAACGGAGAACCGGGCAGAACGGCTCATCTTGCGGAGTCTGCTCATAAACTCGTAAAGGAAAGATCAGGCGCGGGTTCGAACTTCCTCGGCTGGGTAGATCTTCCGGTCAATTACGACAGAGAAGAATATCAAAGAATTAAAAAGGCGGCGGAAAAGATCCGTTCGACCTGCGACGTTTTCGTCGTTATCGGTATAGGCGGATCGTACCTCGGCGCGAGAGCGGCGATCGAATTCGTAAAAAGCCCGCTTTACAATAATCTCAGAAAAGATACCCCGGATATCTATTTCGCCGGCAACTGTATAAGCCCGTCGGCGCTTTCGGACGTTCTTTCGATCTGCGAAGGAAAGGACGTTTGCATTAATGTTATCTCCAAATCCGGCACGACGACGGAACCCGCCGTAACGTTCAGGATCTTCCGCGAACTTCTCGAAAAGAAGTACGGAGATGCCGGTGCGCGCGAAAGGATTTTCGTTACGACCGACAGGAAACGAGGGAAACTCAAGGAATTTTCAGATAACAAAGGATACGAAACGTTCGTCGTTCCCGACGATATCGGCGGCAGATACTCCGTTCTCACAGCGGTCGGTCTTCTTCCGATCTCCGTTGCGGGTATCGATACCGACGAGATGATGGCAGGCGCAGCCGAGGCTAGGGAAGAGTACTCAGTTTCTTCCGCATCCGACAATGCTGCGATCAGGTACGCTCTTCTTCGCAATATTCTTTATTCCAAAGGATATACGACTGAGATCCTCGTTTCTTACGAACCCGCTCTTCAGATGTTTTCCGAATGGTGGAAACAGCTTTACGGCGAGTCCGAGGGAAAAGACAATAAGGGACTGTATCCCGCTTCCGTCGTATTTTCGACCGATCTGCACTCTCTCGGTCAGTACATACAGCAGGGAAGAAGGTTCCTCTTTGAAACTGTGATCAGTTTCAGTAAATCGAACGACGAAGTAATCATTCCGGACGATCCGAATAATATAGACGCCTTGAACTTCCTGTCCGGTAAGGGACTTTCCTACGTCAATGAGATGGCTATGAAAGGTACTCTTGCTGCTCACAACGACGGAGGTGTTCCGAATATCGTTATTGAGGCCGAGGACAGAAGCGAGCGGACGTTCGGTCATCTCGTTTATTTCTTCGAAACGGCATGCGCTGTGTCCGGATATATGCTCGGCGTCAACCCGTTCGATCAACCCGGTGTTGAGGCTTACAAGAATAATATGTACGCTCTTCTTGGCAAACCCGGATATGAAGAAAAACGCGCGGAACTTGAAAACAGGATCAAATAAATAATGCCGCTTTGCGCGGCGAGGAGGATATATATATGATCAAACTTATCATCGGAGTAAAAGGAAGCGGAAAAACCAAAACCCTGATAGAAATGGTACATAAGGCGCTCTCCGAAACAAACGGAGACGTCGTTTGCATTGAAAAAGGCGATAAACTCAGGTTTGATATAAAATATCAGTGCAGACTGATCGATACAGATCAGTATAAAGTATCTGACGCCGAATCGCTTTACGGTTTTGTTGCCGGGATCCTTGCGAGTAATCATGACGTTTCCGATCTTTTCATAGATTCTGCTCTTAAGATCTGTAAAAACGATGCAGCGGCGTTCGACGAGTTCCTGATTAAGACCGATAAACTCATTACCGAACTCGGTGTGAAATGTCTCATTACATCGTCGCTGCATCCTGACGATGCGACTGAAACGATGAAAAAATATTTATAAAATGAATTTGCGGCGGTCTTAAATGACCGCCGCTTTTTTTATCCACCGACGTTTTCAGTTTCGGATTCCGTTTCTGCCTCGGGCTTTTCTTCCGCCTTGTTCGTGTAATTCACGTTGGCAGAGCCCGTCTTGATCTTGTATGTGAACTGTTTGTCTTCTGAGTTTGATCTGACGGAATAACTTGATCCCTCTATCATTTCTCCGTCTATCGTTATCGTCCCGGATCCGGTCGTAACGTCAAACTCTGCGGATTCACCGCGAGAGACGTTTTCAATATCAATCGCACCGGTCTCAGTTTTCAGGTCTATCTGGCGGATATCCGAAGACGTAGACGTGAGTTTTGCAGAATCTGTTTCCGTCTTCAATAGTCCGCAGGCAACCGAATCAAAAACACCGTCGAAATTAGATGAATAAACGTATATTCCTGAACCGGCAGTGAAATTATTCGCGTTGATAAGGACCGATTCCGCGTCGATTTTGAACTCTTTTTTAATTTGAACGTTGTTTATGTTCAAAGTGACGTTTCTGCCTTTGACCGAAAGCGAAGAGATCAGCGACGAATCTCCCAGATGAACGTTGATCGTCTTATCGCCGGACGCTTTCAGCGAGTTCGGATTGAGAAGATTTCTGTAACCTTTGAACCCGAAGCCGTTTTCCCAAATGTTGAACAGAGATTCCAGGTTTTCGGATTCATTGAAACTGATCGCCTGTGATGTTACTTCTAGATCGTACAGATTCGGATTATAATTAATGAATTCTACGTAGGATCCGATTTCTCCGCCCGTTATGTTTATCGTCGCATTACTTATCGTAAACTCGATCTTGGAGATCTTTTCAGCAGAAAAATCCTGCTTTATATACGGCACGCCGTCTTTTATTTGCGGGAAGAGTTCCATACCGTCTTTTTTTGCCTCGGAACT
This sequence comes from Clostridia bacterium, assembly GCA_017428635.1. Classification (GTDB taxonomy): domain Bacteria; phylum Bacillota; class Clostridia; order Oscillospirales; family CAG-272; genus RUG11130. The sequence goes on along the minus strand of JAFRQK010000038.1, from coordinate 174,602 downwards.
GCCGATCAGGCAGAGAACGATTCCGCATATTACAAGAAGGGCGGCGATGATAAGAACGATGATCGATGCAGGTTTCATGCTCCTCGCCCCCTTTTCTCCATTCTGTACTTTGCGTCTTTGATTCTGGCCTTGATGTTTCGGATCCTTTTCTTGATCCATTTTTGGAGTTTGGGAATAAAGTTGCCTATCGAGTTATAGAGCATAACGCCTAATGCTACGAACACGCCACCGATAATGAAAGAGAGACCCATTTCGAAGTATGCGGCGCCTTTGAAGGTGAAAAACTGAGATATACCGTACACAATTCCGACGGCAAACAAAGCCACACCGGAGATCGTAACGGCGATCAAAAGAACTACGCAAACAATGCGCAGAATAACGGTCAGAACGTATGATGCGGCGAATAAACCGACTTTTGCGTTTGCCCCGGAGATCCCGCCCGGCGTAGCAGGGACGGGTTTTTCGTCTCTGATTCTCCGCGATTTCGTTTTTCCGACGAGTTCGTTTATATCGTCGCCTCTTGGGACGTTTTCAGCGTCAAAGTCGACCGGAATGACACTGTCAGGACTTACGTATTCCGGGAGAACGGATCCGGGGACATACGAAGGCGTCGCTTTGTCTGCAGTGCTTTGCACCTGATCGTTTTCAGATGATTTTCCGGAAAGAACCAGAGTTACTCCGTCGGCGAGACGTTCTATCTCGTGTTTGATGTCGTCGTCACTTCTTCCGACCAGTCTTTCTTCGTTGACGGAAAAAGAGAGGATCCTCATGTTTGTTTCGGCGGCTTCTTTAGTCATTCCTCTTCGCATGAGCGCTCTTCCGAGCGCTATCAGATATTCCGTCTTATTCACGCGATCGCCCTCCTTCGAAAGGAAATGTATGGAATGAATAGCGTTAGTGTGCTATAATAATAACGTTTCTAGGATTAATTCGACTATATTTTACCAAAATCCGGAGTATATATCAAGTATGCGAAACAGAAAAAAGAAAAACGGAGAAAACAGACTTATGAATCTGTCTTCTCTTATAATCTCCGCTGAAGAAACGGATGATCTTCCGTCCTCCGCAGGATTTGAAACCGGTACACCTCTTCGTCTTGAGATCGGATGCGGAAAGGGAGACTTTATTACGGGTCTGGCAAACAAAGAACCCGGGTACGGCTATATCGCCGTAGAGCGTGTTCCGGACGTAGCTCTTATTGCAATAGAAAAGTACGCGCACTCAAGAGGGCTCGGAAAACTCGGCGATCACGGGGAGTGGATCACGCCTGACGGCATACTCCTCAAAGGAACAAGATGGGATATCCCCCGGGAACTTTCCGGTAACGTCAGATTTTTTGTCGGTAAAGCCGAGGAGTTTCTCGAATATGCTCCTCATGACTCTTTTGCGGGCATTTACCTTAATTTCAGTGATCCTTGGACAAAAAAAGGGTATGCTTCCCGCCGTCTCACTCACCCCTCATATTTAAAAAAATATGCTTCTATTCTTGACCGTGAAGGTAAATTATTCGTAAAAACTGATAACGACGGCCTATTTGATTTTACACTTGATTCTCTCGACGCGGAGGGATGGGGCGTTGAATATATGACTCGCGACCTTCATTCCCCCTCCGTAAGAGCTGAGATAAGAACTTCAAACGTTATGACGGAGTATGAAAAGAAATTTACCGAACAGGGGATCCCGATAAAATATCTGATAGCTTCACCGCCTCCCGGAATTATTTGAACCTTTCGGGGAAGAATAATTTCCGGTTAACGTTTCTTTCTTAATAGGGAGCTATCATGAGGGATAGTCGGGAATCTAAAAGAGACGAAGTATACAGGCTACTTGCCGATATGAAGATCGTTCCGGGAGAAAGTGAGAGAAAGCAGATCGAGAATTACAGATTCGACGATAACACAAAGATCACGCTTCATCCCGATATGATCGAACTTCGGACGGATTTCGACGACGGACAGCGGCAGGTCATGGGAATTCCAATCAACGGCGCTGATAAAAGAATAAGACCCGGCACGTGAGTGCCGGGCCGTTTTCTTGTTCCGGTTATTTAAGGCTGTTTACGATATTTTCCGTATCGGAAGCAATCATAAGCTCCTCGTTCGTGGGGATAAGGTAAACCTGAACTTTAGAGTTGTCCGTGGATAGTTTGACGATATCGGGCTGATGGTGCGCTTTTGCGTTTACTTCCTCATCGATCTCGATCCCGAAATAGGAAAGCTCGGAACAAACTCTGTACCTGAGGTTCGGGTTGTTTTCGCCCATTCCCGCTGTCCACACTATCGCGTCGATGCCGTTCATTGCCGCAGTGTACGCGCCTATAAATTTCTGGATCTGATATGCGATAACGTCCGTAGTGAGGATCGCGCGTTTATCGCCTTTCTCGGCGGCGGCTTCTATGTCACGGCTGTCTGAGGAGATACCGGAAAGGCCGAGGAATCCGCATTTTTTGTTCATATACTCATCCATCTGGGCGGGGCTGTAGCCTTCTTTTTCCATGATGTAGGTGACGACTGCGGGGTCGATCGAACCGCAGCGGGTTCCCATGATGATACCGTCCAGAGGCGTGAAGCCCATAGACGTGTCGAGGATCTTTCCGCCTTTGACTGCGGATATCGAGGAACCGTTTCCGACGTGACACGTAATGATCTTCGTTTCCTCGGCAGGTTTGCCGAGGATCTTTATCATTTCGCGCGATACGAATCTGTGCGACGTTCCGTGCGCACCGTAACGGCGAACGTGGTATTTCTCAAACATGTCGTAAGAAACGCCGAAAGTATAGGCTTTCGGGGGCATGGTCTGATGGAAAGCGGTGTCGAAAACGAGAACCTGCGGTTTATCAGGCATAACGTCAAGACAGCCTTTGATGCCCATTATGTGGGCCCCGGTGTGAAGCGGAGCAAAACTGCGGCACAGTTCAAGTTTCGCCAGAACTTCGTCGGTGAGCAGAACGCTCTCGAAGAAATAAGGTCCGCCGTGGACTACACGATGACCTACGGCTTCTATCTCGCTCATATCCGAAATTACGGACGCCTCTGAATTCGTAAGAATATCGATTACGGTTCTCATGGCTACGGAATGATCGAGAAGAGAGAGTTCCTTTTTGAATTTTTCACCGTCTTCTCCGCGTCTGTATTCGATCTTACCGTCGATACCGATCCTTTCGCATATACCTTTTGCGAGTACTGACTCGGTTGCGGTGTCAAAAAGTTGATACTTCAGTGAAGAGGAACCAGCGTTTACTACGAGAACCTTCATAAAAAACTCCATTCCGCCGCAGTTAGCGGCAATTTGACATAACTTGAAAAATCTCCTATAATTATACTTAAATCAAGTATCATTTACAAGTATAATTTACCGTTTTGGAGGAATTAACAATTTATGAGCGGAGTTGGTGCAGTAATATGTGAGTTTGATCCACTCCATTCCGGGCATAAAAAGGTCATAGATCTTGCAAAAAGTTCTTCCGACGTTGTCCTGGCCGTTTTGAGCGGAAATTTTACACAGCGTTCGCTTCCGGCAGCTTTCGACAAGTATACGAGAGCGCGTGCGGCAGTCAGGTGCGGCGTCGATCTTGTCGTTGAACTTCCTTTCCCATGGTCTGCATCCGGCGTCGAATTCTACGCGTCAGGCGGTGTATCGACGGCTCTTTCGCTCGGCGCGGATTCGTTTTTTTTCGGTTCTGAATGCGGGAGCGTTGAACGGCTCGAAAAAGCGGCGGCATATTCTCTTTCAGAGGACTTTCTGAAAATATCGAAAGAGCTTACAATTGACCCTAAGACCGGAGCTGCGAAAGCGATCGATGAAGCATACAGGAGCGGCGGATATGAAATTGGAAAAAATGATAAACTTGCGATAGAATATATAAAATCTGTTTTAAAATCCGGGCGTGAAGGAATTTTATACGGAACAGTCAAAAGAGATGATAAAGTAATCGGCGCGTCGGACATAAGGCGCCTTATTGCTGAAACCGGGTTGTCTTCCGCGGAAGAATATATCGTTCCCGAAGCATTTACGGAATATTCCTCTTCTTCCGCCGTTGTTTCTTCGGCAGATAGATTTGATCAACTCTCCTTTTTGTTTTTCCGTTTTTTCGGAGAGGCGGATTTTGAAGAGATATTCGAAGCGTCGGGCGGGGTAGGAAACAGACTTGTCAAAGCCGCAGCGAACTCTCCTTCTTATAAAAGTTTTTGCTCTTCCGCGTCGACAAAAAAATATACGGATTCAAGGCTCAGACGAGCCGCGCTTTATTCAATGCTCGGCGTGAGTAAAAAAGATTTGACCGTTCCCCCTTCGTTTACGTATCTGCTTGCCGCAAACGAAAAAGGAAGAAAATATCTGTCAAGTCTCGTCAGACCTGCGATCGAACTTATAACGAAACCTTCGGACCTTAACGGCGTTTCCGACCGAAAACAGATCGCTCTTGAGAATAAAGCCGACGAGCTTTATTCTCTGTGCTCGGATCCCCCTTCGGAAAAGGGGAGGTTTATAAAAGCCTCGCCTTATATAGAATAAAAAAAGCCACGCAAGTGGCCTTTTTTATCGGAGTTTAAAAACCCTCATTGCATTTTCATACGTAAGTTCTGCGATTGCTTCGGGGGACGTTCCCCTTATTTCGGCAAGAGCATATACAACGAGAGGCAGATAAGCGGACAGATTGATCTTGCCTCGATGCGGCGAAGGCGCAAGATACGGAGCATCCGTTTCAATAAGGAACATATCGTCGGGAACAGTTGCGGCGACCTCCTTGACTTCTTTCGCGTTTTTGAAAGTAACCGTTCCTCCGAAAGAAATGCAGTAACCCAGTCTGACAAGCTGTTTGCTCATTTCCGCGCTTCCGGAAAAACAGTGAAACACGCCGGAGACTTCAGGGTAGCGGCGAACGGTTTCGAATGAATCCCCGTGCGCCTCTCTGTCGTGTATTACGACAGGTAGAGAATGTGTCGCGGCGATCTTCATCTGACTGTCAAAGAAGAACTTTTGCCTTTCGCGGTCTGTCTCTTCGTAATGATAATCGAGACCGATCTCACCTACGGCAACTACTTTCGGATGTGCCAGTTGTTCTTCAGTTTTTTTCAGCAGAGTCTGGTCGTGTTTCCGGTCGAAAAATCTAATATCGGATGGATGTATGCCCACAGCGGCGTAAATATAATCGTATTCTTCCGCAAGTTTAAGTGTGGAAGAATTTGTCTCTGGCCTCGTGCCGGCGCATATAATACGTTCAACGCCGGCTTTACGTGACTCGGTTATTGCCCGGTCTGCACCTCCGGGATATTCGGTATCGTATTTCGGGTCGTCGTAATGCGCGTGTGTATCAAACAGCCGCATCTTACCTGACCCTCTCTCCGAGAGGCGTATCGTCGGAGAGAAATACTACTCTGACTTCCTCTTCACCCGAGGCGAGGATCATCCCCTGAGATTCGACGCCGCAAAGAACGGCGGGTTCAAGGTTGGCGACGACGATCACTTTTTTGCCGATGAGGTCTTCAGGTTTATAATATTTCGCAATACCGGAGACTACCTGGCGCGTCTCGTATCCGAGATCCAGTTTCAGTTTAAGGAGCTTTTTAGCTTTGGGAACCGGTTCGCAATCAATGACTTTCGCGGTCCGGAGTTCCGTTTCAAAAAACCGGTCGATATTGATCGACGGGAGTTTTTCAGGCGGTTCTTTGATTTCTTCTATTTGTGCTTTTTTGGCTTCGGCTTTTTTTTGTTCGGCTTTTTTTGCTACTTCTTCAAAGAACCCCTTTTCGTCGATCCTAGAGAACAGCGGAGCGCCGTCGGCGACCTTTCCGCCGGGAACAAGTGAGCCGAAAGACTTCGCAGTTTCAAAATCCCTGACGTCGGATCCGATCTGAGTGAAGATCGCCTCAGCGGATTCGGGGATAGCGGAGTAAAGCAGAATAGCCGCGATCCGGATAGATTCCAATAGGTTGTAAAGAACGGTTCCGAGCCGCTCCTTTTTGCTCTCGTCTTTCGCAAGGACCCACGGCGTAGTTTCGTCAATGTACTTGTTCGCTCTTCTCAGCATCGAGAATACTTCAGAAAGAGCGTCGGAGATATGGAATGAATCCATATTCCCGATGAAAGCGTCGACGGAGGAGGAAACGACAGACCTGAGATCGTCGTCGACGGGTTCGGAACCGACGGGAGCGGGGATGATACCGTCAAAGTATTTTTTAGTCATTGCGACAGTTCTGCTTACAAGATTGCCCAGGTTGTTAGCAAGGTCGGTATTATATCTTCCGATGACAGATTCGTACGTGATAGAACCGTCATTGAGGTACGGCATCTCTGAAAGCGCGTAATATCTGACGCCGTCCGTTCCGAAGACGTCCGCGAGCTCGTCGGCATAAACGACGTTTCCCTTGGACTTGGACATTTTGTCCTCTCCGAAATTAAACCAGGGATGGCCGAAGATCTTCTTGGGAAGCGGTACGCCGAGGGCTTTGAGGAAAATAGGCCAGTAGATCGAGTGGAATCTCATGATATCCTTGCCTATAACGTGGACGTCGGCTGGCCAGTATTTCTTATAAGAATCGGGCTGTTCGTCAAGTCCGGCGTCGTATCCTACTGCGCTGATATAGTTCGTCAGGGCGTCCAGCCAAACGTATACTACGTGACCGGGATCGAAATCGACAGGTATACCCCATTTGAAACTGGTCCTTGAAACGCAAAGATTCTGAAGACCGGGCAAAAGGAAATTGTTGATCATTTCTTTCTTTCTGGCTTCGGGTTCCACAAAATCAGGGTGTTCTTCAAAGTATTTGAGGAGCCAGTCGGCGTATTTGCTCATCTTGAAATAATACGCCTCTTCTTTTGCTCTTTTCGGCGTCGACGAGCAATCGGGACATTTTCCTCCGACCAGCTGAGTTTCAGTTAAGAAAGACTCGCACGTCGTGCAGTACCAACCCTCGTATTCGCTTTTGTAAATATCTCCCTGATCGTAGAGTTTTTTGAAAATATGTCTTACGTTTCTCTCATGGTCTTCGTCGGTCGTCCGAATGAACCTGTCGTAAGAAGTGTTCATTCTGTCCCAGATCGATTTGACGGTCGCGGCGACACGGTCAACGTATTCTTTCGGCTCAAGACATGCCGCGGCGGCTTTCTGTTCGATCTTCAGACCGTGTTCATCCGTTCCGGTACAGAAGAAAACGTCGAATCCTCTTTGCCTTTTGTATCTCGCAACTGCGTCCGTCATGATGACTTCGTACGTATTTCCGAAGTGAGGCTTTGCAGACGCGTAAGCGATAGCTGTTGTAATGTAATATTTTTCTTTCATTTTTCTGTCCTTTCGATAGACCGTTGGAGCGGAACTTTTTCTCCCGCGGCGTAGATCTCAGAAATATTCGGATCCTCTTTATTGTCAAGAATTATGAAGTCAGCTCGTAAACCGGGAAGAAGTCTGCCGCATACGTCCGATATCTTCACCATATCGGAAGGGTTTGAAGTCGCTGCGGGAAGCGCTTCTTCGAGTGTAAAGCCTGTGAATTTCATATAGTTTATAAGCGCAGTGAATAGGTCGAGCGTGCTTCCGGCGAGAACCCCGTCGTGTGTTGTCGCCCTGCCGTTTTTGACAGTTACCGGAAGTCCTCCGATCGAGTACTCACCGTCGGTGCATCCGGCGGCTTCCATCGAATCGGTGACGAGAACGAAACGGTCGGCCGGTTTCATTTTAGAGGCCATAACGACCATCTCGGGTCTTACGTGCTCGCCGTCGCAGATGAATTCGCTGTACGCTTCGTCGCTGAGAAGGGAACATACTGCGCATCCGGGTTCCCTGTGATGTATCTGTCTCATACAGTTGAAAGTGTGCGTAAACGAGCGCGCTCCGCGCCTTACGGCTTCAGTTGCTTCTTCATACGTTGCGTTCGTATGGGCTATTCCGTACGTAGCTCCGAACGAGGTCACCGTATTGATAAAACTTCCTTCAGTGTCAAGCTCAGGCGCAGCAGAGACGTGGATGGGTAAAGGACACATTCGTTCAAGCAGCGTATTGATTTGGCCGTCGTCGGGAGAAGAAAGGAGTTCGGGCGCGTGCGCGCCTTTTTTTTCGGGGTTTAGGTATCTTCCCTCGAGATGGATACCGGCGATCGAAGCTGTTCCGGGTTTAGGAGTTCTATTCCCGTTTATTCTTTCCGCTGCAGCGAAAAGTCCGTCAAGCGGAGCGGAAGCAAGGGTAGCCATAAGGGTCGTCGTACCCTTCATTGCGTACGACCTTCGCATCAGATCTATCTGTTCCGCCGATGCGCTGATGAAATCATATCCCGAGCGTCCGTGCGTGTGAACGTCAACGAGTCCCGGAACGAGGAACTTTCCCGTACAGTCGATGACTTCACAGTCTTCCGGATCTCTGTCGGGAACCAGCGACTCGATCAGAGCGCCGTCGGTGATCATATTCATTTTTTTGAAAGTTCGGCTTGAACTGTCAAAGACGGATCCGCCCTGAAAAAGTTTCCTCATTATGATCTCTCCGTTCCGTTGGAATTCTAAATAATTATTATAACAGATTTCTGCTCTTAAAACAAGAAAAGAACAAACGTATTATTGTTTCCGCCCGGTATATTCGTCGTAAATACGACTTTTCGGAACGCCTCTCTCTTTTGCGGCGGCTTTGATCGCGTCCATGCGGGAAAGCCCCGTTGAGATAAGGCTGTCGACGTGTTCGGTAACGTCTTCGGGGAAATCAGTTTTCTTCTCGGGAATTCTGCCTTCTAAAACAATTACGTATTCGCCTCTCGGCTCTTTGTCGGTATAGTATTCAACCGCTCCCGAGAGATTCGTCCTGATTATTTCTTCGTTAAGTTTCGTCAATTCTCTGCAAAGGCTGATTTTGCGGTCACCGAGAGAAGTAAGCAGATCCGATAAAGTCTTTTTGATCCTGTGTGGCGCCTCGTAAAGGATCAAAGTACGGCTCTCGTGAGATAATTCTTCGAGCCTTGCCTGTCTTTTTTTGTTATCCGTCGGTAAAAAACCTTCAAATGCGAATCGTCCCGTAGGCATACCGGAAACGGTAAGGGCGGCGATTGCTGCGCATGCGCCGGGAACGGATATTACGGTGATCCCGTTCTCTATCGCAAGTTTTACAAGATCTTCGCCCGGATCGCTTACCGCCGGAGTTCCCGCGTCTGTAACGACGGCGCAGTTTTCACCGTTTTTGATCCGTTCGATTATCTTCGGACCCTTTTCTTCTTTGTTGTGGTCGTAGTATGATACAAGCTCTGAAGATACGCCGATACGCCTCAAAAGAAGACCGGTTTTCCTTGTGTCCTCAGCGGCAATAAAATCGACTTCGGAGAGTACCTTAACGGCTCTATCCGTTATATCGCTCATATTGCCGATCGGAGTAGCGACGAGATAAAGAGCACGTTTTATTACAGCGTTTTTTTCAGCGTGTTCACTCATTTCAGCGGTTCTCCGTATCTACTCGGTTTTGTTGAAGAGATGTTCGGCCGAGAACGTTTCATATATTTTTTCGGCGTCGGAAGTATATTTACCGTCGCCGCGGTTTTCATATATTACGAGCGGGCGGGAGAAGATCAGTCCCGGAGCCGCGCCGGATTTTCCTTCGACCAGAACGAGTGAAGGCGGCGAATCGTGAAAAGGATGAACGAATACCGCTCTTTTCGGTTCGATCTTCACGTCTCTCATAGCGCATAACAGATCGCAAAGGCGCTCCGGACGCCATACTACGGTGAAGGTCCCCCCGTATTTAAGAATCCTTGATGCGGATAAGCAAAAGTCACGGATATTTCCGTTCAATTCTCTTCGCGCAGCGTTGAGTTCGTTATTATCGTTTTCTTTTCCGGTCCCGGGGATCATATATGGTGGGTTTGAAAAAACGGCGTCGACTTGCCCGCCAAGGTCATCGGAGCGCACCTGCCGTACGTCTGCGCGAATTACGTCTATACGTTCTGAAAGACCGTTCAGTTCGGTATTGCGTTTGCATATTGAAGCGGTCGTCTCACTGATTTCTACGGATACAATACGCGAATATTTGTTTTTCTGAGCGCATAGAAGGGAAATGACGCCGCATCCAGCGCCGAGATCGGCGGCGACGCCTTTGGGGTAGGATCTTGTAAAAGCGGCGAGCAGATAAGAGTCTGTTCCGAAAAGCAGGCCGTCTTTCAAACTGATCAGAGTAAGATCCTCGTTTATCTCATCGGCCCTTTCCGATCGAGGATCAAATGAAGGTTTCCTTTTTTTGTGAGGTATCTCGTTCATTTTTTACCTCCGTAATAATAAAAGCGAAGTGGAATGAGACCCCTCCGCTTTTATTATCGATTTAATTACCGTTCAGGCATCCTGAACGGGAGCGCCGACAGGGCAAACGCCCGCACATGCTCCGCATTCGAGGCATTCCTCGGGGTTGATCTCAAATTTATCCCCCGCTTCGGAAATGCAACCGACGGGGCACTCCGCCGCGCAAGCTCCGCAAGCGATGCACTCATCTGTAATCTTGTATGCCATCTCATAAACCTCCTTTCAGATTTACGAAACAATTGTATCATACATCTTCCGAAAAATAAATACTTTCGATGAAATTATTTGGAATTTTGTTTCACTACGGTCAGATCGTCTCTGTCGTATACTTTAACGATTTCTCCGCTTTGAGTTGCTATTTTGACTTTAACGAGACCGGTGAGAGGACTTGACTCGGTGACTGTACCTTCACCGTCGGGAGTTATGACTTTCGCATCGACTTTCGGCGTCTTTTTTATCCCGGCTTCATAGTTCTCATGTTCATAACGGAGGCAGCACATCAATCGTCCGCACGTGCCCGATATCTTTGCGGAATTCAGCGACAGATTTTGTTCTTTTGCCATTTTAATGGATACCTGAGCAAAATCGCTGAGGAAAGAAGAACAGCAGAAAGGTCTGCCGCATATTCCGATACCGCCGAGCATTTTTGCCTCGTCGCGTATCCCGATCTGGCGCAGTTCAATCCTTGTTCTGAATACTGAAGCGAGATCTTTGACGAGTTCTCTGAAATCCACTCTTACTTCAGCAGTGAAATAAAACGTCAGTTTCGAGCGGTCGTGCGTATATTCCGCGCTTATGAGTTTCATTGTCAACTCGTGCTCTTCGATTTTTTTCCTGCATACTTCAAGAGCTTCCTTCTCCAGTTCAACGTTTTTTTCGTGCTGAACGATATCCGAATCGTCAGCTGTGCGCAAAACGTTTCTTAAAGGAGGAACGATCTCAGAAGAGGAGACGCGAGTATTGGGAATGGTAACGTACCCGAATTCGATTCCGCGAGCAGTTTCAACTATCGCGGCGTCGCCTTTATTGAGAATGTGTCCGTTGGGTGAGAAATAATACGCTTTTCCGTTTCCGTTGAATTTCAGTCCGATAACTTCTGTCGTTTCTTCAACGGGATTTGTTTCGGCGGGATCCGCTGTATTTGGAATCTTGTCCATAATGTCTCCGTTCTTCCGTCGTTCCGACGGCGATAAGTGTTTTTATTTCCTGCATTTGAAGATCAGGTCGTAAACGGCAGTTTTCGGCGTCACGTTTGAAGAAACAAGTTCGAGCGCTTCGACTGTCATATCAAACACGCTGATCATCCGTTTCAGTGAAACGGATCTTAACGTTTCTTTTTCCTCGCTCGTAAGTAAATTCGAGTTAACGGTCGCGGGTGCTTTTTTGTATCTTATCATAGCGGCAACGTAAGATGAAACGGCAGTGAGCATTTTTCTTGACGTTTCGATCCCGCCCGAGAGAAACGGCGCAACGGATTCGAGGGCATCGGACGTTTTTCCCGATATCAGATGCGCTGCAAGAGATCTCGAGTTTTCGACGACGTCGTTTTCATTGTTTTCACGTTCTAAAAAGATACGTTTAGCCTCGCCGGGAGAGCCGTTGGAAAGATCAACGGCACGTATCAAACGTTCGTTATATCCGGGACCGGATATTGCCGATGAAGAATGACCGACAAGAAATTCTTTGATCTTTTCGGGTGAAAAGAGTTCCATACGAAGAGTGACGGATCGGCTTTTTACTGTTTCGAGCAATGCTTCGGAATTCTCTGTAAGAAGAAAGAAAGTAACGAACGCAGGCGGTTCTTCAAGAGATATGAGCAAACCGTTCTGTGCCTGAGGAGTCATAAGATCGGCCTCCTCGATAACGTAAACCTTATTATCGGAATCGTTAGGCGTAACGTAAAGATCTTCTCTTATCGATCGGATCTTTCCGATGCCGATCGAGGCTTTATCTTCTTTTGAAACGGTAATGACGTCAGCCGAGATCCCCTTGAGGATCCTACCGCATACGGGGCATACTCCGCACGGAAGAGCAAATCCGGCGTCAGACCTGTTTTCACAGGAAAGAGCCGCCGCGGCGAGCGTCGCGAGAGTATGCTTTCCGCTGCCTTTCGGTCCTTCGATAATGTATGCGTGCGATGCGGTTCCTCTTTCGATCGATTCGCCGAGCGTTGATTTTATCCGTTCGTTTCCGAACAGCTGTTTGAAAATCTCTCTCATAGTTTCGGCTTATTCGGCTGAAATAAGTATACGGATAGGTGATTCCTCATCAATATCAACGGTCGCAATCGGATCGGTCACTTCACCGAGAGACGACAACGTTTCTGTCGTGACGTAATTCTTCCAACCCTCGGGGATCGCCCCTTTTTCAAATTTCAAAACTATTCTGTCCATGATTTCAAGGCCGGCGTTTTTACGGGCGTCCTGGACGTTTCTGACTATTTCGCGTGCGATTCCTTCGCGGCGCAGTTCTTCGTCGACCGTCAGGTCGAGGGAAGTTACGATTCCTGAACCGCTCGCAACGAACATACCGTCTTTCGCGTTATACTTGACAAGGATAATGCTTTGGGAAAACTCTTCTTTCACTCCGTTGATTTCAAGTGTGACTTTATCGCCCGAGAAAGAGAATTTACCGGATTTGACGGATTTGATTATATCGGGGATGCGGTCGGGATACAAATTCCGGATCTCGTTGAAATTGGGATCGTACTGAACGGTCGCAATGTCTCCGACGTCGTCAAGTATTTCGACCGTTTTAACGTTCAGTTCTTCAGCGATAACGGATGAATAGACCGACACTCTCGAGGATTTTTCGGGATCCGAAAGAGCAACGCGGAGCGTTCTGAGAGGCTGACGGTTTTTAACTCTGTTTTTTTGCCTGACCGAGCGCGCAAGAGTTATGATCTCACGAACAAGATCAATATCGGCGACAAGCGCGTCATTTCTGAATTCCTCAGGGATCGCAGGCCAGTCGGCGAGATGAACCGACTCTTCGCCGGTGAGGATCTTGTAGATCATCTCAGATACGATGGGAGCTGCGGGAGCGAAGAGTTTTGTCAGGTTAAGCAGAACGTAATACAGGGTTTCATACGCGTTCTTTTTGTCCTCGTTCATTCCCGCTGTCCAGAATCTCCGCCTTGAACGTCTGATATACCAGTTGGTCAATCCGTCGATCAGTGAGACGATATACTCGACGTATCGGTTGACAGAGTAGGAATCCATGCTTGAGGTGATCGCTTTTTCAGTTTCATAAAGTTTTGCAAGGATCCATTTGTCAAGGGCGTTGTCGCTCGACGGGACTATTTCGTGATCCGGCTTGAATCCGTCGATGTTTGCGTAAGAAATAAAGAAATTACAAGCGTTCCAGTAGGGAAGAATGATACCCTGATAGGCGTCAAGTATCCCTGCTTCATCAAACAGCAGGTCGCCGATGAGCATTGCGCCGCTCTGATATAGATAAAGTCTGAAGGAGTCGGTTCCGAACTTTTTCATGAGCTCCATGGGGTCTGTGTAATTCTTGGACGATTTGGATAACTTTTTCCCGTCTTTTGCCAGGATCGTTCCGTGAACGACGCAGTATTTGAAAGCGGGTCTGTCGAAAAGCGCGGCGGCGAGAACGTGCAGGTAATAAAACCAGCAGCGGATCTGACCGGTGTACTCGACGACGAAATCGGACGGGAAATGTTCCTCAAACCATTCTTTATTCTCAAAAGGATAATGTTTTGAAGCAAAAGGAACGCTTCCGCTCTCAAACCAGCAGTCGAGGACTTCGGGAACACGTTTCATAACGGAGCCGCACTTAGGACACGGGAAAGTAACCTCGTCCATATATTGCCTGTGAAGATTGTCGAGTTGTTTTCCTGAAACTTCTTTTATTTCGGCAATGCTTCCGAGCACCTTTTGTTCTCCGCATTCCAGACAAGTCCAGATCGGGATGGGTGTGCTCCAATATCTGTTTCTGGATATGTTCCAGTCCCTTGCTCCCGCAAGCCAGTTTCCGAATCTGCCGTGTTTTACGGTTTCGGGCACCCAGTTGATCTTTTCGTTGTTTTCAATGAGCTTGTCTTTGATCTTACCGACGTTGAAATAGTAAGCGTCCATAGCTTTGTAAATAAGAGGGCGTTTGCATCTCCAACAATGAGGGTAATTATGAACGATCGTTCCGTCGGCTACGGCTTTCCCGTTTTCATAAAGGAATCTTATAATAACGGGATTCATCTCGATGACGTTCTTTTCTTCGTCTGACGAGTAAAAATCGCTGACTTCCTCGGTGAAGCGTCCTTTTGAATCGACGGGATTAACGAGCGGGATGTTGTTTTTCTTGCAAGTCCAGTAGTCGTCTTCACCGAATGCGGGCGCGGTATGAACGATACCTACGCCTTCGTCCGCTCCGACGTAATCTGCGGAAACTACCTTGAACGCCCCTTCTTCCTTCTTGTCGGCGAAGTACGGAAAAAGCGGTTCGTACGTTATTCCGAGCAGTTCGGAACCTTTGCACCTCTTGACGATCGTCGGTTCATCGCCGAAAATCTTCGGGAAACCCGAAAGGGTGTCGGAACATGCGACGTATACAGAATCACCGACGTCGACAAAAGAATACTCAAGGCTTTCACCTACGGCAAGGCACAGATTTGACGGAAGTGTCCAAGGAGTGGTCGTCCAAGCAAGAAAATAGACGGGTTTGCCGTTTTCTTTGAGTTCGGTTGCAAAACGTGCGATAAGCCATCTGTCCTGACGCGGTCTCGTCGAATCCGATTCTCTCGTATCGGAAATGGAGAGAGAAGTCTCGCAGTGAGTGCAGTACGGCGTTACGCGATAATCACGGTAGATCAAACCTTTGTCGTAACACGTTTTGAAAGCCCACATGACGCTTTCCATAAAATCACGGTTCATCGTCTTGTAGGCACCGTCGTAGTCGACCCATCTCGCCATTTGTTCGACGTAATCGCGCCATGCTTCGTTATTTGAAGAAACTATCTCATGACACTTATCGTTGAAAGCGGCGATTCCGAGCGTACGTTCGATCTCGTTTTTGTCGTTGATGCCAAGTTGACCCTCTGCCTGATTCTCTATCGGAAGGCCGTGACAATCCCATCCCCAGACCCGAGGGACGCTGTAGCCTCTCATAGTCCAATAGCGGGATATCATATCTTTTATAAACGAAACAAGTACCGTTCCGTGATGCGGTTTTCCGGTCGGGAAGGGAGGTCCGTCGTAAAACACTATTTCTCCGTTTTTATTCTTTTTAACCGATTTGGAGAAAGTCCCGTCCTTTTTCCAAAAATCAAGTATCTCCGGCTGAATCTTACTGAAATCCGGCTTGGGCGAGAGTTCTTCAAAGTTCATGAAAATCTCCATTCTGTCGCTGAAAATGCGGCTTAAACTTTGCACATAAAAGAGAAATATTTTTGGATTTATAATATTGTATTATATCATTTCTCAAAGAAAAGGTCAATCACTTTTTACTCGTCTTATAAGACAAAAAGCAGCTTAAAAAATTCCGATTTATTAAAACTGTATAAGAACATGAAAGATCCAAATGGCAAATTTGTGTTGAAATTTGTTCTGATTTATTGTATAATGCTAAGGATAAAAATAAGGAAAAGAAGGGAGGTTACGATTCGGTGAAGAATTCAGACGGCGGGCGTATGTCACGTATTGTTTCGGGAAGCAAAATACTTTCATTTTTTGATAAGCTTTGTACTTTCGCACATGAAAAAACAAAAACGGGCTTGTTTGCACGCATCTTTTGTTCGTATCCCGAAAGAAAGATCGGTAAACGCAACGCAAGAAAAAGCCGTACAGTCAGAAGCAGGATCGCCGAGAAAGTCGAAGGTTCCGCGCTGACGGCATTCATCAGATGGATCATAAGGTTCTTCCTTGAGTGCAGATTAAAAACTTACGGTGCTTTTCTGTTCGGCTTTTCCTCTGTATCCGGAGTTTATACTCTTGTTACCGGTCTGATGACTCCCCGCGGGGTAATTCCCGCATCGTCGTATACCGCGCTCATTTTCAGCTGTGCGGCGCTCATTGCGTCTGTCCCTCTGATCTCTAGCAGAAAAACATTATTTGAAGCTGTGAAGGGCTCCCGGATCTTAATGAAAGTCCTTCCCGTGATCGGGTTTCAACCTGATAAGTATTCGTATGAAAACGAACGCGGGAGATCCCTGATCGGACTTATTATCGGGGTCCTTGCGGGTACGTTGACCGTATTTATCAGCCCGATCTACGTGCTCGGCGCCATTATCGGACTTGTTTTCGCGACGCTTGTTATTCTCCGTCCCGAATTCGGAGTTCTTTGTCTGTTCTTTGTTACTCCCATTCTCCCGACCATGCCGGTCGCCGCACTTTTGATTCTCGTAGCGTTTTCATATTTTCTAAAACTTATCTGCGGCAGAAGACAAGGCGCGTTCGAAACAGTTGACCTTTTCGTTTTGTTATTCGCAGGCTTGACGTTTTTCGGCGGCGTCGTTTCTCTCTCGATAGAGTCTCTTTCTCCTTCTTTGATGCGTTTGTGCCTTATTTTCGGTTTCTTCATTGTTTCTACCGTTAAACAGTCCCGCGACTGGTTGAAAAAGTACGTCGTTTCTGCGATCGCGTCAGCCTCGTTCGTTTCCCTTTACGGGATATTGATGTATTTTATCGGTTCGAAAGTAGGCGGGGCCTGGTTGGATACGTCTATGTTTACCGATATATCCGGCCGCGCGATCTCGACACTTGAAAATCCTAATATGCTCGGCGAGTATCTGATAATGATTATACCTATCGCACTTGCCGCGCTGATTTCGGGCGAGTTTTTCAAACGTACTCAGGTTTTCTTCTTTACTATGGTCATGGGGCTTTGTCTTATCCTGACCTGGAGCCGAGGGGCTTGGATCGGTTTGATTTTCGCAGTTATAATTCTTTTCTTTATTTGGCACAAGAGAGCTATGTGGCTTGTTTTCGGCGGTTTGATCGCTTTTCCGCTCGCAACTTTCGTTATGCCGGCCTCTATTCTCAACAGATTCATGAGTATCGGCAATATGGCCGATTCGTCAACCTCTTACAGAGTGAATATCTGGCGCGGCGCTGTCAGAATGATCCGCGATAACATTTTTACCGGCATAGGCATCGGAGAAGGCGCGTGGGGGAAGGTTTATCCCGATTATACGCTCCCGGGTATCGAGCAGGCTCCTCATTCTCATAATCTGTTTATGCAGATCACCGTTGAGATGGGTATATTCGCTCTGATAGTTTTTCTTTGCGTTCTCTTTTTCTCATATCAATCCGGATTTACTTTCTTTTCGAGGATCTCCCGATCTGACAACGTAGATCCGTCGGGCCTTCTTTCTCAGGGAAAAACGTCAGGCTCATACGGAGTAAATTCGAAAATCAAAAAAACCAACCCGTCTCTGGCACTCAGAATTGCTGTTGCCGGCCCTCTTTGCGGAATATTCGGAGTTCTTGTTCAGGGTACGACCGATTATTCATGGTACAATTACCGCGTATATCTAATGTTCTGGCTTGTCCTGGCGCTCGCGGTCTCATTCACGAAAAACGGTCGTGAATTCGTTCCCGAGGAGATCTCGGATGCGCCGAATACGTCTTCGGATTCGTCGGAAATCGACGTTTCCGGATAAAGCCGGAGTTCCATACGTATTAAGAACGGTTTTACCGCTGCTCGAAGAAAAGGA
The DNA here is from genome assembly GCA_017428635.1 of Clostridia bacterium. Lineage (GTDB taxonomy): Bacteria > Bacillota > Clostridia > Oscillospirales > CAG-272 > RUG11130. The sequence goes on along the minus strand of JAFRQK010000038.1, from coordinate 156,670 downwards.
GTAATATCGTGGAAAGAAAAAAATACAGATTCAACATAATCGACGTGTTCATCATTCTGATCATTCTCGGTGCGATCGCGCTTTTGGGTTACGTTTTCATTTTCAGCAATAAGACTGTTGAAAAATACGAGACCCATGAGGTCGAATGCGTCGTTGAGGTTGCAAGAGTAAACGAGCTCTTCCGGGATAAATTCAATCAGGGAGATCCCGTCATCAACACATCGAACAACAGACAGTTCGGGACCGTAACTCAAACCCCCGAAAGAAAGCGTTCGATCACGACTGCTTTTGATGAAAAAACGGGTAACGAAGTTTATCCCGAGGTCGAAGGAGCCGACGATTATATTATAACTTTCGTCGGTACGGCTGATAAGACCGAATGGGGATATAGGTTCGCGGATATGTATATCAACGTTGCGGAACAATGCACTATTCAGATAGGCGATATACAGTGCAATGCAACTTGTATAAAAATGACAGTTCTTGACTGAATCGGGTGATTAAAATGGCGTTTGGAATTTCAATAATTTACGGTCTTGTAGCTCTTGTCTGCGCCGGTTTGCTTTCTTTCGCAACGACTCCGGCTGTCAGAGTTCTGGCTTTCAAGATCGGTGCAATCGATATACCTAAAGACAACAGAAGAATGCACTCAAAACCGATTCCGAGGATCGGCGGCCTGGCGATCTATTTCAGCTTCTGCGTGACGTGTCTCTTCTTTTGCTCTTTCAACAGAGAACTGATCGTTCTGCTTGCCGGAGGCTTCCTTATGGCGGCGCTCGGTACCCTTGATGACGTGTTCAGACTCCCCGCTATCGTCAAGTTTATTTGTCAGATCGCGATCGGTGTGGCGACCGCTTTGGGCGGGGTAAGGATCGATCAGCTGATGATAGGCGGCAATTACGTTTCGCTTGGCTATTTTTCCATCCCGATTACCGTTTTATGGATAGTCGGTCTGTCAAATGCGATCAATCTTATCGATGGACTTGACGGTCTTTCATGCGGTATCTCAACGATTTCCGCAATATCCATTCTCGGCGTTGTTCTCCTTCAGGGTGAGTTGTCGTACGCTGTAATAGCAGTAATACTTATCGGCGCATGTTTCGGTTTTCTGCCGTTCAATAAACATCCCGCCAAGATCTTTATGGGTGACACCGGCTCGCTTTTCCTCGGATATACTCTTTCGGTAATATCAATTCTCGGCACTTTCAAGATGCATGCGGCTATCTCCGTTCTCGTTCCGCTGTTTATCTTTGCCGTCCCGCTTACGGATACCGTCTTTGCGTTTATTCGCCGTATTCTTTCCGGAAAAAGTCCGTTCTCTCCTGATCGGGGTCACTTTCATCACCGTCTTGTCGATATGGGATTCACTCAGAAAGAAACGGTCAAGATACTGTATTCTATCTGCGGGATTTTCGGACTTGTCGCTCTGTTCATGTGCGACAACCTTTTCCCTAAATACAAGCTTGTCAAATCGATCGCTGTAGTCGTTATTGCATTGGCGATCTTCATTATCACGTTCCTGATAATGAAAAATCCGAAAACAAGGATCCATACCGGTCTGTTTGACGAAGACGTTGAAAACGACCCGGTTGAAAAATCAAAGATACTGAACGAAAACAGGGAAGATTCCGTTGAAACGGAAGAGAGGAGTAACGAAGATGGAAAATAAGGATACTTCGGTTAAAAAGCGGCTCGGCGTCCTTGATTTCTTTATTATTCTTGTTCTCGTCCTGTGTGTTCTGGGCATAGGACTGAGGTTCGTTTTCAAACTTAATCAGCCGCAGGACGAATCCTTTGTTTCCGTTGATACCGAGGAGTATTACGTCAGTTATATTTCAAGAAACGTGAGGAACACGGTTCCCGATTATCTTACCGAGGATACGTTGTTCAGGTTTGCTTCTTCTAACGACGAGTTCGGGTATCCTTTTCGCACACCTACCGTTCAACCTGCTGAAAAGAGATACGTTGGTTCAGACGGGACGCAGTATAAAGTTCCCAGCCTTCCGAATGACGACAGGACTGACAGGAACGATATTTTCGGAATCTTCAAGGTCAAAGGGAAACTGAACGCTGACGGGGTTCTTCAGGTGGACGGGTCGACAAATATTATCTGTCTCAACAAAGAGTATATGGTACGTTCCGACATATTGGTTTTCAAATTTACCGTCGTCGGCATAACTAAAGCTCCGTAATGGAAACCGTTGATTACGCATCGATCGCAACGCGCCTTGAGTCTCTGATGGCTTCGACGCTTCCGCTTACTGCTTTTTCAAATGCCTCATCGCTGATCTTTCACGAATTGAATAACGTGAGTTGGGTGGGTTTTTACTTTTACGATAATAGATCCGACAAATTGATTCTGGGCCCGTTTCAGGGGAAACCCGCGTGCGTTGAAATCGAACGCGGAAAAGGCGTATGCGGTCGTTCACTCGATACAGGTTCCACGGTCGTCGTCCCTGACGTTTTGAAATTTCCAGGCCATATTGCATGTGACGCCGATTCAAGATCAGAGATAGTCATTCCCGTTAAAGTTTACGGTCAGGTATACGCTCTTCTTGATATTGACAGTAAGCTGACCGGCCGTTTTACTGCGGAGGATTCCGCGGGTCTCGAAAAAGTCGTTCGGGTTATCGAGAAATATTCTGAAGACTATATTCCGTTTGATTTCTTATAATATGATAAGATAACAGCTTATCGGGTCGGAGAATTCCGACCCTTTTTGTTTGTGCAAAAAAATGAAAACGTATTGACATCAAAAATATAAGTATGTTATAATGAAGTGATACGAACTAATGTTTGTTTTTTCGCGGGAGGGAATGGTTTGAAAGAAAAACATAGAGAAGATCTTCTCGTTTTGTCCGACGTTCCTGTTTACGCAAAGCGTGAGAAGAATTATCAAAAACCTTCCGCTCCCGACGTCAGTACTGTAAGGATCAATTTAGATCCGGTCCGGACGAACGATGATACTTTGAAAATCGCTCCCGAACCCATAACAAGACAGCAATACTATCAGACACAGTCTTATTCGCGTAAAGGCGCCGATTTCGCCGAAAAAAGAAAGTTCCAGAGAAAACCCGACGGAAAACTGATTGAGGAAAAGCGTCTTGAAGGAGAGTTTTTAAAATCGGTTTCGGTTTTCGAATGGGGCGGAGACATCGGCTTTTATGAGAAGTTCAGGTCTGACGCGGAGAGATATCGAAACGTTAAGGGAGCGCCTTGCCCGCACGTTCCGTTTTTCTCTTACGTTCCTCAATATTCCCAGATGAAGACGGCGCAGTTTGATTATTATTTTTATCTTCGAGATGAGATCCGTTCATTCCGGTATCCCGTTTCCGATCTGTCGTACGTTCTTTTGTACGTATATGAATTGATAAATCTCGGCGACAGCTCCGATAATAAAGCAGATATTTCCGCTTTATGCGGTCTTTGGAACGCTTACAGAACGGTATATCCCGTACTTGATAAATATTTGTCGGAATGGGTTGCCGATTATTGCCTTATTCATTCGGTCGATCTGCCGGACTCCGTAACCGCTTTTCTTCCTCGCATAGCCGCGCGCTCTTCGTTAAAAGAATTTTATCTGGAAGAAGCTCTTAAGAGATGCGCGGATAATAAGTCGCTTTTTTCGGAGTGTCTTATCTCTGCATGTTCTGATTTTGTTCCCGAAAAGAGCAGATATCTCAACGATGATCCTGTTCTCTTAAAACAAGTTAAATCGATTTTTGCGGAGGCTGTCGCGAAAATGATCGCCGGACGACTCGGGCTGTTTTCTCCCGGATCGGGTACCGAATCCGTTATCAAACGGGATGCTTACAGCGGTTCTCTTTGTTCTTACAGCGTAAAAAAAAGACTTTCTGTTTCGGTATTCTCGCCTTTCAGATCGCAGGAAATCAGAAGAGAGGTCACCGAGATACTCAGATACTGTGAAAATATAGTCAGGAAAAACGCAGGGATACGTTCCCGTCTTACTGTAGATCTTCCCTCGGAAATAAAAAATATAATCGATAACGGTTCATGTTCGAGATCTGCCGAAGAATCGTATCTCGCTTTTTATGACGCGCCGGAGGACGTTCTCTCTATCGAAGGAGCGATCGATCTGGAAAATTCATCCTGGGACAGTACGGAACGACTTGTCGGCGACGTGTTTGACGACGAATTCGAAGAGGTACCCGAAGGATCTCTTTTCTTTGTTCCTGACGCAGAATCACCTGTTCATGATTTTATCGCGACCTCAAATGGAAACGTGCCGACCGACCGTGCCGGGTTTGAAAATATCATATTAAAAATGATTTATGATCGAGATCTTTCGTTTGAAGAACTGTGCCGCGAAGCCGGAGCTTTTCCGGACAGCGCCGCTTCGGATATCAACGAATACTTTTCCGAGCTGATCGGCGATATCGTTCTAGAAAACGTCAAAGGAAAGTACGTACTCGTAGAAGATTATATTGATGAAATCAAAGATTTGATCGAAAAGAAAGGAGACCGGGATGAGACAGGATAAAATTCCGAGAAGGATCCTCGGAACGCTCTTTTCTTCATTGAGTTCAGGAGTCGTTCCGCGCGTCGGTGCTCCTTATATAGCAATAGGCCGCAACCGTGAGATCATGTCGCTGACAGATGATCTCGACCGTGTCGCAGACGGAGAGGGAGTTACTCGATTCATTATCGGAAGATACGGATCGGGAAAAAGTTTTCTGATACAGCTTGCGCGGGGTTATGCTATAGACAGGGGATTTGTTACCGCGGACTGCGACCTTACTCCCGAAAGACGTCTTTCGGGTTCTGGCGGAGCAGGTCTTGCTACGTACAGAGAACTCGTAAAAAACCTCTCTTGCAAAGCTGCGCCTGACGGAGGCGCGATCCCCGTAATAATCGGCAAATGGTACGCTCAGATCTCCTCATCGTTGATCTCATCCGGCATCTCTCCGGAAGATCCCCGCTTCTCAGATCTTGTTTCCGACAGGATAGTGTCTGAATCCAGAGTCTTTGAAGGCGCTGTAGGCGGGTTCGATTTTGCTGTTGTCGTCAGCGAATACTGCCGGGCGTGGGGCAGAGGAGACGATTCTCTTATGTCTTCCTGTCTGAAATGGCTCAGGGGTGAATTCAATACCAAAACCGAGGCGCGCGAAGCATTAGGTATAAGATCGCTTTCCGTTATTGACGATCTTAACTGGTACGATCATCTGAAACTTCTCGCTGCGCTCGTGAGAAAGATCGGTTACAGCGGTCTGTGCGTCTTCATCGACGAGGGCGTAAACCTGTATAAAATTTCCAACAGGATATCGCGCGAAGCAAATTATGAGAAGGTCCTTGCGATGTTCAACGATACGATGCAGGGAAAAGCCGAAGGGCTCATGATCGTATTCGGCGGAACTCCGAAATTTCTCGAGGATGAACGAAGGGGCCTGTTCAGTTATGAAGCGCTGAGGAGCAGGCTTGCCGATTCCCGATTCATTACGGACGGTACGGGACTTGCGTCAGGTCCGATAATCCGTCTGAGACGACTGAGCGACTCTGAACTTCTCGCGCTTATTATCAGACTTACGACTCTTTACGGAGTATATTACGGATCTGAACCTCTCGTTTCGGATGAAGAAAAAAAAGAGTTTATTTCCTTTATGACTTCCCGGACGGGCGCATCGGAACTTATCACTCCGCGTGAGGTAATCAGAGATTATATCGCTATTCTTGACGTTCTTCGTTCCGATCCTTCAAGAAATATCTACGATATAATTTCAAATAGTATCCCTTCGGAAAGCAAAACGGTCCGACAGGACGAAAAAAGAACGGTCACGATCGATGATCTCGAGCTTTGATCGGGAGGTATAAAGTGGGAAACGATTTTTCCGCATTTGATTCCTTTTCTCCTTTCATAAAGGATTTTATTTACCGCAAGGGTTGGGATTCTCTTCATGAAATGCAGGTCGCCGCAGCTGAGATCATTCTCAAAACAGAAGATAATCTTCTGCTTACTTCTTCAACGGCATCCGGAAAAACCGAGGCTGCTTTCTTTCCGATACTCTCTGAACTCTATAAAGACAGGGATAAGATCAATGGCTTCGGGGTACTATATATCGCGCCTCTGAAATCCCTTATTAATGATCAGTTTGAAAGAATAACCGAGCTGACGGAAGAAGCCGATATACCCGTATATCATTGGCACGGGGACGTAGCTGCGTCACATAAAGCGAACGCGGTCAGAGATCCGCGCGGGATACTGCAGATTACTCCGGAATCACTTGAATCCATGCTGATAAGGCGTTCCGGCGATTTCGGGAAACTGTTCGGCGATCTGCGTTACGTTGTTATCGACGAGATCCATACCATGACAGGTACCGACAGGGGCAATCAGGTCATCTGTCAGCTTGCCCGTTTGACTGAAAAAACCGGAATTGATCCTCGGAGGATCGGGCTTTCGGCTACAGTCGGCGATCTTGAGTCTGCCGCGCGATGGCTCGGCAGCGGATCGGGGAGACAGACGTCCGCTCCTGCGTCGCCTAAGACTGCTTTGGTATGGCGTATCGGTATGGAACACTTCTTCATAAATTCCGGTGATTCCTCGGACACAAAAGATACTGCCGTATCCGTTACTTTAGGCGAATTGTCGCCCGATGAGCCTCGATTGTCCGAATCCGACGATAACGTTGACTCATACTCGCTCGACAGGGGATTCGAATACGTTTACGATTGCGTTCTCGGTAAAAAATCTCTTGTATTTTCGAACTCAAGAGAAGAGACGGAATACGTAACCGCCACGCTTAGGCAGATCGCTCGTTATCGAGGGGACGAAGATATATTTCTCATTCATCACGGGAATTTGTCCGCTGCGATCAGAGAATACGCTGAAATGAAGATGAAAGAAAGCGACAGACCGACTGTAACGTGCGCAACGACTACCATGGAGCTCGGTATTGATATCGGGAGACTTGAACGAATCATCCAGATCGGGGGGCCGAATTCGGTTTCTTCGTTCCTACAGCGCCTCGGCCGCTCCGGCAGACGAGGTGATCCGCCTGAAATGATGATGGTATTCAGAGAGGAAACGCCGCTGCCTAACGCGCCTCTTCCCGAACTGATCCCGTGGGAACTGCTGCGCGCGATCGCCGTAGTACAGCTTTACGTTGAAGAACGGTTTATCGAGCCTCCCTTCACTGTTACGCTCCCGTTCAGCCTTTTGTTCCATCAGACTATGTCTGCGCTTGCCTCACGCGGCGGGATGACGCCCGCCGAACTTGCCGCGCATGTGCTGATGCTTCCGCCTTTTTCATCCGTAACTTCGGACGACTATAAAACTCTTCTTGTGTCGATGATCAACGACGATTATCTTGAACTTACCGAAGACGGTGAACTTATCATCGGTCTCAGGGGGGAAAAGATCATCAATTCATATAAGTTTTTTGCCGTATTCAAGGACTCGGATGATTTTACCGTAAGGTGCGGTTCGGATGAGATAGGGACCATATCGACCGCTCCTCCGCCTGGAGACAGGTTTGCTCTTGCCGGCAGAGTTTGGGAAGTCGAAGAAGCCGACGCGAAAAAAAGATTGATCTACGTCAAACCCGTCGAGGGTAAAATGCAGATCGAATGGCCCGGCGATTACGGCGAAATAAACACGAGGATAGTCGAGAGAATGAAACAGGTCCTCATCGAAGATACGGAATACCCCTATCTGAAAGAAGGCGCGCTTTCAAGGCTTCGCTCGGCAAGAGCCGTTGCCCGCTCGACCGGGATTACCGATCACGATATCGTAAGGACCGGCGGATCGACATGGGTCTGGTTCCCGTGGCTCGGAACCAGGTCCTTCAGAACCGCCAGACGTTTTCTGGCATGTAATTCGGGAGAATTCGGCGTTACCGGTATCCAGTTCAACGGCTGTTACTACATTTCTTTCAAGTTGAAAAACGGAACGGGCGACGCGCTACTTAATAAACTTGCAAATATTTCATCTCAGGGAATCGACAGAGAATCCCTCGTTTCACCGAATGAAGCGCCTGCTTTCAACAAATTCGACCCGATGATTCCCGCTGAGCTTTTGAGAAAAGCTTATATCGCGGACAAGCTCAGAACTGATGAACTCGAGAAAAGACTTTTCGATAGGATCAAACCTCAGACATAAAGAAAGGACGAAACCGGAAAATGCCTGATTTCATTACAGTTACCGGCGCCCGTGTCAATAACCTCAAAAATATAGATCTCCGTATTCCGAGAGATAAACTCGTCGTATTTACTGGCCTTTCCGGCTGCGGAAAGTCGTCTCTTGCTTTCGATACTCTTTATGCAGAGGGTCACAGAAGATTTGTCGAGAGCCTGTCGTCATATGCCAGGATGTTTCTCGGACAGCTTGACAAACCGGACGTGGATTCGATTGAAGGATTATCTCCCGCAATATCCATCGACCAGAAGACAACCTCTAAAAACCCTCGATCAACTGTCGGCACCGTAACGGAGATATACGATTATCTCAGACTTCTTTACGCACGTCTCGGAATACCTCACTGTCCCATGTGCGGTAAAGAGATAAGACAGATTTCCTCCGATCAGATAATCGACAGAATAATGGAGATCCCCGCAGGAGAGCGTTTTATCATTCTTTCTCCGGTCGTAAGAGGTAAAAAGGGCAGACACGATAAAATTTTTTCCGACGCGAAAAGAAACGGCTTTGTCAGAGTCCGAGTCGACGGTATAACTTACGATCTGGACGATACTCCGGAACTGGACAAAAACGTAAAACACACCGTTGAACTGATCGTTGACCGTTTGGTTATGAAAGACGATTTGAGAGGAAGGGTCACGGATTCTGTTGAACTCGCCCTGAAGGAATCTGACGGCGTGGTAGCCTGCGAGACCGTTCCGCGCGACGGAGGAGAAACAGTCCGTATGGATTTTTCGACTAATTTTGCGTGCGAAGAACACGGAGTAAGCTTCGGGAAACTGGAGCCGAGGATGTTCTCGTTCAATAATCCTTTCGGCGCCTGCAAGTTGTGCGCGGGACTCGGCATTTTCAGATCCGTAAGTGCGGAGAAGATAATTCCTGATAAAACGGTCTCTCTAAAAGACGGCGCTATTGCCGTAAACGGTTTCAAATCGCTTACCGAAGATTCATGGAACGGTCCGCTTATTAAATCGGTTGTTGAAAGATACGGCGGCTCACTAGATATGCCTATCGGAAAGTTTCCGAAAAAAGCGATCGACGCTCTACTTTACGGAACTGAGGAACCGTTCGACGTCGTGAGATATTTCGGAGAAAGAGCAACTAGACAGATCACCTCTTTTGAGGGGGTTATCAAAATCATTGAGCACCGCGCGGAACCGGGTGCTTACGGAGCAGATTATTACGATCAATTCATGATAGATACGGAGTGTACGTCGTGTCACGGGAGACGTTTGTCCCCGGACGTCCTGGCTGTAACGGTAGGCGGATTGAACATCTCCGATTTCTGCAGAATGTCTGTTTCCGATGCGCTCAGGTTTACCGAAAACCTGAAGTTTTCCGAAATGGAATACCGGATCGCGCGTGAAATAGTCAAAGAAATTAAAAGCCGTCTCGGCTTTCTTTCAAGCGTAGGTCTTGACTATCTTACTCTCGACAGAAGAGCGTCAACGCTCTCCGGAGGCGAAGCGCAGAGAATCCGGCTTGCGACTCAAATCGGGTCTTCTCTTGCAGGAGTTCTGTATATTCTTGACGAGCCGTCGATAGGACTGCATCAGCGCGATAACGGAAAGCTTATCGACACGTTAAAAAAACTCCGCGATATCGGAAACAGCGTAATCGTAGTTGAACACGATGAGGAAATGATGAAATCGGCTGACCATATCGTCGATATAGGCCCCGGAGCCGGAATCCACGGAGGTGAAGTGGTAGTTTCCGGTACACCTTCTGAGGTGGCTTCATGTAAAGGATCCGCCACGGGCGATTTTCTGTCCGGCAGACGCGTTATACCGGTTCCTGCTGAAAGGCGGAAAGGGAACGGTACTTTCATTTCGATAGTCGGAGCGAGAGAAAACAACCTGAAGAATATAACTGTAAATATACCTCTCGGTGAATTCGTTTGTGTGACCGGTGTTTCCGGCTCCGGCAAATCCTCTCTGATAAATGCAATTCTGTACAGGTCGCTTGCATCGAATTTAAACCGTGCCATCACTTATCCGGGCAAACACGACAGGATCGACGGTATCGAAAACCTTGACAAGGTCATCAGCATCGACCAGAGTCCCATCGGAAGGACGCCTAGATCCAATCCTGCGACTTATACGGGTCTTTTCAGCGATATCAGAGATCTTTTCGCCAAAACTCCCGGCGCTAAAATACGGGGATATAAAAGCGGCAGATTCTCGTTCAACGTTCGAGGCGGCAGATGCGAGGCATGCGAAGGAGACGGAGTCAAAAAAATCGAAATGCACTTTCTTCCCGACGTTTACGTAACGTGCGACGTATGCAAAGGGAAAAGGTATAACAAAGATACTCTGGAAGTCAAGTACAAAGGTAAAAATATTGCCGACGTGCTTGAAATGACCTGTGAAGAAGGGGCTTCTTTCTTCAGCGAGGTTCCTAAACTTTCTAACCGGTTAAAACTGATGTGCGACGTAGGCCTCGGTTATATAAAGATCGGGCAGTCTTCTACGACGCTGTCGGGCGGAGAAGCGCAAAGAGTTAAACTTTCCACCGAACTGTCGAAAAGATCTACGGGGAAAACGGTATATATACTTGACGAACCGACCACAGGTCTTCATTCGGCGGACGTTGAAAAACTCATAAAGATTCTTGACCGTCTCGTAAATGCAGGTAATTCCGTGATCGTAATAGAACACAATCTCGATATGATCAAGACCGCTGATTATATTATCGACCTTGGTCCCGAAGGCGGAGACTTTGGCGGCGAGGTCGTCGTTTGCGGAACGCCAGAGGAAGTTTCCGAATGTGAAAAATCCTATACCGGCCGATATCTCAAAGCCAAGCTTCAAACGGACGACGCTAAGTAATATGATACGTTCATTCTTCATATAATCGCGCAGAAAACTGCGGAGGTAATTATGAAGAAAACAATTTTGCTTTTATTTATCGTCACTGTTATTCCGATTCTTACATCATGCAGAGATAATGCGACGGTATTTCCCGATATGGAGCGCGGTTTTTCCTTGGAGATTCGAGCCGATGAATCTGCCGAAGCACCCGATATCGTGTTATTTGTCGAAAGAGACGGCGACGGGTACAAGGCAAACTTTACCGTTCCGGAAGAACTGTCGAACGTTTCCGTAACATACGGGAAAGGTACTGTTGCTTTGATATCGGGTAACGTCGAACTGCCTTTAGACGAAAAAGCAGGGAAGGGTCTGTGCGTTGTTTTTCAGGCTGTCGATTATATCTCGCTTTACGGTCTGCCCGGTCAAGACGAGCAAATCGAGATCGACGGTTATTTAATTGAGTTTGAACCGACTCCGGATAAAGAGACGAAATTATTTTCGATCAAAGGGCCGGGTTTAAAAAGGTCAATTTCTTTGAGTGTACCGATAACAGAGCGTAATCCCGAAACGTGCGGGTGAATCGCATAAAAGTTAAAAGAAAAGGAGAGATGAACAATGAGCGTTATAACGTTGACTTCGTCGAATTTTGAGGAAGAGGTCATCAAATCGGAGAAAAAGGTTCTGATTGATTTCTGGGCTTCATGGTGCGGCCCCTGCAGAATGATGAGTCCTGTGATCGATGAGATCGCAGAGGAATCAGATGCAGTAAAGGTATGCAAAGTAAACGTGGATGAAGAACCTGATATCGCAATGAAATACGGTATCATGTCCATTCCGACTCTTTTAGTGATCGAAAACGGTGAAGTGACCGGTAAATCGATCGGCGCAGTTCCGAAAGAGAACGTCCTGTCTCTTATAGGCGCGTGATTTCCGTCCTCGTTAAGCTCCGTTTTAATTCGGGAACCGTCGAAACGATCGACGGTTCTCTTGATTTTTAATATATAATTTGTTATAATATTATGTTGTAAGTTTTTATAAAGGCTATTTTGAATTATGTGCGTTGATCTTTCCCGAACTTGCGACCTTACTTTAAGAACACTTTCCGCGGAAGGCAAAAGACCGAAACTTCTTCTTCACGCCTGCTGCGCTCCTTGTTCTTCTTACGTCACTGAGTATCTTGATCCTTTTTTTGATCTGACTCTTTTCTTTTACAATCCGAATATTTCACCGGATAAAGAGTTTCTGAAAAGATATTCCGAACTCGAAAGATTCATTTTTGAACGGTTTGATGGAAGGATATCGATAATATGCCCTCCGTGGGATAAACAAGAGTATCTTTCAGCCGTCCGCGGATTTGAAGATATTCCCGAAGGCGGCGAGAGATGTATGCGGTGTTACGCTCTTCGTCTCGAAGCTACTGCCAAATCCGCAGCTGAGCTCGAAATTCCTTATTATTGCACAACTCTTTCGGTCAGCCCGTATAAAAACGCTCTTGCGCTTTACGAGATAGGTTCTGAGATCGGAGATAAATACGGCGTTAAGTATCTTCCGTCCGATTTTAAAAAGAAAGACGGCTACAAACGTTCGATCGAGTTATCCCGTGAATACGGTCTGTATCGTCAGGATTTCTGCGGGTGTCCTTATTCCGAAACGGAAGCGAAAAAAAGACGAGAGGGTAAATTGTCCGGCTGATAAGAAAGGAGGAGAATATGACTTCGTTCAGGAATTTTCTCATTACTTTTTTGATCTCCGTCCTTTTGTTCGGAGTGATCGGATATTTTACGACCGTTTTTGTTTCCGGTGTCGTTCAGGGCCTTATCGATTCGGGAAATGATCCTCAAAATCAGGGTAAAAGCGGAACCGATCCCACAGATCCTGACTCGGGAAGGTCTGACGAATTTGAACCTGACGGAGAATCGTTCTCTTTTCTGATCGTTCTGAACGATTACGATCCGATAAAGTATTCTGACTACGTACCCACAGACTGGGAAGCCCAGAATATGATTTATTCAATTGATTCTTACGGAAATGAACTAGGCTTGCTTCTCAAAAAATCACGTCACGTACATGCAACTGCGATCGTCCTCGTAAAAGCGGATAAAGAGGATAAAGAGTATCTTCTTTGCTATATTTCCCCCGAAACAAGGGTATACACACGGTCCGGCGCTATGTCTCTAGGTAATCTTTACGGGAATTACGGTATAAACGTTCTTAAAGAACACGTCAAAGCTCTTACCGGGATATCCCCTGACTTTCATTTCGTTCTGGACGGTTACAGAATGAGCGAAGTGATCGAATCCCTCGGCAGGTATTCTCTCGAACTCGACACGGATATTTATTCGTACGGCGACTATTATATGGCATCGTATAATTTCACCTCGGATGAAAAAAAGGCTGCGTTTGATCCCGATCCGGTTAATCCCGATGACTCAGAAGAAGAAACAGGAGATTACGTTGAGGAGATCGTTCCTGCTCCGGTAATAGGACGCGCTCTTTTCGCGGGAACTCACGAACTTGACCGTGAAACCCTCACCATACTTTCAAATCTGAAAGAATGCTGTCTTGAAGACGTTGAACTGAAAGGCGGATACGTTCTCCCTGCAGTTGAGTTTTATCTCAAAAAGATAGCCTCGATGTCCGAAGGAGAACTTGCGTCGTTTATTACGGAACTTACGGGATCCGTCGCTTATGCTTCCGATTCGCCGTTTGATGAAAAACCTGCTCTCGCTTCCGATTTCACGTCGGAAGATATCGGAAACGTATACGGGATGATCGCTGCCCTCAACCGGTTGAACATTAATCCGGTTATTTACCCGGGGAACTACGTTTCGACTCATGACTCTCAGATCGGTTATTATGTTCCGACTTTAAGAACTGCAGTCGAAGATCTGATCAAATACAGATAAGAATTCATAACCGCCTTTATGCGGAGAACGGAGATAAAATGGACAACACGTCAAAATCCATGGACAAGATCGTCTCTCTGTGCAAGAACAGAGGATTCATTTTCGCGGGAAGCGAGATCTACGGCGGACTCGCCAACACCTGGGACTACGGTCCTTTGGGAGCGCGCCTCAAAAATAACGTAAAAGACGCATGGCGCAAACGTTTCATACAGGAAAGGCACAATTCCTTTGAGGTTGACGCAGACATTCTTATGAACCCGCGCGTCTGGGAAGCGAGCGGTCACGTCGCCAGCTTCTCTGATCCGCTTCTTGACTGCAAGGAGTGCAAAATGCGCTTCCGCGCCGATAATCTCATCGACGAATTCGATCCCGGAGCGCACGCAGACGGTATGACTAAAACCGAAATGTTCGATTACATCAAGGCTCATTCGATCCCGTGCCCTCATTGCGGAAAGCACAATTTCACCGATATCAGGGAGTTCAACCTGATGTTTCAGACTTTCCGCGGAGTAACGACCGACGCAAAGAATATTATTTATCTGCGTCCGGAAAACGCTCAGGGAGAATACGTTAACTATGGTAACGTACAAAGGAGCATGAGAGCTAAACTGCCTTTCTCGATAGGTCAGATAGGTAAAGCTTTTCGTAATGAAATCACTCCCGGAAATTTCACTTTCCGGACGATAGAATTTGAGCAAATGGAGTTTCAGACGTTCTGTCAGCCCGGTCAGGACGGGGAACTGTACGATTATTTCAAGAGTTACGGAAAACAGTTTTTTGAGGATCTAGGACTCCCGGGCGAACATCTCAGATTCCACGACCATGAGAAACTCGCACACTACGCCAAAGCGGCATGCGATATTGAATTCCTCTTCCCGTTCGGGTGGGGCGAGATCAACGGAACTCACAACCGCACGGATTTTGATCTCTCCCGCCATGAAGAGTACAGCGGTCAACAGCTGAAATACACCGATCCGTTCACGAATGAAACTTTCGTGCCTTTTATCATAGAATCGACTTACGGACTCGACCGTACGGTCCTTGCGCTTCTTTGCGAGGCATACGACGAGGAAGTTCTCGACGCAGAGAAAAACGACGTTCGCGTCGTCCTCCATTTGAACCCCGCCATGGCGCCGATAAAAGTCGCTGTCCTTCCGCTCTCAAAGAAACTCGGCGATAAAGCGATGGAGATACGGGACGAACTATCAAAGCGCTACATGTGCGATTACGACGATACCGGTTCGATAGGTAAACGTTATCGCCGTCAGGACGAGATCGGCACACCTTACTGCGTCACCGTTGACTTCGACACGGTCGGCGACGAGGAGAAACCCGCCGACAATTGCGTTACGGTCAGAGAAAGAGATTCTATGGAGCAAGTGAGGATACCGATCTCTGAACTTGATTCATATTTCGCCGATCGGTTTGTGTTTTGATAATATCATGCAATACCGTCATCACGACGGTATTGCTTTGCTATTGGAGTAACAGATGGATCTTTGTTCGGTTTCCCGTATCCGCGAAATGCTCGCGGAAAACGGTCTTTCACCGAGAAAATCACTCGGTCAGAATTTTCTGATCAATCCGCGTATCCCCGCAATGATCGCCGAACGATCCGCGGATCTTGCACGTATCAACGTATCCGGAGAAGCCCGTGTCGGAGTAATTGAGATCGGTCCCGGGATCGGCGCTTTGACCGCTGAGCTGGCAGAGGTTTTTGACCGTGTCATAGCCGTTGAGATAGATACGGGTCTTGCGGAATTGTTTGAAAAGACTTTTGCGGATTTTGAAAACGTAAAACTAATCGTCGGAGACGTTATGAAGACGGACGTTCCGGCTCTACTGGAAGATCACTTCGGTGATATTCTCGCGTCCGGAGGTTCCGTTTCCGTATGCGCTAATCTTCCGTATTACATAACGACCCCCGTTATTATGAAACTGCTTGAATCGTTTGATCCGACAGGGAAATGTCCGTTTTCATCTCTCACGGTGATGATTCAGTCCGAGGTAGCCGACAGGCTCACCGCACGAGCGGGAACTCCGGAATACGGTTCTATAACTGCGTCGGTTTCTTTGCGCGCCGACGTAGTCAAAAATTTCGACGTTTCACCCGGCTCTTTTTATCCGCCTCCGAAAGTAACGTCGACCGTGATCAGTATTATTCCGCACGGAGGGATAAGAGAGAGATTCTCAGACGCTCCTGAGGACGATATCGAGTGCCGTGATTTTTATGACGCTACGTCAAAGATCATAGATGCGTCTTTTGCTCAGCGAAGAAAAACGCTTACCAACGCTCTTTCCGGCATGTATCCGAAAGAATCCGTTGCGTCAGCACTTATCAGGTTGGGGAAAAATCCCGATATAAGAGGAGAGCGTCTTTCCGCTGAAGATTTCTGCGCTCTTGCGTTTCAGCTTAATACCCGGAAGGAATAACTATGGAAAAAATGCGTAATATAAGTATTCCCGAGCAATATGAGATCAAAAATAAAGAATATATAGACGATATTAACTCAACCGGATATATACTTCGTCACAAAAAGAGCGGTGCACGTGTCGCCGTAATACCTAACGACGACGACAACAAACTTTTCTGTATTACTTTTTTTACGCCCCCGGATAACAGTAAAGGGACTCCTCATATTATCGAACATACGGTCCTGCAGGGGTCACGAAAGTATCCTGCACGAGAACCGTTCATGCAACTTGTCAAAGGTTCTCTCAATACTTTCCTCAATGCAATGACTTATCCTGATAAAACTATGTATCCGGTTGCGTCCTGCAACGACGTCGATTTCAAGAATTTAATGGACGTTTATCTTGACGCTGTGTTTCATCCGAATCTATATAACAGGCGCGAGATCTTCATGCAGGAAGGTTGGCATTACGAGACGGATCAGAACGGCGATTTATCTATTAACGGCGTCGTGTACAGCGAAATGAAAGGGAAGTCTTCATCTCCGGATTCTAACGTATTCGACGAGATGTTATCTGCTCTTTTCCCCGACAATGCTTACGGATTTTGTTCCGGGGGCGATCCGCGCGAGATCCCGGATCTTTCGTACGAGGAGTATCTCGACTTTCACCGAAAACTCTATCATCCTTCAAACAGTTTCATAATGATTTACGGCAATTCCGACGCCGAGGAAAGACTTGAGTATCTCGACAGGGAATATCTTTCAGAATACGATACCGTCCCCTCAATACCCGGGATCCCTCCTCAAAAAGAATTCGGTCTGGGCAATCCGAAAAACATTGAGATACCGTATCCCGTCGGGAACGACGAGGACGTCCAAAACAAGACGTATCTTGCCGTCGCGTATCGTGTCGGTTCAGTATTCGACGAAGTCGGGAGCGTAGCATGGAATGTACTCGGCGACATTCTCGTTAATGATCCTGAGTCTTTTATAAAGAGAGCTTTATCCGACGCAGGGATCGGTCAGGAAATATACGGCGGATATCTCGATTATATCGGAGAGCCGGTTTTTGCCGTCGTAGCAAAAAACACGGAAAGCGCGAGGAAAGAAGATTTTCTAAGAATTATTAACGATACTCTCGTCAGGCTGAGAAAAGAGGGTATTAACAAAAAAACTCTTTCTGCCATTCTTGAACGCACCGAGTTCAATTTCAGGGAAAGCGATTACGGCTCATATCCCAAAGGGCTTCACCTTTTCAGACTGATGCTTAAAGGATGGCTGTACGGCGATAATGACCCGTTTAAATACGTAAAGATCCTCAGAATACTCGAAAAGCTGAAAGAAAAGGTAAACGACGGGTATTTTGAGGAATTGCTCGACTCACTCATCTCTCCTTCTCATTCCGTCGTTCTGACACTTATACCCGAGCACGGACTCGCTTCAAAAGAAGAAGATGAACTGAATAAGAAACTTATCGCTTATAAAGATTCTCTCACCGAATCGGATTATAAGAAGATCGAAAAGGAGTTTAATGATCTTCGCGATTATCAGGAAGCGCCCGAAACCGAGGAAGAAAGAAACTGTATTCCGGTTCTTCCCAGAGGAAGCATTCCAGTCGATCCGCTTCCCGTTTCCAACGTCGAATCGACCTATAACGGCGTCAGGACCATATCGCACGATATTGATACCAACGGTATAGTTTACGTCAGGTTTTTGTTCGACGTTTCCGATCTCAGTGAGGAAAAACTTCCGTATCTTGATCTTCTCGTTGAACTGCTCGGAAACTGTTCCGCAGGTTCGTACGAAACGAGGGACCTTATCGACGAGATCAGGACCGCGACCGGCGGGATCGACTTTGACCTCACCACGCTTCGAAAATACAGAGATCCTGATGCGTTTTCGTCTTATCTTACCGTATCCGTACGGACGCTTGAGGAAAAGACGGAAGCCGCGTTTGATCTTGTACGTACTATTCTGACCGAGACCCGGCTTGATAACGTTCAAAGGATCAAAGAGGTTCTCGGTGAAACTGTATCCGTCAAATCTTATAACGCCGTCTACAGCGGTTCTGAGTTTGCTGCCATGAGATCGCTCGGAGCGTTCGATCCTGCGTCTGTTTTCAACGATATGACCGAAGGGATAGGTTCGCTTCGTATTCAATCGGCTCTTTATTCGGAATTCGAAAAACACTCCGAAAGTATCATTCGCGAACTGAAGCACCTCTATGAAATCGTATTTGATAAAAACAGAGCAGTAATATCTCTTGCTGCTCCAAAAGGATCGGAAAAACGAGTCCATAAGGCGACAGACAGCGTTACGGAAAAACTTGACAGAGGAAATACGTTAGTTTCAAATAATCCTCTATTTGCACGCGGAATTCATAATGAAGCGTTCACCTCGACGTCTTCCGTTCAGTACGTTTCTCTGTGTTCCGATCTGGGTTTAACTGACGAAAAGTTTCGGCTTATAACGCCCCTTATTTCAAGAACGGTCACAAACGAGATCCTTTATCCGGAGATAAGAGTAAAAGGGGGCGCTTACGGTGCATACTGTTCGGTCGTACCCGGAACGGGAAAAATCGTCATGTGTTCTTACAGAGATCCCGGACTCCTCGGTACCGTTAACGTCTTCAAGTCTATCTACGAGAAACTCAAAGCGGCAATGCCCGACGACGATAAATTATGGCAGCTCGTCATCGGAACGTTTTCTTCTTCAGACAGACCTCTTTCCGCATATCAGAAAGCTTGCCGTTCCATGAATCTTCTTCTGTCCGGGAAAGATATATCCGATATAAGAAGAGAGAGAGAAGCGATCCTTTCCGTTACTGAATCAGAGTTCAGGGAGAGCGTTCGCTGTCTTGAAAAGGTAAACCTCCTTTCTTCGGTCTGTGTTATCGGCGGCGAAAATGCGATCAACTCGTCAGAGCCGTTTTTCGATTCTGTAAATAAACTCTTTTGATAAACGGAGCAAATATGAAAAAGAATTTAATTTCCGTTTTATTGATTTTGGTCTTTATATTTTCTTCATGTTCTTTCAGGGACGCGGGAGTTGACACGCCCGTAACGTTGAATGATCCTGAGACCGATCCTGAAGACACGTACTCGGTTACTGAGACTTTTCGGGAAACCGACCCTATGCCTTCATCGGATATTTCGACAGACGTTCCCGCTACCGAACCGGATCAGACTGAGCAAACCGATCCGGAATCACTTGAAACGGAGCCTCCGGTTCCTTCCGGTGAATTTCTTCCCAAGGCCATGATGTATCACCTGATTATGGAAACGCCTTATAACAGTCTGGAAGCTCTGTTTGTTCGTCCTTCCGATTTTGACAGTCAGTTGAGCTATCTCACTGAAAACGGTTACGGGTTCATGTTTGCCGACGAGTGGCAGATCGCAGACAGACCGACAGTCATCCTAACGTTTGACGACGGATATGTCGATAATTATACCGATATGTTTCCGATATTGAAAAAATACGGAGCAAAAGCAACGGTTTTTTTGATTTCCGAAATGGTCGGCACGGACGGGTATCTAAGCGTTGATCAGATCGTTGAGATGGCGTCCAGCGGTCTCGTTTCATTTCAATGTCATACGGCGCATCACGTCGATCTATCATATCAGGATGAATCGACGATGCGTTCCGAGTTTTCAACCTCGATTTCGAAGATCGAAAACTGGACGGGAAGACCCGTTCGCGCGCTCGCATACCCCGCAGGGTCGTATAACGACGACGTAATTCGCGTTGCTGCCGATTATTTCAGCTTTTGTTACACGACTAAGTCTCCTTACAGTGTGACAGAATACTCAAATTATAATATTCCGAGGTATTATATAGCGAGAGATCTGACAGACGCGTCTTTTATCGGTTATATGCAGTATTGAACTCACATGATGAAAACGCCGGGCCGTTCTCTGTGACGGCCCGGTTTTCTTATTCGTAAAAATGATTATTTATTTATTCTCAGAGTTACGCTTGACGAAGAATGCCCGATAAAAAAAGAGTGATCACTTGACCTGATACGACAAAAAATGTATAATAATAGAAAATATACTAAAACGGGAGGTGCGATATGTTGAACGATAATACCGGATATCCGGGCACAGACGCTTTGAATCAAAGAGTCAGATCGCTTTCTGATCTGACGTACAATAACTCACAGATCGACCCCTCGCTTTACGTTGAACTCAACGTTAAAAGAGGATTACGCGATATTGACGGAACTGGAGTTCTCGCCGGATTGACCGGTATATCCGAAGTATGTGCAAGAAAAACAGTAAACGGAGAAACCGTCCCATGCGAAGGGAAACTGTTCTACCGAGGAGTAAACGTAGAAGATATAACTTCTGCGTGCCTCACTGAAAACAGACATGGATTTGAAGAAACCGTCTACCTTTTGCTTTTCGGCGTTCTGCCTGATAAAAAACAACTGTCAGCCTTCAAAGATGTACTGTCCGATTTTCGTCAGTTGCCCACGTCGTTCGTTCGGGACGTCATTATGAAGGCGCCGAGCCACGATATGATGAACACGCTTTCCCGCAGCGTTCTTACTCTGTATTCTTACGACGATAAGGCGGATGATACGGATCTCACAAACGTTCTCAGACAGTGTATTTTCCTGATTTCGGTCTTTCCTCTTCTGTCAGTATACGGTTATCAGGCATTTTCGTATTATCATCACGGTGAAAGTCTATACATACATTCTTCGGACCGCACACTTTCAACATCGGAGAATATTCTTCATCTTTTGAGACCGGATGGAAGTTTTACGCCTCTTGAGGCCGCTGTACTTGACATCGCATTGATCCTTCATGCTGAACACGGAGGAGGTAATAACTCCACTTTTACCACGCGTGTGGTAACGTCATCAGGGACAGATACGTATTCTGCAATTTCTGCTGCTTTGGGTTCTCTCAAGGGGCCCAAGCACGGCGGCGCAAATCTTAAAGTAATCCGAATGTTTGACGATATAAAAAGAAAAGTATCAGACTGGGAAGATGAAGATGAGATCGCCGATTATCTTCAAAAAATATTAGATAAAAATGCCTTTGACGGTACAGGTTTGATATACGGCATGGGTCACGCCGTTTATTCCGTTTCCGATCCTCGTGCTATGGTTTTGAAGAATATTGTTGAAAAGCTTGCAGCCGAAAAGGGAAGGACCGAAGAGTATTCTCTTTACGCCAAAGTCGAAAGGATCGCTCCTCAGGTGATTAACGCTCAAAGAACGATCTACAAAGGCGTATCCGCAAACGTAGATTTTTACAGCGGATTTGCTTATGAAATGTTGAACTTACCGCCCGAACTGTACACACCGATCTTTGCAGTCTCGCGTGTTTCCGGGTGGAGTGCACACCGGCTCGAAGAACTTATATGCGCAGGAAAGATCATCAGACCTGCGTATAAAGAAGTTTTCCCTCGCCGTGAATACGTTCCGATCGATAAAAGATAGTTAAAAGATAAAAGAAGGGGACCGCTACCGCGGTCCCTGCTTCGTTTTTCATTTTCTGATCCTGTCAAGTCTCTCTCTGATCTCGTAAAGAAATTCCTCACTGTAAACGATCTTTTTATTTTCGAGTTTTGAAAGAAGAGACAGATTCTTATCCATTACTCCCTCTTCCATGGTAAGAACGGACGCTTTTTCAAGATCTTCAGCAAATTCGGCGAGTTCAGTATTTCCGTCCAGCTCGCCTCTTTTTTTAAGGGCGCCCGTCCAGGCAAAGATCGTCGCGATGGGATTGGTAGATTCTTTCTTTCCTTCGAGATAACTGTAATAATGACGTGTAACGGTTCCGTGCGCCGCTTCGTATTCGTACGCACCGCCGGGAGAAACGAGCACGGAAGTCATAAGGCCGAGGGAACCGTACGCCGTTGCAAGCATATCTGACATTACGTCTCCGTCGTAGTTCTTACACGCCCAGATGAATCCGCCCTCGGATCTGATGACTCGCGCTACGGCGTCGTCAATGAGCGTGTAGAAATACTCGATTCCGGCTTCTTCAAATCTCTTTTTGTATTCGTTTTCGAAAATCTCGGCGAAAATATCCTTGAATCTGTGATCGTACGTTTTAGAGATAGTGTCTTTAGCGGCGAACCATATGGTTTCGCGCCTTTCAAGAGCATAGTTGAAACAGGAGCGAGCGAAAGATGAGATGGAAGAGTCGACGTTGTGTACTCCCTGAACAATACCGTCCGAATCTTTGAATTCATGGATAAGAAGACGTTTTTCATTTCCATCGGGATCCGTAACGACGAGTTCCGCTTTCGATCCTTTCGGAACTTTTGTTTCAGTGTTTTTATAAATATCTCCGTACGCGTGACGTGCGATAGTGATCGGTTTCTTCCAGGTAGGGACGTATGGCTCAATGCCTTTTACAATGATCGGCGTCCTGAACACCGTTCCGTCAAGTATCGCTCTGATCGTGCCGTTGGGAGACTTCCACATCTCCTTAAGACTGTATTCCTCAACTCTTGCGGCGTTCGGTGTGATCGTGGCGCATTTGACGGCGACACCCAGCCTCTTTGTCGCTTCGGATGCTTCGACCGTCACAATGTCAGCGGTCGCGTCGCGGTTTTTAAGGCCGAGATCGTAATACTCTGTCTTCAGGTCGACGTAAGGGAAGATCAGGATATCTTTTATCCATTTCCAGATGACACGCGTCATCTCATCTCCGTCCATTTCGACGATCGGAGTCGTCATTCTGATTTTTGATTTTGAACTCACGGCTGTTTCTCCTCAGTTCAAACGTGATTTGGTATAAGCGAGAAGGCCTCCCGCTTTAAGGATATCTCTCATTCTTTCCGAGAGCTTGCATCTGGCTGCGATCTTCTTGCCGCTTTCGGTCTCAACAGTAAACTCACCCGAAATCAGAGAACAGTGAATATCGTTTATCGAGATCTTATCGCCCTGTTTGATTAGATCGTAGTCGTTTTCATTTGCAAGCTCAAGGGGAAGAATGCCCGCATTGATCAGATTCGCTCTGTGTATCCTTGCAAAAGATTTAGCTATAACTGCTTTTACTCCAAGATAAAGCGGAGCGAGCGCAGCGTGTTCGCGTGAGGAGCCCTGACCGTAGTTGGCGCCCCCTATAATAACGCTCGGAGCCTCTCTGACAGCCCTTTCGGGGAATTCCGGATCACACGCTACAAAACAGTGTTTTGATATCGCGGGAATATTGGAACGCAGGGGAAGTATTTTTGCGCCGGCAGGCATAATGTGATCCGTGGTGATATTGTCGCCTACTTTTAAAGAAACGGTTAGGTCGAGAGAATCGGTAACAGGTGTAGTTTCCGGATAATTCTTTATGTTCGGTCCTTTCAGTACGATGATATTTTCAGCGTCTTTCTCATCCGCGGGTCTTTCGATCATATTGTCATTGACATCGAATACGTCGGGAATAATGAAATCAGGCATCGTACCGAGTTCTCTCGGATCGGTCAGGTAACCGTTTATTGCCGAAGCGGCGGCAACTTCAGGAGAAACAAGATATATTCCGGCGTCCTTAGTTCCGCTTCTTCCTTCAAAATTACGGTTGAACGTTCTGAGAGATATTCCTCCCGAATTCGGGGATTGTCCCATTCCGATGCAAGGTCCGCATGCGCTTTCAAGTATTCTGGCGCCGCTTTCTATCAAAGAAGATAAAGATCCGTTCCGGGACATCATTCCGAGAACCTGCTTTGAACCCGGTGCAATGGAGAGAGAAACGTCTGGATGCACGGTCTTGCCTTTAAGGATATATGCGACTTTCATCATATCAAGAAGCGAACTGTTAGTGCAAGAACCGATACAGACCTGATCGATTTTAATTTTACCGATTTCGCTGATTTTTTTTACGTTATCCGGAGAATGCGGACAAGCAGCAAGAGGCTCAAGTGAGGAAAGATCAATCGTTATTACTTCGTCATATTCCGCATCATCGTCGGCTGAAAGCGGTTTCCAGTCCTGTTCACGGCCCTCGGCTTTCATAAACGCGCGTGTTATCTCATCAGAAGGGAATATCGAAGTTGTCGCTCCGAGTTCAGCGCCCATATTCGTTATTGTGGCTCTTTCGGGAACGGATAATGTGGATACGCCGTCTCCGGAATATTCGATTATCTTGCCGACTCCGCCTTTTACACTCATTATCCTTAAAACTTCAAGGATAACGTCTTTGGCAGCCACCCAGTCGTTGAGTTTGCCTGTCAACCTGACGTTTACGATCTCAGGATACGTAATATAGTACGCACCTCCGCCCATGGCTACAGCAACGTCAAGTCCTCCGGCTCCGATCGCAAGCATTCCGATACCGCCCGCCGTAGGAGTATGGCTGTCAGAGCCGATCAGAGTTTTTCCGGGAATACCGAAACGCTCAAGGTGTACCTGATGGCAGATCCCGTTTCCCGGTCTTGAAAACCATACGCCGTGCTTTTTGGCTATCGATCCGATGAAACGGTGGTCGTCAGCGTTTTCAAACCCGGATTGAAGAGTATTATGATCGATATATGCAACTGAACGTTCAGTTCTAACGCGCGGTATTCCAATAGCTTCGAATTCAAGATAGGCCATCGTTCCCGTCGCATCCTGAGTCAGCGTCTGGTCTATCCGCAGACCGACTTCACGGCCCTTCTCAGGAATTCCGTCGATAATATGAGAATCAATTATTTTTCGGGCGAGCGGTAATTTCATCGTTATTGCCCCTTTCTTGCGGGATTACTATTCTTACTTGAATATTTTATCATAGCGTTTTACTTAATGTCAATTACAAAGATGTTTAACTATATATCTCTTTGAGATTTTATTTTGGTTGATTTTATACCCGCTATATGATAAAATAGTCGCAAGTTTAAGGGTAGGATGATTAACGATGGAATTTAATAATAAAAAGTATATTTTCTTTGATTTTGACGGAACGATCGTTGATACCGGACCCGGTATAAAAAACGGTGTCAGATATGCATTGGAAAAACTCGGGGTCCCCGTTCGCGAAGGCGACACACTTGACGGCTTTATCGGACCGCCGATGACCCAGTCTTATCCGAATAATTACGATCTTGATGCTGAAACCACAAAAGAAGCTATCAGAATTTTCCGTGAGTATTACGCAGATAAAGGTCAGTTCGAGTGTTCTATTTATCCGGGTATTGAACTGCTTCTTTCCGACCTGAAAAAAGCCGGGAAAGTACTGTGCGTCGCAACGTCGAAACCCGAAAAATTCGCTGAAAAGATACTTGATCGCTTTTTTCTCTTACGGTTTCTTGACGTTTTTGTCGGAGCAACGCTTGACGGAACGCGTGAAAAGAAAGCGGACGTTCTGAACTGCGTATTTGAAAGGCTCGGTCAACCCGATCGAACCGAATGCGTACTGATCGGCGACCGTCATTATGACGTTGACGGCGCGAAGGCTTGCTCGATGGAATCCGTCGGCGTCCTATACGGGTACGGAAACAGGGAAGAGTTCGAACTCGCCGGAGCTGACGAGATAGTTGAGACCGTCGCTGATCTCAGACGCCTTTTACTTCCCGATCTTTCTTAATAATCCTTTACTCGGTTTCATAATATAGACAGAACTGCCATCAAAGCGGGGATGTCTTTTGAAACGGAATAAGCTATTCTTTCTTAACGCCGTCGGTCTTGCGTTTATCAACATAACGCTGAGATTTATTTCGGTAAGCTTCAACGCGTACGTTTCCGAAAAAATCGGAGCTGAAAGCATGGGTCTTTTTACGCTCGTTATGAGTGTTTACGGCCTTGCAGTGATTTTTGCCTGTTCGGGCGTCAACCTTGCTTCTGTTCGTCTTTCGTCCGAAAAAGCAGCCATCCTGGAAAGAAATGCGTTAAATAAACGCGAATACGTTAAGTGCTCATCTTCCGTAATAAGGTCTTGTCTCGGCTACAGTTTGATCTTCAGTTTGACTGCATCCGCCGTTTTGTTTTCTTTTTCAACTTTGATAGGTGAAAAGCTTCTCGGCGATCCGCGATGTGTAACGTCTTTGAAAATCGTATCTGTCAGTCTTCCTGCAATTTCAGCAACTTCAGCGCTTTCCGGTTATTTTACCGGGATCAGAAAAGCATATAAAAATGCTCTTACCGTCGTAATAGAACAGTTCCTGAAGATCTCTGTTACTTCCTTAGCTCTTTCAATTACCGTCCCTTCTTTTTCCGATCCTGTCGAATACGCGTGTATCGCTGTCGTCGGAGGTTCCGCGGTTGCAGAGGCGTTTTCACTTATCGTCGGATCAATACTTTATTTTACCGATTCGAAAGTGCCCGCGGGAGTTACTCCCGGCGACGGTGATAACACCGAATGCGTATCGATCCGCGCTGACCTTAAAGAAACTGCATCTATTTCGCTCCCGACTGCTGTTGGTTCATACGCCAGGTCGGGACTTGTCACTGCCGAGCATCTGCTGATACCCGGAGGTTTGCGCAAACACGGGCTCAACGCCTCTTCCGCCCTTGCATCATACGGGATAATGCAGGGAATGGTGTTTCCGCTCATTCTGTTCCCATCCGCTTTGCCGGCTTCTTTTTCATCGCTTCTTATCCCTGAGATCGCCGGTCTTTCCGCAACG
Organism: Clostridia bacterium; assembly: GCA_017428635.1. Classification (GTDB taxonomy): domain Bacteria; phylum Bacillota; class Clostridia; order Oscillospirales; family CAG-272; genus RUG11130. Next base: position 129,837 of record JAFRQK010000038.1, on the reverse strand, counting down.
GGCGATCGAAAGAAGATCGAGCGCGCGGCTAACAAAGCGCTTTCCGTTTCCTTGATGTTTTCTGTCGGAGTATCTGCCGTATTTCTTAATTTCGCCCGTGATTTCGGTATGACCCTTTACGATCAACCTGATGCCGTCACAGGAATAATGATCATGGCGCCTCTTGTCCCCGTGATGTATCTTGATTCGACTGTAGACGCATTACTGAAAGGGCTCGGCGCTCAGCTCGATTCAATGAAGATAAATATAGCAGACGCCGCCGCCAGTCTTCTTCTTGTTTTCGTTCTGGTACCGCTGCTCGGGATATACGGATATATGATCACCGTATATTTCTGCGAGATACTGAATTTAATCCTTAGTTTCACACGTCTCGTCCACGTAGCCGGTTTCAAACCATCAGTTGTCGCGCCGCTCGTTAAATCATTATTATCCGCGGCTTTTACTTCTGCCTTATACATTTTCCTCGAAACGTTTTCGTTTGCTTCTTCTATTTCCTCTCCACTCTGGATTGTTTCTTTTTCTCTGTTTTATATAATTATTGCATTCTTTTTCCCTTTGGGAAATCATTTCCGGTTGAGAATTGACGTCTTTCGTGGTAGAATCAGTTTCAGCTGATATCACGGAGGTTTGTTATGAAATATCGGAATTTGCTTAAATCTCAGGCGGATACATATTATTTTAGCGTTTCTAAAACCGCGATGTTTTTTACGTCGATTTTTGCAGTTTTTATTCTTTATTCGGTTTATAAAATGAGTCTGTGCCCGGATCTTGCCGCAAAATACTATTATTCGGTCCCGAGTGTTTTAAAAAACGTTTTACTCGTATGCATTGCAGCTGTTTCCGTCGGTGTTGTATTTGAGGTCTGTACTGACTGATTATCATAGAATATCTTTTATCCGGAGTATAAAATGAACGGAATCAAAAATCTTTTCGGGAAGGCTTTGACTGAATTCGGGATCGATCGTTTGATCGCCGATTCCGACAATATAATAGTCGGCTTTTCCGGCGGAGCGGATTCCCGCGTTTTACTATCGCTTTTGTTTGATTACATTTCGGATAGTCATAAAACGTTATTATGCGCGCACGTTAACCATATGATCAGAGGCGAAGAAGCGGATAGAGATGAAAAGAACTGCGAAATTTGGGCGGATGAGTACGGGATTCCTATCAGAGTCTGTCGAACAAACGTACCTGAGATCGCCGAACGATCCGGAAAAGGGATCGAAGAAACCGCACGGGAAGAACGTTATAAATTCTTTGAAGAACTCGCGTCCGTTTTGCCCGGAAAGACTCTTATCGCTACCGCGCATAATGCGGACGACAATCTCGAAACCGTTATTTTCAATCTGTTGCGCGGAAGCGGTACGCGCGGAATGACAGGAATACCGCCGGTCAGAGACGGGAAATATATCAGGCCGCTGATCCTTTGTTCCGCTTCTTCAATCAGAGATTATTGCATTAAAAACGAAATCCCTTATAACGTTGATAACACGAACGTAAATACAGATTATACAAGAAATTATATTCGAAACCGTATCGTTCCTTTACTGAATACCATTTCAAACGATCCTGCTCAGGCGGCGCTGAGAATGTGCTCCGTTCTCAGAACCGACGACGAATATATATCGTCAATGGCCGATAAGTATATTCAAATACACGGAAACGGTAAACAATTGCTGAGCGAACTGTCTTTGCTTCACGATGCCGTTCTTTCAAGAGTCATCGACCGTCTGTATCGCAGCGCCGGGGGTTCTCGTTCACTTACAAAAAAGCACGTTGACGTTGTAACGGATGCCATAAAAAATAAAACAGGTTCAAAAAAACTGAATCTGCCGGACGGAGTCGTGTTTTCACGGTCAGGGAACAGCGTTTCGTTTAATAAAGGTAATCCTACTACAGATCAAAAAATTCGCGGCAACAATCCGCTGACCGTTGACGGCGATCCATTCGTTTTCGGCGATGTCGCCGTCGCCGCATCGACGGAACCTTTGAAGACCCTTGTTATAAATGAAAATATTTACAATTTATCAATACACAAAAAGACAGAATTTGATAAAATAAAATGTGATTTTTATGTCAGAGGAAGAACCGAAGGCGACAGATACAGGTTCGGAGGATCGACGAGAAAAGTTAAAAAGCTTTTTTCCGAAAAAAAACTCTCAGAATCCGAAAAAGAAAAGGTTCCCCTCGTTTGCGATAACGACGGTATCGTCTGGATACCCGGTTTCCCTCTGCGGGACGGAGCTTCATCCTATCCGGGCGTCTCTGACGGATGCGTTTATCTTTGCTTTTACGAAAAAAACCGTACAAAATAATAGACTTTGAAAGGTGATGGCAAATGATCAACCGTAGATTTGACGATTCCGAAGATATCGATCACATTCTTCTGACTGAAGAACAGATCGCTGAAGCCGTATGTGCAATCGCGGAAAGGATCGACTCTGACAGCCGCGAGAGTGAAAGAGATCTGCTGCTTCTGGGAATACTTAAGGGCAGCGTAGTTTTTATGGGCGACTTGATGAAAAAGCTCAAAACGCCTGTAGAAATAGATTTTATGAAAGTATCTTCTTACGGATCGTCAACCGTCTCATCTGGAAAAATTAATATCCTTCTTGATCTGCACAGAAAAGACCTTTCCGACAAAGATATAATTATCGTTGAGGACATAATTGACAGCGGACGAACCCTATCATACCTTTTGAAATACCTCGAGATCGCAGGCGCCGGGTCGGTAAAAACGTGTACGCTTCTTGATAAACCTTCGCGCCGCACAGTCGATTTCGTTCCGGACTATACGGGATTTACCATACCCGACGAATTCGTCGTCGGGTATGGCCTTGACTATAACGAGCATTACCGGTCGCTCCCCTACATCGGCGTATTAAAGCCCGGCGTATGGAAAAACTGATATTTCAATGAGTTTTGCACCGGTGATACGGAGGTAACAGATGAAGCGAAGTTTCAGAAATATTATAATCTATTTAATTTTTATTGCTGTAATTATTATAACTACCGCGATGCTTTGGTCACGTGTTCCGTCGGATTCCGTCCATTACAGTGATATTGTTACTTTGTTCGAAAACGAACGGGTCAAAAGTTTCGAAGTTGACGGCGACAACAACGTAAAACTCGTCGTTCGTGATAAAGCGTCAGACGGCACCGAAACGGAAAAGTACGTCAATTATAAGGTTCGCGACCTCGCTATCTTCTACGAAGATCTCAATCCGCTTATCAGTGAACAACTCGAGGCCGGAATTATTGATTATTACGATTTTCCGGGTCCAAACGAAGTGCCGTTCTGGGTTCCTTACATCCCTTACGTAATAATAATCGTTTTGATCGTTGCGATGTGGATATTCTTCATGCGCTCGGAAATCGGCGGCAGAGGATCACGCCTTAATTCCGTAGGCAGAGCCAAGGCCAAGCTTGCATCGGTCGACAAGACAAACGTGTTCTTCAAAGACGTCGCTGGCGCAGATGAGGAAAAAGCCGAACTCGAGGAGATCGTCGAATTTCTTCGTAATCCCTCGTTCTTTACGAAACTCGGCGCGAGGATCCCCCACGGCGTCCTTCTGGTCGGCCCTCCCGGGACCGGTAAGACATTGATTGCCAAAGCGGTTGCCGGTGAGGCAGGTGTTCCTTTCTTCTCGATCTCCGGTTCTGACTTCGTTGAAATGTACGTCGGCGTCGGAGCGTCAAGAGTACGCGATCTGTTTGAAACGGCGAAAAAAAATCCCGCCGCTATCATTTTTATCGACGAGATAGACGCAGTCGGCCGTCACAGAGGAGCAGGACTCGGCGGCGGACATGATGAAAGAGAACAGACATTGAACCAGCTACTCGTTGAAATGGACGGTTTTGATACGAATGCGGGAGTAATAGTAATGGCTGCCACAAACCGTCCCGACATTCTTGACCCTGCGCTCCTCAGGCCCGGAAGATTCGACCGGACCGTCACCATGAATTACCCCGATATCAACGGCAGACTTGAGATCCTGAAAGTTCATTCACGAAATAAGCCGCTTGAAGACGGTGTGGATCTGGAGGTCATCGCCCGTACAACGGTTGGATTTACCGGAGCAGATCTATCCAATCTTCTCAACGAGGCAGCTCTGCTTGCAGCTCGTAAGGGAAAGCATTTGATCGGTATGAACGATATTGAGGAATCAATGATCAAAGTGATCGTCGGTACCTCAAAGAAATCCCGCATTTTTACTGACGAGGAAAAGAAGAACACGGCTTATCACGAGGCCGGTCATGCTATCGTCACTTATTTCAGAGCTAAAGACGATCCCGTTCATCAGATCTCGATCATACCGAGCGGGCGCGCTCTGGGGTATACTCTCAATCTTCCGAAACGCGACAGAAATCAGATCACTAAAACCGAACTCGAAGGATCTATCGCTGTATGCCTCGGTGGCCGTATCGCAGAAAAGATCATTTTCGGAGACATTACGACAGGCGCATCCGAAGATATCCAAAGAGCGACGTCAAAAGCCCGTATGATGGTTATGAAATACGGTATGAGTGACGAGCTGGGTCCAATTCTCTACGGAAATGAATCTACGAGCGACGAAGTATTCCTCGGCCGTGATTTCAACAACACCAAGACCTATTCCGAGCAAACCGCCGCAATGATCGACGCCGAAATCAAAAAGATTATTTCCGCTGCGTACGCCGACGCCGAGAAGATACTCAGGGATAACATTGAAAAACTTCATTTCATCGCTGAATATCTGATAAAGAACGAGGTCATGGAAGAAGAACAGTTCCGTCTCGTTATGGAAGGCGAGCCTACCGTTGAAGAACTTGAGGCGATGGTCGCTGAAAAGAAAAAGCGCAGTGAAGAAGAGAATAAGCGCAGAGCCGCACATATCAAAGAGGAAGAGCGGCGCCGTGAAGAAGAACGGCGTCTCGAAGAATTGAAAAAAAACGGCGGAGCATTCGCGCATCAGAACGGCCATCCGCGTCCTGACGACCCGGTAAACGACGTATCTGAACAAAACGCACCCGAAACTCCAGATCAAAACGATTCAGAGGTGCCTTCTTCCGAGCCCGAAAAAACGGGTGATCCTACAGGCGAAGATAACGATAGCGACAAGGAATAGAATCAAACAAATACCGTACGGTACATTGGCCCGTACGGTATTTGTTTGTTGACATCAAACCGTCTGATTGATATAATTTTATCAAAAGATAATATATGCGGCAATTGTGCCGCAGAAAGGGAATTATATGAAATTTTCTTCTTGCGGATGGTGGTTCGGAGGGGACTGGTATGAAAACGTAACCGAAGCTAAAAAGTGCGGTTTTTCCGCTCTTGAAAATCTTTCATGGTCAAATCTTGACCTTGACAGAGCCGCCGATTTCCTAAAAAAGGAAGAGATGGTCAATTCTGCTATTCTGATCGAATCAACCGATGAAAGCCTGAAAGGTTTTCTTGAATGGGAACACGGAATGGTATACGAGGATTCCAGGAAACCGTTTATAAAATCTTTTGAAGAGACCGTTGATGCGTGTAAAAAACTCGGTGTACCGAATATCGTCGCAACGAGCGGAAACGAGCGTTTTGATATCGAAAGAGAAAAACAGGTCGAAATGGTAGCAGATCTCCTTTCAGAGTTCGGTAAGATCGCTGAACAGAGCGGTATTTGCGTCGTTTTTGAACCCTTAAACGTTCTCGTCGACCACGGTGGTTACCTGATCAGCAAGAGTTCGGAAGCATTTGATCTTATCAGAAGAGTCGATTCTCCCGCCGTGAAAGTTCTCTTCGACATCTATCATCAGCAAATCACTGAAGGAAACGTTATCCGCAATATAACTGAGAATATTGACCTGATCGGTCATTTCCACATCGCAGACAATCCCGGACGGCAGGAGCCGGGAACTGGTGAATTGAACTATGCTAATATTTTCTCCGCGATCAAAAACGCGGGATACGACGGATATCTCGCTTTCGAGTGCAGTCCGTCCGCAGACGCGCATGAAGTCGCCCGTAAGATGAGCGAATTCGTTGCTCCGTATGAAAACTGAAAGGGCCGCTATGAAAGAAGTTATAATAATCGGAGCCGGTCCCGCAGGGATGACCGCGGCGATATATGCCGCTGACGCAGGGCTTACCGTTCGCCTGATAGAAAAAGGAATGTACGGCGGTCAGATGACCACGACTGCCCGTATCGAAAACTATCCCGGATTCACGGAAATAGCCGGTTGGGATTTATCCCAGCGAATGTTTGAGTGCGTTACCGCGTCGGGAGTTTCATTAACGACAGATAACGTATTGTCGTTGGAACGCTCAGGCTCAAATTATAAAGTCATTTGTCAAAAGAACACTTATGAGGCAACTGCCGTTATAATTGCAAACGGCGTGACGCGTAGAAAACTCGATATTCCCGGAGAAAAAGAATTTGCGGGAAAAGGAGTGTCATATTGCGCCGTATGCGACGGTAATTTTTTCAGAGGACGCGACGTTGCTGTGATCGGAGGAGGGAACAGCGCGCTTGAAGACGCCGCTTATCTCGGAGGCATTTGCAGGCGAGTTTACCTGATCCATCGCAGAGACAAATTCAGAGCTGATGATAAATACGTTCGCGCTATCGATTCATTTGATAATATCGAACGCGTACTTTCACACGTTCCGATTCGTATAATCGGAAATGAGACGTTGACCGGGATCGAAGTTAAAGACCTTAAAACAGATATTAAAAGGTCGATTCCGGTGAGCGGAATTTTCGCGGCAACCGGTTTGATTTCGGATAACAGCGCCTATTCCGGTGTTGTAGATCTCACGGAAGAAGGATATATCGTTTCCGACGAAAACTGTCTTACGTCTGCTCCCGGAGTCTTTGCTGCAGGCGATACCAGACAGAAAAAACTCCGTCAGATAGTCATGGCATGCGCAGACGGCGCGTCTGCGGCAAAAAGAGCCCTTGAATATCTAAACGGAGTATGATCTGACAGATTTGTGTCAGTCCGCCGAAAAACGAATTCCGCTTTCACGGCGTATTCTGTCCGCTACGTCCATTGAAATACACGATATCGATGAGTATTTATGATTTACCTTGCGTTCTGATACCAGTTCTTTAAATACTTCTATCTCGTAATTCATATTATTCAGTTTTTCCGAGGAATAGATGATCTCATCTGTTCCTCCTTTTTTTATCAAACGAACCATCGAAGGAGAAGAAAGCTTATCTATAGTAACGGAACCGTTTTCGCCTGTTATTACTGAAGGATTCACGCTGTCGCATATCTTCGAATAAGAGATCACCGTACTCATACCGTCGTATGGAAGGATTACTTCGCCGCCTCCTTCCATACCGTTTTCAAAAACGGTAGAACAAGCGCTCAGTGGACCTTTCGGTTCTCCGAAAAGCATTGCGCAAACGTAAATGGGATATATACCTATATCCATAACCGCAGCGTTCGAATAAGACGGGTCGAAAGCACGCATATATTCTCCGCTTTTGAATCTGTCGTAACGCGACGAGTACTGGCAGTATTCAAAAACGGCGCGTCTGATCTTCCCGATACCGCAAAGAGCTTGTTTGACGTAATTATAAGCGGGATCGAAAGCCGGACGCATGGCTTCAAGCAAAACTCTACCGGTTTTTTCAGAAACGTCGAGCATCGCGGCGTATTCTTTTCCGTTAGTGGCAACAGGTTTTTCACATAGGACGTCAAATCCGGCGTGCATAGCCTCTATCGCCGTTTCGGCGTGAAGGACGTTCGGAGACGCAACATAGATTGCGTTGACGTCCGACGAGAAAAGGTCTTTATAATCGGTCACAACCGCGGGGAAGGGTGATCGGTCGTTGAAATTCCGTCTTACAAAATCGTCTCCGGTCTCTTTTTTTCTGGACAAAACCGCGGTCACCGAAGCTCCATCAACTTCGAGGACTGCATCCGCGAACATCCCGCTTATCATTCCGGTCCCGACTATACCGAATTTCAATTCTTTCATTTCAGAAGTTTCCTTTCGGATACAGAAACGGGCCCGAGAAGACCGGACGGCTCCATAAGCAGGTATTTTGAACACAGATCTCTCTGCTCGTAACCGAGATGATTAGAAACGACGACGCATAACTCGTTTTCACCGTCTTTGACGTAGTCTGTTACGTCGAAAACGTAAGGAGGAATGATCGACGTTCCGCATTGTTTTCCGTTGACCGTTACTTCGGCAGTTTCACCGACGTATCCGAGATCGAGCGAATATCTGCTCCCGGGAACAACTGAAAGATCAAATCGTTTTTCATACTTCATAAAACCGCCGAAACGCGGGTAATTCTTCGCAGAAGTGACGTTTTCAAGCTCCTTGAGGACCCTTCCGTCACGGAAAACAGGGTACTCTTCCGCCGTGCAGACCGAGAAATCCCAATCGCCGTCAATGAGGAAGTTTTTCGCGGCAGCATTTTTTTCAAAAGTATCAAAACCGCTGACGTCCGTTCCGAAAATGAAGATAACAGACTCGTAAGGTTTGAGAGATACCGTGATACGGCCGTCTTCGCTTGTTTCAGAGTATGCCTTGTTTTCAAGCGGAGAGTACATGACGTATTTACCGCCTTTGAACGTTCCGAAGGTGATCCCAGTCCTGATCGCAGTATCGATCCCTTCGTTCGTCAGCATGTAGACGTCTTCCTTGCCGACTTGTCGGTGGTAGAAGCGAAGATATTTCTCTTCATTGTCCGCAGTGACGTCACAGTAACCGCGATCTCTCATCCAACCTGAAAGAGAAGAGAGCTCACAGCAGAAGACGTGATCACCGTGAAGAATCATTTCACCGCCTTCAACGGTCTTTTCGGTCTTACCGTCGACGAATACTACGTCGACGCCGTTTTTTGATAGTTCTGCCAGTTTATAAAGAGCTTTCTCGGGAAGAAATTCGCTGTACGGGACGATAAAGCAGTCGAATACGTTACCGGAGAGTTCCATTTTACAGTCTTTGGGAACGGCGGTCAGAAGATAATCGACCGGGACGATATCGAAATCGATATTATTCTCCGTAAGGTGTCGCGCCGGTTCGTAGAATTTCATATAGTCCCCGCCTGACCATTCCGCTTCTGCATGATACAGGATGGCTGCGGAACATATATGACGACCGGAATCGAGCATTGTAGAAACTCTGTTCATATACTCCATCAGGATCCTGAAATATCTGAACTCCGCGTTGTGACCTGCGCCGGTAAACTGCGGAGGCACTTCGTCCGGGAATTGCGCGGAGAACGCGTGAGGAACGAAATAGTTCATTCCTCTGACGAGCATATGGTCGGCAAGCCATTTCATCATTTTGAGCCCTTCAGCCCATCCGTATGCGCCGAATATCTCGCACATCGCCCGTCCTTTTTTCGCAGGCTGGATATCGGCGTGTGACGCTGCAAGTTTCGCTAGGCTGAAATGAAAGAAATCAGGATCCGCAGTATCATACCAGCACGGGCATACGTTCGCGTGCTCGGTCATTCCGGGAACGATCTGACAAAGAACCACGTCGACACCTGCCATATCCTGACCGTCAAGCGATCTGAAATAATGGCCTCCGCTTCCCATATTCGAATGCTGATCGAAGTCTTCTACGATATGTCCTATATATTCAACTCCGTGAACACGGCACCAGTTACCGACCCGGTCGCAGAAATTCGTTTTATAAAGCGAAGTCACCCCGTCCATATAAGCGACCCGATACTTAGGGGAAATTCCTTCCATGGTAAACCAAAGAGAGGGCAAATGTGCGAGCCAATTTTTACCGTATCTGCTGATCAGTTCTTTTTTTATGTGTTCGTTCCACGGATAAACCCCATGAGACTTTGTTTCACCGTTTTTTGGCAGGGAACCCTTATCCATTAAAAACGGCTCGTCGCTGAAAAATCCTTTAAAGGTATTTCCGAAATATTTTCCGAGATTTTCAAAATGCGGCTCGTAGATCTCACTGAACATAAGGTCGACGGATTCCGGGTTCGTGAAATCAACTCTTCCGTCTTTTACCGGTCTTTCAAAAAGAAGAAACACTCTCCATACGCCTTCGGGAACGTCAAAATATATCAAACCGTCGTGAACGTTTTCGGTCAGATCGAAGCATTCGCCGGAGAGTTCTTCGCCCTTGTCTGCGCGTTTGCATGCGACCGCTGCAATAAATGAATCGCCTTCGTCAGCCCACCCGTCAAGGATAACGCATCCGTCTTTTACGGGCCCTCTGACGTCGATGTGTTTTTCCGTTATTCCTCTTTTCCCGAGTTCGGGAAACCGTTCTTTTACCGCGCCGTTGCAGAATCCTGTCGGGAAATACTTATCGTCAAGCACCCAGACGTCAAGTCCGAGTTTTGTCGATTCATCAAGTATAAGATTCATATCGTCCCACCAGGGATCGCGTGCAAAGCCCTCGTGAGGTCTTGATTCAACGCAAAGCGCACCTACGCCCGACTCGGCGATCCTGCGCAGTTCTTCGAGTATGACTTCATCGTCTTCACCGTGCTGCCAGAAAAAAGGAAGGATATGATTGTCCGGCTTTGAGGCAAGACATTTGTCGAGTTTGTCACGAAGGATCATATTTCGGTATTTGCCTTTCTCGGAATTATTATTCTAAATCGATTATAAACGATTCGTTTTATAAAATCAACACAATGCGTTGTTTTTATGATTGATTATGGACAAAACGCCCTTCTTTATGTTATCATATCTTCAAACATAAAATTTCTTTTATATTTCGGGGTCTTTATGGTTTTGGATTACGGCGCGCTTCTTTCGACGGACGCGACACTTTTTTTACTTCTTGCCGCCGGATTCGTCGCAAAAAAGACACGCGTCATCGACGACGTATCAACAAAAAAACTTTCAGCTGTCATCGTGAAGATCGGACAGCCCTTTTTGCTGATCTCATCGCTGATTTCCCTTGATTTCTCGACCGAAAATCTTAAAACGGGTCTTCTAACTCTCGCTCTGAGTTTCGGCCTTCACGTATTTATGGCCTCTCTTGCGTTTCTCTTTTCAAAGGGTTTCCGTAAAGATCCTAACAAAGCAATTACCGAGTTTGCTCTTATCTTTACGAATTGCGGCTTTATCGGATTCCCGATCATGAACTCGCTTTACGGCGAAAAAGGGCTGTTTTGCGGGGCTTTCTATCTTGTGGGTTTCCATTTGTTTCTTTGGACATGGGGTGTGTTTGTTCTTTCTCGCGGAAGGGATGATATCAAACTTACGCCGAAGAAGATTTTCTTCAACTTCGGAACGATCCCGAGCCTGATCGGCATCGTACTGTTTCTTCTTCCGTTCAGAATGCCATCTGCCGTCGTTTCGTTTTCTCAATATCTTGCGGGGCTTTGTACGCCCGTTTCACTTCTCATAACCGGTGCGCTGATAGCTTCGCGTTCGCCCAAACTCCTGTTCGGCAGAATTTCTACTTATATCGTTTCCGCTCTTAAACTGATCGTTATCCCGATAATAACTGCTTGCGTGCTTCGCCTTTTATGTCTCGATCCGTTTTTTATCGTTTTCGGAACAGTTATGGCTGCGCTTCCGTCAGCATCCGTCGTCTCGATGTTCTCTGAACTGTATTCCATGGATTCGGGGTATTCGTCTCAGATCGTCGGTATTACGACTTTATTTTCGGTCGGGACCCTTCCGCTTCTTGTCTTATTCGCGCAATTCATCAGTACGATATGAGGGGAGGTAAATGAAACGAACAAAGAATTTGAAAATACTCTATTCGTTACCGATCTTGACGGTACTTTGTTCGGTAAAGAACCGGTCTTATCCGATGAATGTATCGCTCATATCAAAATACTTAATCATGAAGGAATTAAATTAACGTTTTCAACAGCCAGAACGTACCGAACCGTAGATCGTATACTTCGCGACGTTCCCGTTCCGATCCCGGTATCACTAATGAACGGAACGATGATACGCGACGTTAAAAATGGACTGACGCTTGACGTAAAAAGGATCCCGGATCCGGTTGCCGACAAAGCAGGGAAGAGTTTTCTCGATTCCGGCACCCTGCCTCTCGTTTACAGATATAAAGACGGCGAAATGCTCACGTATTATTCGGAGATAACAGGCGAAAACATGAGAACGTTTATCGACGAAAGGATCAGACAGTTCGGAAAACCTTTTATCAAAGTCACGAGGGAAGAACTGTTCAAAACCGGTCCCGATTCGCTCGGAGACGTTATCTATTTTTGCGCGATCGTAAAAGACAGCGAGGGAGACGAACTCCTGAATCGTTTGAACGGTGTCGAGAACGTCTGTCTGACTTCCTACAAGGATAACGCATCCGACAGCAGATACGTCGAGATTTATTCTCCCAACGCATCTAAGAAAAGCGCCGTTCAATATCTAAAAAGATTTACGGGCGCCGACAAACTCGTTTCGTTCGGCGATAATTTTAACGATCTTACTATGTTCGAGGTCAGCGATCTCTGTTTTGCTCCCGCAGGCTCGCCGGAAAAAGTTGTTTTAAGCGCTACAGGTACTGTCGAGCCACCCGAGGAATGCGGAGTAACACGAAAAATCGCTGAAATGACAGGGATCAGACTCTGATCCCTTTTTCTTTTTTTGCTCAAAAAATCCGAAAAAACTATTGAAAATCATTTAATTATGTGATACAATACCTTTTACGTGTCACTGACACGAATTTATCACACACATAGTCCCTTTCTTTCTGACGGTGCCGGTCGATCCGGTTACAGAAAAGACGGACTATGGTGGAAAAACCGTAGGAGGACATTATGTCTATCGTAACCATCAAACAGCTTCTCGAAGCCGGCGTCCACTTCGGACACCATACGAGACGCTGGAACCCGAAGATGGCAGAGTACATCTTCACCGAGCGCAACGGACTTTACATCATCGACCTTCAGAAGACGATCAAAAAGTTCGAAGAAGCTTATAACTTCGTGCGCGACACTGCAGCTGAAGGCGGTAAGATCCTCTTCGTTGGTACGAAGAAACAGGCTGCAGACGCTATCCGCGAGGAAGCTGAAAGATGCGGCATGTACTACGTCAACGTCAGATGGCTGGGCGGTATGCTCACCAACTACAAGACGATCAAGACTTCTATCGACAGACTCCGTTCCCTTGAAAAGATGCAGGAAGACGGTACTTTCGATATGCTCCCCAAAAAAGAAGTCGCCTCTCTGCAGAAAGAAATGTACAATCTTGAGAGAAACCTCGGCGGTATTAAAGAAATGGGCGGTCTGCCTGCAGCTATTTTCATCGTTGACCCGAGAAAAGAGCACAACGCCGTTCTTGAGGCTAAGAAACTCGGTATTCCCGTAGTCGCCATCGTTGATACGAACTGCGACCCTGACGACGCCGATTACGTTATCCCCGGAAACGACGATGCCATCCGCGCTATCCGTCTTTACGCTTCCGTCCTTGCAGACGCTGTGATCGAGAGCCGTCAGGGCGCTCAATTCACCGAAGCTGACGCAGAGGGTGAAACCGAAGAAGACGAAGAAGAAGCGGCAGAGTAATTACGAGTTAATAAACGGAGGAATATATAATGGCTGCTATTACTGCTAAAATGGTATCCGATCTCAGAGCAAAGACCGGTTGCGGAATGATGGAGTGCAAGAAAGCGCTCACAGAAGCTAACGGCGATTTTGACGAAGCCGTCAAGGTTCTCCGTGAAAGAGGACTTGCAGTCGCCAACAAAAAGGCGAGCAGGATCGCTTCCGAAGGCGTCGTCGATATTATGACGAACGAAGCCGGAAACGTTGCCGCTATGATCGAGGTCAATGCCGAGACCGACTTTGTTGCTAAGAACGACACTTTCAAAGAATTCGTTCGCGGAATCCTCTCCACCATAATCGAAAAGAGACCCGCCGATATGCCCACTCTTCTTGCTCTTCCTTATCTTGATACTGATTTCACCGTTGAGGGTAAGCTCAAGGATATGATCTTCACGATAGGCGAGAATATGAACATCCGCCGTTTCGTTATTGTCGACGGTATCCTTTCTTCCTATATCCACGGCAAGGGTACTACCGGTGTTATCATTTCTTTCGACGCTGACGACGCAGCAAAGAACAATCCCGGTTTCCCGGAATTTGCTAAGAATATCGCTCTTCAGGTCGCCGCAATGCCGGTTTCTTACCTCAACAAAGAGTCTGTTCCTCAGTCAGTTATCGACGAAGAACTCGGTATCATCATGACTCAGATCAAAAACGACCCGAAGAACTCCAGCAAACCCGAAAATATTATAGAGAAGATGGCAACCGGCAGACTCGGCAAGTTCTATGAGAAGAGCTGCCTCACCGAGCAGAGCTACGTCAAGGACGATTCTCTCACAGTCGGACAGTACGTCGAAAAGACCGCCAAGGAATTCGGCGGTAAGATCGCTCTTTCCGGTTTCTGGTGCTATGAGAGAGGCGAAGGTCTCGAAAAGAGAGAAGACGACTTTGCTGAGGAGATCGCAAGACTAACCGGAAAAGCTGAGTAATCAATCGAATAAGTTCATTTTACGCCCGGGAGATAATCCCGGGCGTATATTTATATTTATTTACGTTCCTATTTACAAAAAATATTTTTTAATGTAAAATATATAAGGCAAAGGAGGCGTATTGAATTGATAGATATAAAATATAAGCGCGCCTTTCTGAAATTATCGGGCGAAGCGCTTGCTTTGAAAGGCGAAGACGGGTCTGTAAAGGAAATATTCGACGATAAAGTCATAGACGATATTGCTGAGGATATCCGGGCATGTACGGAACTCGGCGCCGAGATAGGTATTATGATCGGCGCAGGGAATATCTGGCGAGGCAGAATGGGTAAAAACCTCGATCATGCCAAAGCGGATCACATGGGAATGCTGGCAACTACGATTAATTGTCTTCGAATGCAAGATGCTCTTCAGAAGATGGGGTGCGACGCAGTTGTTATGACAACGGTCACTATGGACGGATTTACCGAGGTTTTCTCACACGAGAAGGCTAAAGAGTACCTAAAAGCAAAAAGACCTGTCATATTCGGTTGCGGCGCCGGGATCCCATTCATTTCAACCGATACTGCCGGAGTTATCAAAGCTCTTGAAATAGGCGCTGAAATAATCCTGATGGCAAAAAATATCGACGGGGTTTATACTGCCGATCCGAATGTCGATAAAGATGCCAAACGGTTCCGCATTATATCGTATAAAGAATGTCTCGACAGGGAACTCAAAGCGACCGACGCTTCCGCATCAGCGATCGCACAGGAAAACAAAATCGATACGCTGGTCTTTTCACTCAAAGAACATGACGCCGTCAAGCGTGCTGTTTGCGGCTTGGCAGAAGGAACGCTTATTACAGCCGAACACGTCGCCTCGGAATTATATTAAAACATACAGGAGTACATTATGAAACTGGATACAAGCGATTTTGAAAGAAAAATGAAAAAATCCTGCGAACTGTACGAGACGTCTCTTGAGACGATTCGTGTCGGTCGCGCGAACGCCGCCGTTCTTTCAGGTGTTACCGTTGATTATTATGGAGTTGAAACACCGATAAACCAGGTGGCTGAAATTAAAGTACCGGACCCTAAAACTCTCCTTATCTCTCCCTGGGACGCTTCAATGGTCAAGAACATCGAGAGAGCAATCCTCGCTTCGAACGTAGGCATAACTCCTCAGAACGACGGGAAAATGCTTCGTCTTTCATTTCCTCCGCTCACTGAGGAAAGAAGACGTGAACTCTCTAAACAAGTATCTAAAATGGGCGAGGATGCCAAGGTAAACGTCAGAAACATCAGACGCGACGGAATCGAAAAAGCGAAGAATCTGAAAAAACAGAGTGAGATGACCGAGGATGAACTTAAAGAATCCGAAAAAGACATGCAGGATCTCACCGATAAATACGTTAAAGAAATCGATAAGATAACAGCTGCCAAAGATCAGGACATTATGTCTATCTGACCGTTATCATTCACGGAGAAAAAAGACCCGGGAGACTGCCCCGAGGGAAAGATCCCGGGTCCCCTTTTATTATGTTTGGTAAAAAGAAACAGCCGATCATCAAAGAAGATATAATCGGCGTCGTCAAAAACTCAGGATTACGCCATATCGCATATATAATGGACGGTAACGGGAGATGGGCGACTGAGCGTTCTCTTCCGAGAGAACTCGGTCACAGCGCCGGAGCTAAAAACTTTAAAGAGGTCGTCAAATACTCGAAAAACGTTGGAATCAGATACGTAACGGTTTACGCATTTTCTACCGAGAACTGGAAAAGGCCCGAAAGGGAAGTTGCAGCCATCATGAAGCTTCTCGACCAATACATCGACGAAGCGGCTCTGGAAGATGAAATTGAATTCCTTTTTATCGGTGACAGAGAATCGGTCGACCCGCGTATAAAAGAACGTATGTCTTCTCTCGAAAGTCTTACTGTCGGCAGACCGTTCAGAGTCAACATTGCGTTTAATTACGGCGGAAGAGATGAAATCGTTCACGCAGTGAACCGTGTGCTCTCAGACGGTCGTACCGTTATAAACGAAAAAGATATTACCGATAACGTATACACGTCGGACTGTCCTGATCCTGATCTGATCGTTCGAACCGGCGCAGAGTTTCGCATCTCCAACTTTCTCATGTGGCAGTCGGCATACTCTGAACTTTATTTTTCAGATAAAATGTGGCCCGATTTTAAACAGGCAGACATCGACGCTGCGATAATCGAATTTTCAAAAAGAAAAAGACGCTTCGGAGGCGTCTGAACGGAGGAAAGATGAAAACAAGAATTATAACCGGGGTAGTGATGATTTCACTTTTCATCCCGATACTGATTTTCTCCGATACATGGGCGTTCCCGATCCTTATTGCGCTTCTTTCGCTTAAGGCGTCGTTCGAGATCTTAAAATGCGACGGAACGAAGAATATCGCACTGGTTATTCTTTCTGCAATCTTCGCATTTGCATCGCCGCTTCTTGCCAGACTTTCCACGGTAATAAAATTTGATTTCGGAAAATTCGCCAAACTGTACATATTTGCATTTTTCTTCTATCTTCTTATCAATTTGACCGTCTCTGTTTTTTCACACGGCAAATATCCGGTCGACCGGTCGGCAATGACTTTTCTTTGTATTTTTTACACTGTCACTTCCTTCACTTGTATCGTTTTTCTGAGGGACTATCCTCACGGTGGCAAATACATTTATCTGTTAACTTTTATCGCACCCTGGATAAGCGATACTTTTGCATATTTTATTGGCTCTTTTTTCGGAAAACACAAACTCATCGAAGACGTCAGTCCCAAAAAGACGATCGAAGGATGTATAGGCGGAATAATCTTTACGGGCGTAACATGCGTCATATACGGCGTTATTCTTGTCCATGCAATCCACGCTAAATTCGAACCGTCTTATATCGCTCTGTTTTTTATCGGGATCGTGATCTCGATTATTTCGCAGATAGGAGATCTCGCCGCATCACTGATCAAACGTCATTTCAACGTCAAAGATTACGGAAAGATCTTTCCGGGTCACGGAGGCGTAATGGACAGATTTGACAGCGTATTGCCCGTCGCTCCGATCCTCCTTCTCTCTACGATGCTTCTCCATCACTTCGGAGTTTTCAAATGATCGATAAAGATTACAGCAAACTGAAAGTCGCGGTTTTAGGCTCAACAGGTTCCATCGGGACTCAGGCTCTCGACGTGATTCGGGAACTCGGATGCAAAGTCGTTTTCCTATCCGCAAAATCTAACGCAGAGCTTCTATCACGCCAGACCGAAGAATTCCTTCCCGACGCCGTTTGCCTGACCGATCCCGAAAAATCTGACGATTTCTTATTCCCGAGAAACCGGAAAACAGAACTGTTTCTCGGAGAAGAAGCCCACGTTAAGTGTATATCCTCGCTTGACGTCGACGTGATCATTCACGCCGTCTCAGGTCTTTCAGGCATCCCGTCTGCTCTCGAAGCGTCTAAAAAAGGCGTCAGACTTGCAGTGGCAAACAAAGAAGCGATAATCACTCTCGGCGACGTGATCCTTGATAATATTAGAAAATACGGCGGAGTACTGATACCGGTCGACAGCGAGCACAGCGCTATCTTCCAATGCCTTCTGACGAACAGGGGAGATCGATCTCAAATAAAAAAACTTATCCTTACGGCTTCAGGGGGACCTTTCTTCGGCTATACGTCAGAAATGCTTTCAAACGTCACTCCTGCTATGGCTCTCGCTCACCCGACCTGGAAGATGGGGCCGAAAATAACCGTAGACAGTTCGACCTTAATGAATAAGGGTTTTGAGATCATTGAAGCAGTACGGTTATTCGACGTCGACGAAAGTGCCGTCGAAGTCGTCGTCCACAGACAGAGTATAATACATTCAATGGTAGAATATATTGATAGCACCGTAATTGCACAACTCGGTTCTCCTGATATGCGCGCTCCCATTCTGTATTCTCTGACATATCCGGAAAGGGTAGGAAGTCCGGTTGCTCCGCTTGATCTTATCGGAATTTCAAAATTGACTTTTGATAAGCCGGACTATAACGTTTTCCCGCTTCTCAATACTGCTCGCCGCTCGATCCGGGAAGGAGGCGTCGCTCCTGCAACGTTGATTTCCGCAGATGAAGTTGCAGTTTCCTCATTTCTTGACGGTAATATTACGTTTGACAAGATACCTGTAGTTGTTGAGAAAACGCTTGATAAAGCGTCAAACGTTAACACAGTTTCTGTCGAAAACGTTTTTTCTGCCGTTTGCGAAGCCGAAAAGATAGCAAAGAAAATAATAGCAGAACTTTGATTTCCGGAGGATAATATGACAGCGGTCTATATCCTGATTGCTATCCTCATATTCGGATTACTCGTTGTAATACACGAAGGCGGGCACTTTTTGTTTGCCCGTCTTTTCCACGTGACAGTCAATGAGTTTTCAATTGGAATGGGTCCTAAGATCATTTCAAAAAAATCAAAAAAAACCGGGATCGCTTATTCTCTCAGGGCTTTCCCGGTAGGCGGATACGTCGCGATGACCGGTGAAGATGAAGATTCAGACGATCCTGACGCCTTCTGTAATAAACCGGTTTGGAAAAGACTAGTCATAACCGCCGCAGGAGCGATCATTAATATCACAGCGGGTATTGTCGTTATGACGATACTCATAGCATCGTCAAACACACTTTACGGGACGGAAATTTTCGAAATGAAAAAAGACATCGTCACCTCCTCCGTTTCGTCCGAGGAAACCCTTCAACCCGGTGACGTTATCATTTCAGTAGGCGGTGCAAAGGTTTATACTGCAAACGATCTTGTTTACCAGATAATGAGGCGCGGGATCGAACCGTGTGATATAGTTGTCACAAGAGACGGCGAAAATACAGTAATTAAAGATTATGCATTTCCGATCGTCTCGGAAGAAGGAACTTCTTTCGGCCAACCCGACTTTTACGTCAAAGAAGTTCCCAAAACATTCACAAACGTATTGAAACACTCCTTTTTCCGCTCTGTTTCCTCAATAAAAATGATCTGGGAACAGTTTTACGATCTGATCAGGGGAAGATACAGTCTCAAAAGCGTATCAGGGCCCGTAGGTGTTACGCAAGCACTCGGTGAAGCGGCAAGATCCGGAGCCGACACGTTTCTTTTTCTGACTGCTTTCATTTCCATAAATCTCGGAGTTGTGAATCTTTTCCCCCTTCCTGCGCTTGACGGGGGAAGGCTTATCTTCCTTTTGATCGAAGCGGTCAGAAGAAAACCGGTCCCGAGAAAGACGGAAGGTTTTATTCATATGACGGGACTTGCTCTCCTTCTGCTGATAATGGTGATCGTAACGTTTAAGGATATTTTCGGCTTATTTTCATGAGGATCAATAAAATGATTGTTAGAAGAAAAACCAAACAGATCAAAGTTGGTAAAACGCACATCGGTTCCGATTATCCCATCACGGTTCAGTCGATGGTCAACGCTGATTCGCGTGATCACGAAGCCGTTCTGTCTCAAATAAAATCGTTTGAAAAAATCGGATGTGATATAATAAGAGTCGCCGTTCCCGATACCGACGCCGCAGGAATATTTGAAAAGGCAAAATTGAACGGTGTGACGGCACCTCTTGTCGCCGATATTCATTTCGATTATAAACTCGCGCTTGCTGCGATAAAAAGAGGTGCGGATAAAATCAGAATTAATCCCGGAAATATAGGCGCACAATGGAAGATCAAAGAAGTTGTCGAGGCGTGTAAATACTCCGGCATTCCGATAAGAATTGGCGTTAATTCCGGATCAGTCGAAAAAAGGCTTTTGGAAAAATACAAAGGACCGACGCCGGATGCTCTCGCAGAATCCGCCTTAAATGAATCAGACGTTCTCGAAAAATTCGGTTTCTCGGATATTATTATATCTATCAAATCTTCATCTGTCGTTTCGATGATCGAAGCAGTCGCCAAAGTCGCGTCTGAATCCGATTATCCTCTTCATATCGGAGTTACCGAAGCCGGAGACGAATCAGACGGTATCCTGAAAAACAGCGTTGGGATCGGTTCATTGCTGTCAAGGGGGATCGGGGACACAATCCGCGTCTCTCTCACAGCCGATCCCATGAAGGAAGTCAGAGCTGGTCAAAAGATACTTAATTCACTCGACTTGTACAAAAAAGGATTTATCGAAGTAATTTCCTGTCCTACATGCGGAAGAACGCGCATCGACATCGCAAAGTTAGTTGAAGATTTTAAAAACAGGACTTCTGATATACCTACTAACGGGAAAAAGATAACCGTTGCTGTTATGGGTTGCGCCGTTAACGGTCCCGGAGAAGCCAGAGAAGCCGATTTCGGTATTGCCGGCGGCGATGGATACGGATTATTCTTTATCAACGGAAAACCGATAGAAAAAACAGCAGAAGATAAAATCGTTGAAAAACTCATTGAGGAAACGAAACGATTCGCAGAATCTTGAAAGTGAGAAAGCAATGGCCGAAGAAAAACTGTCTTCATTAAGAGATAAATTCAAAAAAGTAAAGACGTCGGGCGAAGAAGCCGATCTATTTGATCTTTCCTTCATCACCAAACTCAGGTTTGACCGTGAACGTAAGATCGTTGAAGTAAGATGTGAGCTTCCTCGCTATTTCGACAAGGACGTACTTTATTCTGCCGAAGACGATATATCCGAAATATACGGACTTAATCTTGTCAGGATCCTCCCGCATTACCCCCAGAATGCCTTTTCGGTCGAACATATGGCCGGTATTTTACGTGAAGCAGGAAGATTCGGGGCAGTTACTAACGGTTTCTTTTCGGAATTGAACACCGAATTGAACGGAGATACCGTTACGGTCCGTATTCCATTTGAAGATAGCGGGATGTATTATCTTGATCTTGCCGGCACTTCAAAGACCGTCGAAACGATAATAAAAAACGAGTATTCTCTTGATTTAAAAGTAGAAATAAAACAAACCGAAGATTATTCCGAAAAAAACCGTAGTTTTTACGAAAGACAGAGCGCACTGATAGAAAAACACAAGACACAGATCATTGAAAATATCGCAAAAAACGAAGAGAAACAAAACGCGCGGGAAAAAGACGAAAACTCCGGTCCGGATCTTAAAAAAGTATCTTCACTGTTCGAAGGATCGGGCGAAGTGTCTCAAAAGGGTAATAACGTCAAATGCGGGAAATGCGTTTTTGACGTTTCCTCTCCGGTTTCGATTCTCGGATCACCGTTTGAAATTGAAAACGTATCGCCTCTCTCTACTCTTAACAAACCCGCAAAAGGTATAATTACTCTCGGAGAGGTTTTTGCCGTAACCTCAAGGGAAACGAAAAGGAACGACAAGATCTCCGTTACCGTATCTCTGACCGATAATACTTCGTCTATGTACCTAAAAATAATTGCCGACAAGGAATTCGCAGACGAAGTACTCGGGTTATTTTCCGTCGGCAGATCATACGCGATAAGAGGCAACGTTAAAGTTGATTCTTACGACAATGAAACTTATATCCAGTATACCGACGTAATGGAGATCAGAAAAGTCGTAAGGGAAGACAATGCCCCCGAGAAAAGAGTTGAACTGCATCTTCATACGAATATGTCGGCTATGGACGCTATCCCAACCGCGGAAGCAGTCGTTAATCTTGCCCATAAATGGGGGCATCCGGCAGTTGCTATTACAGACCACGGAAATCTGCAAAGTTTTCCTACGGCAATGCTTGCGGCGGAAAAACTGAATGATCCCGATTTCAAGGTTATATACGGTGTTGAGGCTTATTTTGTTGACGACACACAAAGAGCGGCTACAAACGGGGATGAAGTAACCTTTGAAGATGAGTTCGTTGTCTTTGACATCGAAACGACGGGCCTATCTCCCATTACTTGTAAAATAATTGAGATCGGTGCAGTCACTTGCAAAAAAGGCGAGGTCACTTCGAGGTTCAATGAGTATATCAATCCCGAAATACCCATCCCCTCCGATATAACTGAACTGACAGGAATCTCAGATGAAACAGTAAAAGACGCCGACACGATAGATAAAGTCCTTAAAAGATTCCTCGATTATTGCGACGGCAGAATGCTCGTAGCGCATAACGCGTCTTTCGATACCGGTTTTATAAGAGCAGCTGCGGAAAGAGTCGGACTGCCGTTTAAAAATCCTTATATTGATACACTCGCACTTTCACGGTATCTTGACCCTGATTTTTCCAATCACAAACTTGACACAGTAGCTAAACATTACGGCTTCGGAGACTTTGATCATCACAGAGCTTCCGAAGACGCCGAAATGCTGTATTTGATCTTTGATAAGATGATCAAAAGGCTCGAAGAGGAAGGCATTCACGACGTAGCAGGAATGAATTACGTTATGAGTGAAAAAGCCGATCCTCTGAAACTCAGGCCGTACCATCAGATCATTCTTGTGAAAAATCAAATCGGACTTCGAAATCTGTACAAGCTAGTTTCCGATTCTTATCTCAAGTATTTCAGACGTTACCCGAGAATACCCAAAACACAACTTTCAGAGGCAAGGGAAGGGCTGATAATCGGATCTGCATGTGAAGCGGGTGAACTTTTTCGCGCCGTTCTGGAAAACAGGCCGGACAGCGAAATTGATGAGATTGCCGGTTTTTACGACTATATTGAAATTCAGCCGATCAGCAATAACGTTTTCCTGATCGGAGAGGGAAAAGTAAAAGATGAGGACGAACTCCGAAATATCAACCTTCGTTTATGCGAAATAGCTTACAGGAACGGGATTCCCGCCGTTGCAACGTGCGACGTTCATTATCTTGAACCTGAAGACGAAATATTCAGGCGAATTCTCCTTTCAGGCATGAAATATTCGGATGCCGACCGTCCTACCAAACTGTATTTCAGAACGACGGAAGAGATGGTTGAAGAATTCTCTTATCTCGGTGATAAAAAAGCAAAAGAACTCGTTATCGATAATCCGAGAAAAATCGCTTCGATGATAGAAAACGTCAGACCGATCCCGAAAGGTAAATTCGATCCGCATATTGAAGGTGCAGAAAAGGAACTTACCGAGTCGTGCTATTCGCTCGCACATGAACTTTACGGTGATCCGCTGCCAGATATCGTTGCCGAGAGACTGGAAAGAGAGCTTAAATCCATCATCGGGAACGGTTTTGCCGTTATGTACATTATCGCAAGAAAACTTGTTCTTAACAGCGAATCAAAGGGATACCAGGTCGGATCGCGAGGTTCGGTAGGCTCGTCTTTCGTTGCGACTATGTCAGGTATTACTCTCGTCAACCCTCTTCCTCCTCATTACAGATGCCCGAAGTGCAAGCACTCAGACTTTTCAAACCCTACAGGAGCTAAATCAGGCTTTGACCTACCTCCGCTCAACTGTCCGAAATGCGGATCGCCTATGGTGAGGGACGGTCACGATATTCCGTTTGAGACGTTTCTCGGTTTTAAAGGAGATAAAGTTCCCGACATTGATCTGAACTTCTCCGGTGACGTACAGGCGGACGCTCATAAGTTTACGGAAGTACTTTTCGGAGAAGGGCATGCTTTTCGCGCCGGTACAATCGGCGCCCTTGCTGACAAAACAGCATACGGCTTCACCGTTAAGTATCTTGAAGACCGAGGAATTATGGTCAACCGCGCGGAAATCGACCGTTTGATAAGCGGCTGCGTCGGGGTCAAACGAACGACCGGTCAGCACCCCGGTGGGATCATCATAGTTCCGGGAGGACATGACGTTTACGAATTCTGTCCGGTCCAGCATCCCGCAGACGATGCCGATTCATCAATTATAACCACGCACTTCGAGTTCAAATATCTGCACGATACTATACTTAAACTTGATATTCTCGGCCACGATATTCCGACAAAATATAAACGGTTGGAAGAATATTCCGGAACAAATATTCTCGACGTTCCAATGAGCGATCCCGCTGTATACAAGCTTTTTACATCTACCGATCCGATAGGAGTTAAACCGCAACAGATAAACAGCGATACCGGAACACTCGGACTTCCGGAAATGGGAACGAGATTCATCCGCGGAGTTCTCATGGAATCAAAGCCATCCTGTTTTGCCGACCTTCTTCAAATCTCGGGTCTTACTCACGGAACGAACGTATGGATTGGAAACGCCGACGAACTGATCCGTTCGGGCACTTGTACGATCAAAGACGTTATAGGGTGCCGTGACGACATCATGCTCACGCTTATCCATGATTTCGGCCTCGATAATTTCGTTGCTTTCAAAATAATGGAAGACGTCAGAAAGGGCAGAGGTCTTACGCCCGAATTCGAATCGATCATGAGAGAGCACGGAGTCCCCGATTGGTATATCGAATCGTGTAAGAAGATCAAATATATGTTCCCCAAAGCGCACGCAGCAGCTTACGTTATGGACGCGCTGCGTCTCGGATGGTATAAGATCTATTATCCGACGGCTTTTTACGCCGCTTATTTCACAGCCGCGCCCGACGGATTCAACGGCGAAATCGTTTCAGGCGGCCTTTCCGCTGTCAACTATGAAATTTCAAGAATATCGAAACTCGGTAAAGAGGCAACGGCAAAAGAAAGCGACACGCTTGATGCTTTGGCGCTCGTCAACGAGTGCATGCAAAGGGGTTACAGATTCCTACCCGTCGATTTTAAAAAATCAGACGCGCACAGGTTTATTCCGGAAAACGGTTCCATACGTATGCCTTTCGACTCACTGCCCGGAGTAGGAACGTCGGCCGCCGACAGTATTGCAGCCGCAAGAGACTCGGGTGAGGTCTTCTCAATAGAAGATCTCAAAATGAAATCAGGCGTAACGAAGGCAGTCCTGGAAGTTCTGGACAAAAACGGCGTAACTTCTTCATTACCTAAATCAGATCAGGTCACTATGTTCTGAATAAAGTACCCCTCCCGACTCTGGAGGGGTACTCTTACCACAATATCTTGTGGTGAAACCATGAATCGGACGGCAAATGTAACAATTTTCGGACATAATAAAAGATGAAAATTGTCGGAAAAAATTCATTCTTGCGGTTGACTTTGACTTTGCGATGTGATACCATATATACGTAATATGTTGCCAATATATTTTCGGATGAATGGCCCGATCGTTTCTACCGCAGCGCCAAAGCTGTGACTATTGGTTTCATTTTTTCATTCGGATAGTATTTGCAGCAGGTAATACCGGCTGCTTTTTGTTTTTGAATCGGAGGACAACGTCATGAAAGAACTCGAGGATAGAATCTTACGTGACGGCCGTGTTCTTTCCGGAAATATACTTCAGGTCGGCGGTTTTATCAATCAGCAGATAGATACTTCGTTTACACGTGATCTTGCGCGTAAAGTTCACTCGTTGTTTTCATCTTCAACCGTTACAAAGGTTCTTACGATCGAAGCCAGCGGGATTGCTTTCGGATTCGCGGTCGCCGAACAATTCGGAATCCCTCTCGTTTTCGCTAAAAAGAGCAAAACATCTAACGTTGACGGCGCCGTTTTATCCGCGCCGATCCACTCGTATACTCACGGAAGCGATTACACAGCTACCGTTTCCGCTGAATACATATCGCCCGACGACAGTGTTTTAATCGTTGATGATTTCCTTGCAAACGGCGAAGCCCTCCGCGGTCTGATCAAAATCGTTAAAGATGCCGGCGCGTCAGTAGCAGGCGCCGCGATCGAGATCGAGAAAGGCTTTCAGGGCGGAGGCGACCGTTTGAGAAAAGAAGGCATCAGGGTTGAGTCTCTCGCGGTCATCGATTCCATGTCCGAATCGGGAATAACGTTTCGCCGTTGAAATCTGCTCGTAAATCAGTATGTAATTTTATTACATAAATCAATTCTTTGAAGGAGAAAAAGAATGAAAAAGGTACTCTCGGTCATTTTGATGCTCGCGATGGTTTTCTCGCTCTGCATCGCACTCGCTTCCTGCAACACTGAGAACAAGCCGCAGGAATCAAACCCGGATCAGTCGGCAGCTCCCGTTGAATCCGAAAGCAAAGACGAAGGTCAGGAAGAGGAAATAAAGATCGGCTTTATCTATCTGCACGATCAGAACTCTACCTACGACCGCAACTTCATGGACGGCGCGAAAGCCGCTTGTGAAAAACTCGGCGTTACCTATATCGAAAAAGTGCCGATTCCCGAAGGAAACGAATGCTATGAGGCAGCCGCAGACCTTGTGAATCAGGGTTGCTCCCTTATTTTTGCCGACAGCTTCGGTCACGAGGAATTCCTTATTCAGGCAGCCGAAGAATTCCCGGACGTTGAATTCTGCCACGCAACCGGTACTTGCGCTCACACTGAAGAACTTGACAACTTCCACAATGCGTTTGCATCCATCTACGAAGGCAGATACCTTGCAGGTATCGCTGCAGGTATGAAACTCAACGAAATGATCGAAAACGGTGAATTCACTGCTGAAGAAGCCAAGATCGGTTACGTCGGCGCTTACACCTACGCTGAAGTTATTTCCGGTTACACCTCTTTCTTCCTCGGTGCTCGTTCCGTTTGCAAGACCGCTACGATGGAAGTTCAGTTCACCGGCAGCTGGTACGACGAAACCGCTGAGAAGAACGCAGCCGAAACACTTATCCAGCGCGGTTGCAAACTCATCAGCCAGCACGCTGACTCCATGGGCGCTCCCACCGCATGCGAAGATGCAGGTATCCCGGACATTTCCTACAACGGTTCTACCGCAGAAGCATGCCCGAACACCTTCATCGTTTCTTCCAGAATCAACTGGGAACCTTACTTTGAATACATTATCGACTGTGTAAAGAACGGTAAGGATATCGACACCGACTGGACCGGAACTCTTGAGACCGGATCCGTCGTTCTGACCGACGTCAACGAGAAAGCTGCTGCCGAAGGTACCGTTGAAGCAATCGAAGAGGCGAAAGCTAAACTCCAGAACGGTGAGATCAAAGTATTTGACACCTCCGCGTTCACTGTTACCGTCACCGAAGACAAGAACGTCAATGCGACTGTTGACCAGGACGGTCATCTCACCGGCTATCAGGCTGACGTTGACACCGATGAGGCCTTCCAGGGTGATACCGAAGTCGTTAAAGACGGCGCTTTCCTTGAGTCCGAATACCGTTCAGCTCCTTATTTTGACATTCAGATCGACGGCATCGAACTCCTCAACGCAATGTTCTGATATTACATTTTGATCCGTGAGGCGGAGCATATATATGCTCCGCCTTATCGGGTTATCGGGATCATTATGTTTGGTCCCGAAAAGGGCGTCTCATTTATGAGATTTCCTTTTCAGGATCAAAACCGGAGGAACATATATGGATAAAATTCCAGCACTCGAACTGAAAAACATTACGAAAACATTCGGGTCAATTGTTGCAAACAAAGACGTCTGTCTGACTGCCAACAAAGGCGAAATACTTGCTATACTCGGCGAAAACGGAAGCGGAAAGACCACTCTTATGAATATGATCTCCGGTATTTATTTTCCGGATGCCGGTCAGATATTCATAAACGGCAGAGAAGTCGTTATTACTTCGCCCAAAGACGCCTTTGATAACGGCGTAGGGATGATACATCAGCATTTTAAACTCGTTGACGTATTGACAGCCGCGGAAAATATCGTTCTGGGTCTCGAAGGTAGATTCAATCTAAAGACCGCGACGAAAGAAGTCGCTTCGATCGCTCAAAAATACGGATTCGACATCGACCCGATGAAAAAGATATACGAAATGAGCGTTTCGGAAAAACAAACCGTTGAGATCATCAAAGTTCTTTACAGAAACGCCAACATTTTAATCCTTGACGAACCGACCGCCGTTCTTACTCCTCAGGAGAGCGATAAACTGTTCGACGTACTGAGAAGGATGAAGGAAGAGGGAAAGACAATTATAATCATCACTCATAAACTTCACGAGGTTCTTTCGCTCTCCGACAGGGTCGCAGTGCTGAGAAAAGGCGAATATATCTGTTCTATCAAAACTTCGGAAGCAGACGAATCGATCTTAACGGAAGCTATGGTCGGTAAAAAAATATCTCTTAACATTGAGCGAAAAGAACCGAATAACCCGGTCGACCGGCTTGTCGTAAAAGATCTTCAATGCTTAAACAGGGAAGGAGTTCACGTTCTTCAGGACGTTTCATTCACCGCAAGATCGGGTGAGATACTCGGAATTGCAGGAATTGCAGGAAGCGGTCAAAGAGAACTTCTTGAAGCGATAGCCGGTCTTCAACACATTTCATCCGGAGAAATAACCTATATTGATCCTAAGACGGACAAGCATGAGAATTTACGGGATAAAACACCCGTACAGATAAGACAGCTCGGTGTCCGGTTGTCATTCGTTCCCGAAGACCGTCTCGGAATGGGACTGGTCGGCAATATGGATATTGTCGATAATATGATGCTCCGCAGTTACGGGAAAGGAAAATCCGTATTCCTGAAAAGAAAAGAGCCAAGAGACCTCGCAAATGAGATCATAAACAGTCTTGAAGTCGTTACGCCGAGCGCTTCGACGGCTGTCAGAAAACTCTCCGGAGGCAACGTTCAAAAAGTCCTCGTCGGACGTGAGATCGCGTCGACACCTACCGTCCTGATGGCAGCTTATCCCGTAAGAGGACTCGATATAAACTCCTCGTATATGATCTATAATCTTTTAAATCAGCAGAAAGCAAACGGGGTCGCCGTAATATTCGTGGGAGAAGATCTCGACGTTTTGGTCGAACTTTGTGACAGAATAATGGTCATAGGATCCGGAAGGATCGCAGGGTTTGTCGACGGCCGAGAAGCAACTAAGGAACAAATCGGTCTTCTAATGACGAAAAACGTTTCTAAGCCGCATTCTGAAAAAGCAGAGGAGGTAACTCAATGACGGCAGATAAAGAGAAAAAAGTCAGAGATCCTCTGTTTCATATCATCAAACGCGGATCGATCGTTTGGTGGAAATCCGCACTTATCCGCGTTGCGGCAGTCCTTATTGCTCTTATAGTCGTTGCTTTGATAACGTTGCTTATCACCGGACAGAATCCCATCGAAATGTATAAAGCAATGGTTGACGGCGCGGTAGGGAACGAACTGCGTATCTGGAACCTTCTTCAGGATACTGCATTGCTTCTGATCGTCGGACTTGCTCTTACTCTCTCATTCAAGATGAGATTCTGGAACATCGGCGGTCAGGGGCAGATAATTATGGGGGCCATTGCAGCAACCGCATGTATGAAATTCCTTCCCGGGAAAGTTCCCGATTTTGCCATATATCTGATCATGATCCCCGCAGCATTGATCGCGGGAGGCATTTGGGCTTTGATCCCCGGTCTTTTTAAAGCTTATTTAAAGACCAATGAAACGCTCTTCACTCTGATGATGAATTACATAGCCCTTAACTTTGCCGCTTTTCTTACTTTCAGATGGAGCAAAAACTCAGGTAATAACGTCATAGGTATCATAAACAGAAAAACACACGAAGGATGGTTCCCCGAAATCGGAGGTAACGGATTTGTCGGCAGAACGTTTCTGCTGAACGTGCTCATCGTCTTCGTAATGATGCTGATCGTCTTCGTTTATCTGAAATACAGTAAGCACGGATATGAAATATCAGTCGTCGGTGAAAGCGAGAAAACCGCAAGATACATCGGTATCAACGTTAAAAAGGTCATCATCAGGACTGTTATAATATCAGGCGCAATTTGCGGTCTCGCTGGTTTGATTCTTGTCGGAGGAGTTCATCACACTCTTACGACAGATATAGAAGGGGGAAGGGGATTTACCGCGATCATTGTTTCATGGATGGCTCACTTTAATCCTCTTTATATGGCGCTTACCTCGTTTTTGATCGTCTTTCTCGAAAAGGGAGCTATCCAGGTCGCATCGTCTCCTTCACTTAATCTTGACGACAACTTTGCGAACATTGTTACGGGTATCATAATACTGTTCATAATCGGCTGCGAGTTCTTTATCAACTATAAGATCGTATTCCGTAAAAAGAAGGGAGGTGCGTCTTAATGTTTGAAGCGTTTCTTTCCAAGTTCGTTTATGTACTTACCAGTTCTATCAACAACGGTATGCCCGTCCTTTTCGGCGCGACAGGAGAGATACTGACCGAAAAATCCGGTCACCTCAATCTCGGCATACCGGGCGTAATGGCTGTCGGCGGGATCAGCGGCGTTATCGCTGCGTTCTTCTACGGACAGGTTCCCGAAATGAATCCGATCCTGACGATCCTTTTACCGATGCTCGCATGTCTTTTGGGATCACTTGTCATGGGACTGATATATTGTTTCCTGACCGTTACCCTTCGGGCCAATCAAAACGTTACAGGTCTTGCGCTCACTACGTTCGGAATAGGGATCGGCAACTTCTTCGGCGCTTCGATAATCAAGATCACGCACGTAGATATCCCTTCTGTAAGAATCGACGCTACGAGCAAGCTTTTCAAAGCGACTCTTCCGTTCGCTTCAAAACTCGGATGGTTCGGTGAGATCTTCCTGTCTTACAGATTCCTTGTTTACCTTGGTCTCATTATTGCGTTCATCGCATCTTTTATTCTCTTCAGGACCCGTCTCGGACTTCATCTCAGAGCTGTGGGAGAGAATCCGGCAACCGCTGACGCTGCGGGTATCAACGTAAACAAATATAAATACTTTGCAACCTGTATCGGAAGCATGATCGCCGGTCTCGGCGGATTCTTCTACTGTATCGATAAAAACGGCTGGTCCAACGATACTATTGAACCGCTCGGCTGGATCGCCATTGCTCTGGTTATCTTCGCAATCTGGAAACCGCACATGGCCGTAGTCGGAGCGATACTGTTCGGACTTCTTCTTAATCTGTACGATCTCATTCCTGCGCTCGGTCTTAACATTAAATTTCCTCAGGGTTACGATAAACTTTTCAAGATGATACCGTATATAGTTACGATCATAGTCCTGATCATAACAAGCGCAAGAAAAAAGAGAGAGTATCAACCGCCGTCTCATCTCGGCCTCTCATATTTCCGGGAAGACAGATGATGATCAAAGGACCGCGTAAGCGGTCCTTTTTCAGTCGTCTTTTTTCATTCTGAACATCAACCTCAAAAAAGAACGTTTTCCGGGAGGTATTATCGGATACAGATACCCTCTTCCGCTGGCATCGGTATTATTCAGAGCCAGAAGGATGATCGTCAGTAAAAGAGCGATCACGAAACCCCAAACATCGAATAATACTGTCAATATAAGAGTTAGCATCCTCAGATACTTGAATGCATATCCCAACTCAAAACTTGTTTGTGTGAAGTTAGCGATCGCTACAAAAGCCATATAAAGGATCACATCCGGTGAAAGCCAGCCCACCTGAACTGCAAAGTCTCCGAGGAGAAGACCTCCGACTATCGAAAGGGATCCGGACAGCATATCGGGAGTATTCAAAGAAGCAAGTTTCAATCCGTCGATCGCAAATTCGACAAGAATAATCTGCAGCAGAATCGGAAGATTTCCCGGCTTCGAGGGAATCACAAACAATAACCATTCCGGAACAATATCGTAATGACGCAACAAAAGATACCATACTGGGATAAGATAAACGGTCAGAATAAAGATAACGTGCCGGAGCACTCTGAGATAACTCCCTGTAAGAGGCGGAAAATAATAATCGTCAGTAACCTGAAGAAAATCAAATACCGACGTCGGCAGGATCAAAGCTTCGGGACTGTTATCGCATAGAATAACTATACTGCCTTCGAGTATCGATGCTGATGCTGCGTCCGGCCTTTCGGTGGCCCTTATCTTCGGAAAAGGGTTATACCATTTTTTCCGTATAAGCGTTTCTGTTAAACTCTGATGGCCAAGCGTAAGCGAGTCAGTTTCTATACTGTTAATTTTATTTACTATTTTCCTTACGTATTCCGGATCAGCTTTTCCGTCGAGATATATGACGGCGAGATCCGTCTTGGATCTATTGCCAACACAATGATATGAAACCGTAAGACCCGGGTCTCTTATCCTTCTTCTGATAAGAGTAACGTTCAACATAACAGCTTCAACAAAACCGTCTCTCGCGCCTCTCATGACCCTGTCGTTTTCAGGTTCTGAAGTGGTCCTAACGGGATATTTTCTAACGTCTACGACTACGGCTTCTTTCGGAAAGCCCTCAGAAACCACAACCGTTTTCCCCGAAAGTACGTTCAAAACGATATCATCAAAACAATAAACAGAGGATGATTCCGCAATTACGGTCGATTTGCATATAAAGCGCTGCGCAGCACCGGGCCTACCGTCCCCGATATTCTTCCCGTTTTGGAGGTCAGATATAAAATCCGTCATCAAACGATTGTCCTGGAATCCCTCGGCATAATATATCACAGCGCGTGTACCGCCGGTTTTTATTTCTCTTTTTTTCAAATCGTATGATTCATTTATTCTTAATAAACCGTCTATTGTATGAACGTCACGCTCAAAATCTTGAGTAAAAGATAAATCCACAAAATAATCTCCCGGCTGAAATACCTGAAATAGTATTCAGCCGGGAAAAGATATTTATTCTGAAATGACCTCAACGTTGATCCGTTGCCTTTTTCCTCGGCTTGGATCCTTTTTGCAGTGTAAATGAGAATTTGCACCACGAACCCTGAAGGCTCTCCGCATATATTTTTTCTCCGTGCGCTTCACAGATCGTTTTTGCAATATATAAACCCAGTCCGGAGCCTGACTTATCAATTCCGCGACTCTTATCCGCTTTATAAAAGCGCTCGAAAACGTGCGGCAGATCCTCTTCTGAAAGCCCTTCTCCGTAATTGAAAACACTGACCAGTATCTTATTATCGTCTTCTTTTACCGAGATGACAAACTCAGTTCCTTTGGTCGAATATTTAATCGCGTTATCGACCAGATTATAGATGATCTGATGTACGGCGTCTTTATCTGCCAATACGTACATATTGTCCGATTCGCAATCGAGCAAAACTGAAAGATCTCTGTCGTTGATACGTTGTTCGGAAGAAATGATGATCTCGCGGCAAGTCTCGCATACGTCGAACGATTTTTTTACGAATTTTCTTTCTCCTGCCTGGATCTGAGTAATGCTCAAAAGGGAAGAGACCAAGCGGGAAAGCCTTCTCGTTTCAGAGGCGACGACACCGAGATAATAATCTCTTTGATCCACGGGAATAGCACCGTCAAGCATTCCGTCAATAAAACCGGAGATCGTAGTCATAGGAGTTCTCAGATCATGGGAAACGTTTGCCAGAAAGAGCCTCCTGGTTTCTTCATGTGAAGAAAGAGAAGCAGCCATATTATTGAACGCAGTTCCGAGCTCCGCGATCTCATCGTTTCCTTTAACGGTAACTCTGGCGTCAAACCGACCCGATGCGTACTCCTTTGCGGCGCGACTCATTTCTCTTATGGGAGAAACAAGTCTTTCCGTTATGAAATACACCACAACAAGAAGCGCGAGCATGATCCACAAAGTAGACATAATTATTGTTTTAAGAAGAGTTTGAAGAAGATTGTTCAGTCCGGTATTACTGGTGCAGGCAACGATATAACCTTCCGTCTCGCCCCCGAGAGGCGTTATTTTACTTGAACAAAATATATATTTTGTTTTTAACCTGCCGTTCAAATCGGAAACGATTTTGTTATTGTCATCGTCCCGAGCAGCTTGAAACAATTCGGGATCTATAATTGAAACTGCGTCATTACTGTTCCCGTAGAAAGGTTCTTCTTCTTCAGACCGTCCGCCGGATAAAAGGATCTTACCGTTCTTGTCAGCTATAACAACGCTGAAAGAATAAGTATTAACGTTGATCGTATCGATAAAATTGTCAAGTTCATCCTTGTGAACGGACACATAATTCTCAAAAGAAACGGACTTCGATTTCTCCGCCACGCCAATCTTTACGTGTTCGGCGAATAGCGATGTAACGTTAGTAAGAACGTTGATCTTTACGTT
This sequence comes from Clostridia bacterium, assembly GCA_017428635.1. GTDB lineage: Bacteria > Bacillota > Clostridia > Oscillospirales > CAG-272 > RUG11130. Next base: position 95,564 of record JAFRQK010000038.1, on the reverse strand, counting down.
CGTACTGTAACCGTTCACAAGGGAAGTGATAACAGACGACATTATCAAAAACGAACCGAGGTTTATCAATATAAACGCGGTTATATATTTTAAGAAAACACTTTTAAACAAAACTGACTCCCGGATAAATCGGGACCGGAACGAAACAGTTCGCGCCGGTCCTTAAAATTCAATTAAAAAGCCGTAATAATTTACTGAATCAACTCGAACTTATATCCGACGCCCCATACGGTTTTCAGAGACCATTTATCGGATACTCCTTCTAATTTTTCACGAAGTCTTTTTACGTGAACGTCAACGGTTCTCGAATCTCCGAGATAATCAAATCCCCAAACTTTATCAAGAAGCTGGTCGCGGGTGAATACTCTGTTGAAATTCGAAGCAAGGAAATAGAGAAGCTCAAGTTCCTTAGGAGGAATATCGACCGGTCTGCCGTTAAGCTTCAATTCGTATTTCTGAAGAGAGATTTCAATATTCTCAAATTTGATGACCTCATCCTCGTCCCTGTTGTCCTGAGCCGTATAGCGACGGAGAACGGCTTTGATTCGTGCGGAAAGTTCCTTCATATCGAACGGCTTGACGACAAAGTCGTCGGCGCCGAGCTCGAGTCCGAGAACTTTATCAAATACCTCGCCCTTTGCAGTGATCATTATCACAGGCTTTGAAGATGCCTCTCTGATCTCCCGGCATACCTGCCATCCGTCTTTTTTCGGAAGCATAATATCGAGCAGAACAAGATCGGGTTCGTACATTTTGAAATAACTGACGCCTTCGGCTCCGTCGGAAGCCGTTTTGACTTCATAACCCTCGTTTTCAAAATACAGTCTCAAAAGGTCACAAATGTTGGGATCATCGTCTACAACAAGAATTTTAGTGCTCATTACCGTCACCCTCCAGTTCACGGAATAATATCAAGATACCGCAGTCTGATCGTCACACAGCTCAGTGATGTTTTTGAAGTCGAACGTGTGTTTTATGTGACGGGAAACTGTCGAAGACCGGAAAAACCCGGTAATATAAAAATTATAGCATATTAAACTGATAAAAGCAATGAAAAAGTATATATATAAGTAAAAAATGATTATAAAAAACACTTGCAAATCAAAATAGAATGTGTTATAATACCTCTCGCATGATTATCCGAGGAATGAGGTGAATACTGATGAAGACTGGAATCCATCCCAAGTATGAGGAAGTTACGATACGCTGCGCCTGCGGCGAAACTGTAAAGACCCGTTCAACCAAGCTTGAAGGCGGTAACGAGATAAAGGTCGATATTTGTTCCAAATGTCATCCTTTCTTTACCGGTAAGCAGAAGTTTGTCGATTCCGGCGGGCGTGTTGACAAGTTCAAAAAGCGCCTTGAGAGAAGCGGTAAATAACTGTCGGGTCTTCCGTAAAATATCCGTTTGGGATACTGTCGGACGGGACTTGCGGGCGTGGTTTTGCCCCTGTTCCCGTCCGACTTATCTTTTTTCGGGAGGTGTTTACTTTTATGGAAGAAAACAAAAATATAGTAAAAGAATACGGCGAAACAAGACGAGCCGTTTTATGCGGAGTTTTTCCACAAGGATCGGAAATTGCCGCTTCATCATCTCTTGACGAACTTGAAGCTCTCCTTTCTACCGCAGGGGGAGAAGCATCGTTCAGAGTAACGCAATCAAGAGATCTGCCTGATAAAAAAACGGTGTTCGGCAAGGGAAAGATCGAAGAGTTGAAATTACTTTGTGAAAACGAAAAAATTGATTTCGTTATTTTTGATGCGGAACTGTCTCCGTCGCAGATAAGAGACATAGAAGAGGCATTGGGCGGGGATGTGGACGTGATAGACCGAAGTATGTTGATCCTTGATATATTTGCACTTCATGCAAAGACGGCAGAAGGCAGACTCCAGGTCGAACTGGCTCAATTGAAGTATACCGCTCCGCGTATTCGCGGAAAGGGAAAATCAATGTCGCGTCTCGGAGGATCAGCGGCCGGTTCCATCGGCTCAAGAGGGCCCGGCGAAACCAAACTCGAATTAGACAAAAGACGAATACGGGAAAGAACGGCAAATTTAGAAGATAAAATAGCAAAACTTGCCGAAAGGCGCGAAGTCACCAGAAACGCTCGCGACAGAGCCGGAATGAAAAAGGTCGGAATAGTCGGATACACAAACGCAGGTAAATCTACGCTTTTGAACTGTCTGACGTCCGCAGGGATTCTTGCCGAAGACAAATTATTTGCGACTCTCGATACAACGACAAGAAAATTCTCTCTTCCCGAAGGAACGGATATTCTCCTGACCGACACCGTCGGTTTTATCAATAAGCTTCCTCACCACCTTGTAGACGCTTTCCGTTCCACACTTGACGAGGCGTTTTATTCGGACGTTCTTTTGATCGTCTCGGACGTCTCCGATCCGGAATGCGAAATGAAGCTTGACATAACGCTTGAAACGCTACGTGAACTCGGGGCGGGAAATAAACCGAAACTATTCGTCTTTAATAAGTCTGATAAAGCTGATCGTGACAAGATCGAAACTCTCAAAAGATTCGGACAGGGAGACGAACAGTGCGTATTTATCTCTGCACTTACAGGATACGGGATTGAAGAACTTGTAGATAAACTCGGAAAACTCGTGAATGCGGGTAAGAGAAAGATCACTTGCAGACTTTCGCAATCTGACGGTGCGATAATGAATCTCATTTATCGGGAAGCCGATTCGGTATCGACAGATTACAGAGAAAACGAAGTTATTTGCACCGCGGTAGTCGATGAAAAACTGTACGGAAGGCTTACGCCTTATATTATCGAAGAGTAAGAGGTCTCAAAGTGAGTAAAGTTAACGGAGAAAACGTCAACCTGAAAATCACGATCCAAACCCCGGTAGAGACGGAAACCGTAGAGAAGAAGTCAAAGTTTATCGCCAATCTTGCTCCGGCCAAAAACGAAAGTGAAGCGAAAGATCATATAGAAAGAATCAAAGCGCGTTTTTCCGACGCAACTCACAACGTTTTTGCTTATTACATCGACCACGGTACGTACGCGAGATATTCCGACGACGGAGAGCCGCAAGGTACTGCGGGGCTGCCCGTTCTTAATGTTCTTAAGATGTCCGGCCTAACGGATATATGCGTAGTAGTTACCAGGTATTTCGGCGGAATTCTTCTCGGCGCGGGAGGTCTCGTCAGAGCGTATTCAGCTTCCGCACGTTCTGCGATAGAATCATGCAGTCGCGTTAAATATGAGCCTTACACGATCGTATCGACCGATCTCGGTTATTCGGAGTATCAAAAAATCGCCAACACCATCGAACTGTCAGGCGCTTTGATCGAAGACAGAACATTCGGTCAAAACGTAACGCTGAAGATAGCGGTCCCGGAAGTTTCTTGCTCCCGACTATGTTCCGAAATTAAGGATCTGACTTCAGGGTCATCAGAAGTAATCGTTATCGCAAAAGAAGAACGACCCACTCCGCTGTAACGAGTATAATTCCAATTATACGCATATTACCCCTCAAAAAAAGAAATCGACAAATTTCTGCGTATATTATTGATGAAATTTACAATAACGGGGTAAAAAATGAACGGTGCAGCATGTCTCCGAGAGGTATTCTACAGAAGAGAACGAGAATCCCTCTCGGAGTTCGCTTTTTTAACCGAAAATTCAAAGGGAAGAGAACGATATCTCGAGCCTTGCAATATCAGGACCGAATTTCAGCGTGACAGAGATCGAATTATTCACTGCAAATCGTTCCGTCGTCTGATGCATAAAACTCAGGTTTTCTTATTTCCCGTCGACGAACACTACAGGACTCGTCTCTCACATACCCTTGAAGTTACTCAGATCGCGCGTATTATTTCCAGGGCGTTGCTATTGAATGAAGATCTTTGTGAAGCAGCCGCACTCGGACACGATTTGGGGCACACTCCTTTCGGTCATGCCGGGGAAAGCGCTTTGAGGGAGTGTTTTTCGCCCGATTTCACCCATTATAAACAGAGTTTACGGGTGGTGGAAAAACTTGAAAAAAACGGTGAAGGGTTAAATCTCACGTATGAAGTGAGAGACGGGATCGTCAATCATACAGGCGATTCCATGGCATCGACGCTTGAAGGCGTAATAGTTAAATTCGCAGACCGCATCGCATACGTAAATCACGACATAGATGATGCTTTGAGAGCCGGGATCATTTCAGAAAACGATATCCCGATTCAACTGAGAGACGTTCTGGGCAATTCTCAGAGCGCGAGGATCAACACTATGGTACAGTCCGTCGTTGAGGCGAGTTTCGGAAAGAACGAAATTTCAATGACGCCTGAGATAGAAAAAGCTTCCGAAGATCTTCGAGGTTTTCTTTTTGAAAACGTTTATTTCAATCCCAAAGCGAAAGGCGAAGAGATCAAAGCGAAAGAGATGCTTATACGTCTTTTCGAGTTTTTCGTAAAACATCCCGAGAAAATGCCCGAATTATACCGCCGTATGATAGACAGCGAAGGCGTAGAGCGGTGCGTTGCCGACTTTATTTCCGGTATGACGGACCGTTATGCCATCGATCTGTTCAAAGATATTTGGGTTCCGGGCGTTTGGAAGACTCCTACCGATATTTGATCGCTTACAGGGTGGTGAAGAATTGATTCCCGCAAACGTAATAGAAGATATCAGGACGAGAAACGACGTCGAAGACGTCATTTCATCCTACGTAACGCTTAAAAGAGCGGGGAAGAACCTGAAAGGTCTGTGTCCTTTCCACAGTGAAAAAACGCCTTCTTTCGTCGTCTACGGCGATACTCAGAGTTTTTATTGTTTCGGTTGCGGCGCCGGAGGCGATGTAATAAGTTTTATAATGAGGCAGGAAAACCTCGATTACGTTTCCGCAATTGATTTCTTGGCAAAAAGAGCCGGAATAACTCTTCCCGATTTCGACAGTAAAACAGAAAAAGCCGGGACGAGCAGGGCGCGTGTCCTTCAGATGAACGTTGAAGCCGCGAAGTTCTATCGAAATATGCTGTTTGACGACAAGATCGGCGCCAACGCGAGAAAATATTTAATTAATAAGAGAGAGCTGACGTCTGCCGTTGTTAAAACCTTCGGGATAGGTTATGCTCCCGCCGGATACCGTTCGTTAAGAGATCATTTAAAAGGGTTGGGATACTCATACGAAGAGATGGCTGACGCCTCTCTGTGCGCCAAAAACGAGCGCGGTTATTACGACTATTTCCGGGACAGGGTAATATTTCCCATTATCGACGTTTCCGGCAACGTCGTCGGTTTCGGGGGACGCGCAATGACCGACGACGTAAAGCCGAAATACCTTAACAGTACTGATTCTCCTGCTTTTAAGAAAACCAAAAACCTTTTTGCGCTTAACTTTGCAAAGAATTATTCCGCCGATTTGATGGTCGTTTGCGAAGGTTATATGGATGCAATAGCGATCCATTCCGCGGGAATCAAATGCGCGGTTGCTACTCTCGGGACCGCGCTTACGTCAGATCACGCCAGAATAATCAAAAAATATACCGACCACGTCGTTCTGTCTTACGACAGCGACGAGCCCGGTCAAAAGGCGACCGAAAGAGCATTGAGATCATTGTCGGAGGTCGGGATCGACGCTAAAATACTTGCCATTGACGGAGGCGTCAAGGATCCGGATGAGTATATAAAAAAATACGGTGTTGAAAGATTCAAACGTCTTCTTGAAAACAGCAAACCTAAATTCGACTTTTTCCTCGACAGTATAAAGAAAAAATACGATCTTTCAAACACAGACGAAAAAATCAAAGCTTCATCCGACGTCTGCGGATATATCGCATCGATCTATTCAAAAGTTGAAAGAGACGTGTACGTTGCAAAAACGGCTGAATTTCTTAACGTTGACAGAAAAAGCGTTGAGACCGACGTTGATAATATTATCCGACGATTCCGTAAAAACGAAAAAAAGAAATCATCGGGCGAACTGATACGTTCAACATCCGGTCTTTCAGACAGAGTTAATCCCGACTTCGCCAAAGACCCTTACGAAGCAAGGCTTGAAGAAGACATACTCGGTATGATCCTTACTTATCCGGAACTTCTCACGCGTAAAACTGACGGCAAAGAGCTTTCTGCAGAAGACTTCAAAACAACGCTTGGGAACAGGCTCTTCACGTTTATTAAGGACAATTCCGGCGAATCGGGTTTCAGTATCAGTCTTCTTTCATCGGTTTTTTCGCCCGAAGAAGTCTCTCGAGCCGTAAAAATGCAGATACGCCGGCGCGAGGTAACAAACAATGAATCAACGTTTGACGAATACGTAAAAGCGTTGAGACGGCAAAACGATATACAGAAAAGCGAAGAGTCACTCGAAGATCTTATCGCTAAAAAAAAGAGAAACAAAATAAAGTACATAGATGGAGAATGATATGATCAAAGACGAAAAAAAAGACCTTGTTTCCGAAATCGAAGAAGATGAAAGCGAAGTAAAATTCGAAGATATTGAACTTTCGTCTTCAAGAAGAAATTCTTCCGACGCAGACAAAGATTTTGCTTCTGCAGAGAACGAACCGTTCGATGATTCCGACTATCTGGATCCGGACGATTTCAACGACATCGAGAGCGATGAGGATGAATTTGAAGATACCGAATCGGTTGAGAGTATCCTTAATCAGGAAGGGCTTGCCGTAGACGATCCCGTAAGAATGTATCTCAAAGATATCGGTAAGGTTCCGCTTTTGTCCGCAGAAAAAGAGACCCAACTCGCAGAAAGAATGATGGCGGGCGACCAGCAAGCCAAAAACGAGCTCGTTGAAGCAAACCTTAGGCTAGTTGTAAGTATTGCGAAAAGATACGTCGGAAAAGGGATGTTCTTTCTAGACCTGATCCAGGAAGGCAATCTCGGCCTTATGAAAGCAGTCGAAAAATTCGACTATACTAAGGGATATAAATTCTCGACTTATGCTACCTGGTGGATCAGGCAGGCGATCACACGTGCAATAGCAGACCAGGCAAGGACGATCAGAATTCCCGTACATATGGTCGAAACGATCCATAAAGTGTCCAGAACTTCACGGCAGCTGCTTCAGGAACTCGGGCATGATCCTACGCCCGCAGAGATCGGCGAACGGCTCGGAATGAACACAGAGAAAGTTCGTGAGATCATGAAGATCGCTCGGGACCCCGTATCTCTTGAGACTCCGATCGGCGAAGAAGACGACAGCCATCTCGGCGATTTTATTCCCGACAACGATTCTCCTGCTCCCGCAGACGCCGCCTCTTATCAGATGCTTAAAGAACAACTCAACGAAGTATTAAGAACGCTGACCCCCAGAGAAGAACTGGTCCTCAAACTCAGATTCGGTCTTGACGACGGACGCGCAAGAACGCTCGAGGAAGTCGGTCACGAATTCAATATCACGAGAGAAAGGATCAGACAGATAGAGGCAAAGGCTTTGCGTAAACTGCGTCATCCCAGCAGAAGCAAAAGACTTAAAGATTACCTCAACTGAAAGAGTCCTAAAGTACTGGAAAGGGTATTTATACTTGACAAATTTACCCGTTTTGACTATAATAATCTTTGGCGCAAAATGAAGAAACGTCGCGCCTCAAATAATGGAGGGATCCCGATGAATAAGAAACTGATTGCCCTGATCCTCGGATTATTTATGTTATTATCCGTTTTGTTTACCGGTTGTAACGGTTCAAATAATACAGAGACCGGAACCGGAGAAGACAATCCCACGGAACAAAGCGGCGAGAGAAAAGTAATGACGCTCAGTCTTTGGCTTCCTACAGACCCTTCAACGACCCAGGCCGCCGTCAAAAAGGTCGAGAAAGCGCTGAACGAGATCACTGAGCTTAAGTTTTCAACGCATCTTGAAATTCATGCAATTCCCGACGGGGAATATCAGGAAGCCATCGATGCGAAGATCGACAGTATTGCCGACGTTGAACAGCGGATCAAACGTGAATCCGAATCCCTGAAACAAAAAGAGATCGAACTCGCCGAACAGGGAATCAGGATGGATGAGTACGTTGAACCCGAAACGGAAGCTGAGACAGACGAAGAAACCGTCGAAACAATGATCGACGAAGAGGGTGAAGCGGTTTCCGTATATCCGGAAGTCAGGGAAGATCAGCTTGATATTTTCCTTATTCGAGGATACGATAACTATAAACGTTATGCCGAATCGGAACTGGCTGAAATGCTTGACAGCGAGTTGACAGGGAACAGCAGGCTTCTCCGTACGTACATTTATCCAAGTTTTCTGGAGTGCGTTAATCAGGGCGGTATATATGCGATCCCAAACAACCACGTGATCGGTGAGTATCAGTATCTTCTCATAAATAAAGAGCTGGCCGACAAATACGATTACGATGAATCCGAATTCGATTCACTTGAATTTACAGAATCCGGTTCGGGTAAATTTAAAATAGGTTCTTTTGCAAACTGTTTGAATTTTATCGTCGATATCGGAGATATGCATCTCGACGGCGTGACCCCGCTTCTCGGCGATGTCGAAGTCGGAAATATGGTATATTTCTCTTCCGACGGAAACTGGTCTCTCCTCGGAGACAGAATACAACCCGATTATTCATACAAGTATAATATTGACACCAGCGAACTTGTAACCACGCTTGATCTTCCGATCGTAACCGAAGTGAACCGTACAATGAAACAGCTCGAAGCGCTCGGGTACGTCGGAGACGGAACTGTCAAAGAAGGCGAGAAATTTGCCGTCGGCGTCGTCAAGGGCGACTTTACTCTGAAGGAAAAATACCAAGACGATTATTATATTAAGATCCACGCCGTTCCTTATGCGGACGAAGACGATATTTTTGCTTCTATGTTTGCCGTCAGCCCTTACACGAAGAGCGTATCCAGATCGATGGAGATCATCACGTATCTCAATACGAACGAAACGTTCCGTACGATCCTGCAATACGGTGTTCAGGGCGTTCACTGGGATATCGATCCTAACAATCCCGACGTTATTATCAAACGCTCTGACGATTATAAGATGAATATCGTCGATACAGGAAACATCTTTATGACTTATCCGGATTACGGTGTGCCGATGAGTTACTGGGACGACGCAAAGCAGCAAAACCTCGATTCTGCAACAAGCCCGTATGTCGGCTTTGAATATTTGACTGACAACAACCTTGAAGAATACGGAAAACTTGCAGCATTGTCCGCTAAGGTTAAAGCTCAGTTGGATGAATCCACGTATGAAAACTACCAAAAGGTAGCAAATACCTGGAAAAGAGAATTGGTCGATAATACAATCATTAAAAATATGCTGAAAGAAAAAGAATCCGAAATGGAAGATCCTTTCGTTTCTATGCTTCAAGCCTATCTCAAGAGCAAATAATCAAAAAGTAAGAGGCGCCGGTCTTAAGACCGGCGCTTTTTTTATTTGACTATCTTTCTCATCTCAAGGTAATATCTCTTACTTTTCGCGTCGCCCATTGAAAAGGTTTTTCTGGGATAAGGGCCGTAAGAGGAGACGTAGTCGAACAGTTCCTCTTTTCTTATACCGTCAAAAAGAAAACCGACGACGCCTTCCTGCGAGGAAAGTCTTATAAGATCCTTTTTACCGTGGATATAATCACAAACTGCATCCGGGACGTTTTTTAAATAAGAATCAATAAAGTTCTGGACTGATCCGACGGTCAAAGGAGACGACGGGGAAGTAAAATTCATCTCGGATCTCACGTCTTTGGTTATTACGGTTATCTGCTGTTTGCCGGTTCCGGACGTTTCCTCGTCAAGCGCTTTCAAAAGATCAAACGTATCGCAGTTTTTTACAATTCTGTAAATCGGTTCAAATACGATCGATTCACATCCGATGCTGACTATCTCACAAAGCGCGAATCTCGCAGGGTGATCAAGAGCTTTTTCACCAATCTGTTTTTTCAGTTCGACATAACTCGCTTTTGCGGCAGCTAAAGAGTGATTTCCGTCACCGATAGCGTACAGGACCCCTTGTGAGGACTTTTCATAGCCCGATATACTCTTCGAAAGATTATCTGCATCATTGCCGGAGAGCTTATATCCTTTAACGTGTCCGCCTCCCATCATCAGGTCAAAATCATAAATCGGGTCATTGCCGGACGTTATTTTCTTTGCCGAATCGATCACATCGCAGCCTGACGAAACAAAAACCATTATATGCGGCAGCTCATATTCCGCAGTTTTCCTGATCGCAACTCTCGGCGGGATCCTTGAACTTACCGTTTCTTCGGTCGCTCTTATCTTTGATTTTGAATCGGAAGAATAATCATATTCTTCAAGATCAAGCGCGCCGACGACACCCTCTCGGAGAGAACCGTCGGGAAGAGTTCTTTGGACGTAGACGAACCCGTTGAACGAATCGTAATCGGAAGAAGAAACGTTCTTCATTTTTTCCCTGATGCGGTTTGTTCTGATTTGTTCTTCTTCCGTACCGAGATATGCTTCGGGGAGTATAAAATCAAGCGTTGACGGATGACCTTCGGTCAGTTCTTCAACGTTTCTCCAGTATTCCTTATCGGAGGTAAACTGATCGCAGGCAATAACCGACCACCTGGACAGATCCTTATATTTAGGGATCATTATATCAGCGCTTCTGAATATTGTTCCGTTTTTCATTCATCTATACCCCTTTGAATAGTTAAATTAAAGTATAACTTAGCGTTTCTGTTTTGTCAACAGCCGTTATAAAGAGTTGACGTAACCGCACTCGATTTGTGAAAAAACAATATTGACTTATTTTTTCAGTTACAATATAATTTTAACTGAATAAAATGAAACCGAGAAATAAATGAAAGAAGATATATCAATGGCTGAAAGAATCAAATCACCCTTCCGCATGGACGGGATCATTGTGGCTAAATTCGGCGGAAGTTCGCTTTCAAACGGCGAACACTTCAGAAAAGTCAAAGAAATCGTCAAATCAGATCCCAAGATCAAATACGTCGTTCCGTCCGCGCCCGGTAAACGTTTTGAAAAAGACGACAAAGTCACCGACCTGCTTTATGAATGCTATTCCGCATCTTCGGCAGGTAAGAGTATCGACGATATTTTTTTCTCTGTTACGTCGCGTTATGACTCGATCATACAGGACCTCGGCATCGATCTCGACCTCACCGAAGAATACACTCATATCAAATGGGCTATTATGCATCACGCGGGTCGCGACTACGCCGCTTCACGCGGTGAATACCTCAACGGTAAAATTCTCGCTTCTTTTCTCGGTTTCGATTTTATAGATCCTGCGCCGTATATCAAATTTGCAGACGACGGATTATTTGAATCTGAGATCACGGACTCTCTTCTTTATAACGAATTAAAAAAGCACGAACACGCTGTCATTCCCGGTTTTTACGGTTCGATGCCGAACGGGACCATAAAGACTTTTTCCCGCGGCGGATCGGATATTACCGGTTCGATCGTAGCACGCGCCGTTCTGGCGTCCGTATACCAGAACTGGACCGACGTTGACGGATTCCTTATGGCTGATCCGAGGATCATCGATAATCCCAAAACAATATCGACGATAACGTACAAAGAACTCAGAGAGCTTTCATATATGGGCGCCGGAGTTTTGCACGAAGAATCGATCTTTCCTGTCAGAACTGCAGGTATACCGATCGTAATAAAGAACACCAACCGTCCCGAGGCAGAAGGTACTCTCATAGTTTCAGACGTCAACGCGCCTGAAACCTCAAACGTTATTACCGGCATCGCAGGGAAGAAGGGCTTTTCCGTTATTTCCATTGAAAAAGCAATGATGAACACCGAAACGGGTTTCGGCAGACGTGTTCTCGAAGCGATCGAAAAGGAAGACGTCAATTTTGAACATCTTCCCTCGGGAATAGACACTATGAGCGTTGTTCTCAGCACGGATGAAATATCAGAAAAACGCGACCGTATTCTTGACCGTATCTGTTCAACAGTCGAACCTGACACGATCTCGATCGAAGACGGTCTCGCTCTTATAGCCGTCGTCGGCCGAGGAATGGTAAAGGCGAAAGGAACTGCACTGCGCGTTTTCAAGGCAACTGCCGATGCTGACGTTAACATAAAAATGATCGATCAGGGTTCCTCTGAGCTAAATATCATTATCGGCGTTGACGAATCGGACTTTGTCTCGGCGATGAACGCGATCTACAGAGAATTTGAAAAATAAAAACGGGGCGGCAGAACGCCGCCCCGAAAACCGTTGTTCAGCAAAGATGAACGGGCAGTTTTTTCCCTCCGAGTATGTGAAAGTGAAGATGCTTTACGGACTGCCCTCCGTCTTCACCCACGTTGGTTATTACTCTGTAACCGTTTGATAAGCCCTCTTTTTTCGCAATTTGAGGGATCATTTCAAATATTTTTGAGATAAGAAAAGAATTATCAGCGTCGATCGAATCGCATGATGAAACGTGAGTTTTAGGCACTACGAGAATGTGTACGGGCGCTTCCGGGTTTATGTCTCTGAACGCAAGCACCAGATCGTCCTCATAAACTTTATTTGACGGGATCTCCCCGTTGATTATTCCGCAAAAAACACAATCCATTTAATTATCACTTCCTTTCTTCATTTTTTAAGTATATCATATATCTTAATAACATTCAACCCATCCATTCGGAGGAATCAAACGGATGTATAAAATAATCGATATCCACACGCATATATATCCTGAAAAAATCAGCGTTAAAGCAACGAGAGCGCTCTCTGATTTCTACAGATTCATAGTAAACAGCCAAGGAACGCTTTCAGATCTGGAAAAACAGTGTTCAAAAAATGGCGTGACGGGTTTTCTGCTCTTATCGGTCGCCACTAACGATCATCAGGTCAAAAGCGTTAACGATTATGCCGCCGAATGTGTTTCAAATTCACGTTCGAGAGGATTCGAAGCATACGGGTTTGCTTCAATGCATCAGGATTTTGAAGATATGGGAAGCGAAGTAAAAAGAGCCGTTTCTCTGGGATTAAAAGGTGTAAAACTCCATCCGGACATTCAGGGTGTAGACGTCACAGATAAAAGGCTGTATCCTCTTTACGAAGCTTGTTCTTCGTGCGGAATACCCGTTTATTTTCACAGCGGAGACTACAGACCCGAATACCGCTTCTCAGAACCCGTTAAAATAGCTAAAATACTTTCTGATTTCCCGTCGCTTCGTGTCTCTGCAGCTCATTTGGGCGGCTATAAGGCCTGGGATGAAGCAATAGAATACCTTTCCGGAAACGAACGCGTTTGGTTCGATACCTCATCTTCTCTTTGGTCCATGAGTACCGAAAAAGCCGATGAGATCATATCGAAAATAGGTAAAGACCGTCTTATGTTCGGCTCCGATTATCCCGGAGAAAAGATCGAGGATGAGATCAGACGGTTCATGTGTCTCTCAATGACCGAGAGAGAGAGGGAAAAGGTTTTTTACGAAAACGCACGCGTTTTCCTCGGCGTTGAATGACTTATGACCGGACCTCTCATTGAAGGATACTCATACTGGGATCGTTTGGGAAAAGAGCGTCCCGTAGTTTTATATGGTACCGGAAACGGCGCAGATAAGATAATCGACATCCTCGAGCAAAAGGGAATCAGAGCAGACGGGATTTTCGCATCCGACGGTTTTGTTCGCGACAGGTTTTTTCGTGGAATCAAAGTCAGTTCATACTCCGATATTATCGATAAGATCGGGGATAACATTTCCGTTTTGCTTTCCTTCGGTACAAATCGACCGGAAGTTCTGGAATTCATCTCGGAACTTGACAAAAAACACGATCTCATAATTCCCGAAGTACCTCTTTACGGCGGGGACGTGTTTGATTACGAATATTTTCAAAACAATCAGAATAAAATTCTCGCTACTGCAAAACTGTTTGAAGACGAAACGTCGCGGTCTCTTTTCTTCGATGCCGTAAACTTCAGACTGACCGGAAAAATGCGATACCTCACCTTATGCGACCCTTTTGATAAATCCGTTAAAGACCTGTTCGGAGACAGTAGGATCGGAGTAATCGTTGACGGCGGGGCATACAGGGGCGATACGGCAAATGTTTTTTTGAACGTTTTTCCCGGATCTGAAGTTCTGTATGCTGTAGAACCGGACCCTCACTCATTCAGGAAACTCACGGAATCTTCAAATGATTCAAGGATTCGAACGGTAAATGCCGCGTTATCTTCGTTCTGCGGGTTCACATCTTTTTCGTCGTCTTCTTCAAGGGGCGCTGGCGTTTCCGGAAATTCCAAAAGGTCAAAAAGCATCTCTGTCCCCGCTGTAACGATTGACGCGATCCTTAACGGGGAGAAATGCGACCTGATCAAACTAGACGTTGAAGGTAACGAAAGGGAAGCGCTGCTCGGCGCTGCGAATACGTTCAACAGGTTCACACCGGGTCTTATAATATCGTTGTATCACCGAACGGACGACCTTTTTGATATTCCTCGCTCGATTAAAACCGTCAACGAGGATTACGGTTTATATCTTAGAAGACCTTTCTGCGTTCCTATGTGGGACCTCAACTTATTTGCAGTAAACAGAAGGAGGTAACAGCAGTTGGAAATAATTGAAAAGCTGAAAAGGATAGGCGTCGTTCCGGTCGTAGCAATAAGGGATTCAAGCGACTCTGAACCTCTTGCCGAATCTTTGATCGACGGCGGGCTTCCTTGCGCTGAAATTACTTTCAGAACAGACGCCGCTGAAGAATCGATCAAAAAAATATCATCCCGTTTCCCGGAAATGACCGTTGCCGCGGGTACTGTCCTCTCCGCAGATCAAGCGGACAAAGCTTTCAATGCCGGCGCGTCTCTTATCGTTTCTCCGGGTTTTAATCCGTCAGTCGTAGAACATTGTCTTAAGAACGGATACCCGATCGTCCCCGGGATCGTCACTCCGTCGGAAATTGAACTTGCATTATCTTACGGTCTTTTATACCTCAAATTCTTTCCTGCGGAAGCTGCGGGCGGTCTGAAGATGATCAAAGCAATGTCGGCGCCGTATTCCAACATTATGTTTATGCCGACAGGAGGGATCAGTCCCGATAACCTCGGAGGTTATCTTTCTTTCAAAAAAGTCTTTGCCTGCGGCGGGAGCTGGATGGTCAAGGACAGTCTTATCAGCGAACGAAAATTCGATGAAATCAAAAAGCTCACCGCCGAGGCAGTGAGCATAGTAAAGAATACAAGAAAACCGGAGGTTTAATATGGATCGTATCGTTACTTTCGGTGAGCTTATGCTTCGTCTTTCACCTGAAGGGTATGAAAGAATAGTTCAATCCGACAGATTCAACGTTACGTTTGGCGGAGGAGAAGCGAACGTTGCCGTCTCACTTGCCAATTTCGGCATGAACGCGTCTTTCGTTTCAAAGATCCCGGCGGGAGAGATCGGTCAGTCAGCTGTTAACTCTTTGAGAAGATTCGGAGTCGACGTGAGCAATATAGTCAGAGGCGGCGACAGACTCGGGATCTACTTTCTTGAAAAAGGCGCAAGTCAGCGTCCTTCCAAAGTGATATACGACAGGGCCCATTCCGCAATCGCCGAATCCAACCCCTCGGAATTCGATTGGGACGCCGCTTTCGAAGGCGCGCGCTGGTTTCATTTTACGGGAATCACTCCCGCGCTCTCTGATTCTACGGCTGAAACATGCCTGAATGCTGTAAAAGCTGCAAGAGCTCACGGCGTTACGGTTTCCTGCGATCTGAACTACAGAAAAAAACTATGGTCCCGTGAAAAAGCAGGTCGTGTAATGGGCGAACTCTGCAAATACGTTGACGTACTTATAGCAAATGAAGAAGACGCTGCCGACGTCTTCGGGATCACATCGGAAGGTACGGCAGTCACGTCGGGAGTTGTTAACACTGAAGGTTATAAAGAAGTCGCACGCAAACTGGCTGAACGTTTCTGTTTCAAATACGTTGCCGTGACGTTACGTACTTCCATTTCCGCAAGTGACAATAAATGGTCGGCAATGCTTTATGACGGAAAAGATTTTTTCCTGAGTAAAGATTATAACGTTCATATAGTCGACAGGGTAGGGGGCGGAGATTCATTCGGCGCAGGCCTCATTTATTCAATGATAAAAGGGAAAAGCAGTCAAGATTCCGTTGAATTTGCGACAGCTGCCAGTTGCCTCAAGCACTCGATCGAAGGAGATTACAATATGGTATCGGTCGAAGAAGTTGAAAAACTCGCGGGTGGAGACGGATCAGGCAGGGTACAGAGATAAAAAAACGCCCGTTTTTCGGGCGTTTTTTATCGGATAGGTATCAGTAAAACGTAACTATAAACGGATGGGGTCGTCAGTTTACTGATCTGATTGAAGTCTCCGAGGGAATTCTCCATCGGGTCGCCGACCAATCCCGAATTCATAGAGTGCCAGAAAAGGTCCTGACCGGAATTGTCTTCCCCCCAATAAAATCCGATATGACAGTCGATCGGGTTTCCGAATATATCACACGGATATCCCTGCTCATTTCTGCCGTATGCCGTGGTATCCGGCATAAAGTAAATGATATCACCCTTTTTGGCCAGATGAGATGTCAAAAGGTCTTTGACGGTGTCAAACTTAACGGAGTAGATCTTTCCGTCTTCATAATTGTTTACAAACGCGCCCCAGTAATATGCGTTGACTACGTTTATGTAGTACTGCCCGTCGTTCCACCAGCCGTAACTCTCGCACAGTTCCATCATTTTTACCGCAAGATCATATATATCCTCGGACCGGTCGATTGCAGCCTGCATAAGAACGTCGAGAACGAATCCCGTACAAGTCATATGGGGATAATTATCGGAAAACCTTCCGTTAGGCCGCATACACGTATCAGTGTTGAACCCTATCTCCTCGTCGCCGTACGGTGTACCGAGATAATAATCGTCAGCCTCGTGCAGGTAAAGCCAGTTAAGAATCTCACTGCGGGTCAAACCGAAATAATCGTTGAAATAATAACCCACGTCGGGTTCGGGATCGGATCCCGAAGGAGTTTCAGCCCCGGCTTCCGTCGTACTCTCAGTTCGGTTGTCGCTGTCAGACGGTAATTGGTCGGTAGTCAGAGTATTACGAGAAACACCGGATGACAGATCGGGTTCACTGTTTTTAGAACAAGACACGGTAAATACGATCATAAATGAAATGATCAATAATACCGCGACAAATTGATTCTTTCTCATTTTTCCCGTCGTTTCCACGTTTATGTTTGTATTATTATATCAAATTATGTCATTTTTAGTCAAGCGTTTGAAACGCAGGTCAAAAACACAAAAAATAATTTCTTTTTTTGACGGGCATTATCTTGCATTTTATCGAGTAATATCTTAAAATATAATGAGAGTAAAATAATTTGAAAAGAGGTTTTCAAAGATGACGCTTTTTATACTCGCAGCCGGAATGGGGTCAAGATACGGTGGTTTGAAACAGATCGATAAATTTACCGAACACGGTGAATTTATTATCGATTTCTCAATATACGATGCAATTCAGGCAGGCTTTGACAGAGTCGTATTTATCATTAAAGAAGAAAATTATAAAATATTCAAAGACACCGTCGGAAAAAGAATTGAAGGCGCTGTCAATGTTGACTACGCCTTCCAGGACCTCCGCATGTGTATGAACGGACACATACCTCCGGAGGGAAGGGTTAAGCCCTGGGGAACAACGCACGCCGTTCTTTGCGCGAAAGAATTTCTCAACGATACTTTCGCTGTAATTAACTCGGACGATTTTTACGGCAGAGATCCGTTCTTCAAAGTTGCGTCTTTCCTCAAAGATAAAGATCTGACGTCACGTGAATACTGTATGGTCGGATACAGGGTGGGTAATACTCTCACCGACAACGGTTCGGTCTCGCGCGGTGTTTGTGAAACGACGGACGGTAAACTCGAGTCGATCGTTGAAAGGACAAAGATCGTAAAAGAAGGTGACTGCGCCAGATATTACGAAGAAGATTCTTACGTGGATTTCCCGCTTGACACGCCCGTTTCAATGAACTTCTGGGGATTTACCCCCACAGTTTTCGAAGGACTTGAAGAGGATTTCAAGGACTTCATTACCGAAAAGGGGAGCGAATTGAAGAGTGAGGCTCTGCTCCCCAATACCGTCGGGAGAATGATCAGAGAAAACAAATGTTCGGTTTCGGTTTTGGGAACGGACGCCAAATGGTTCGGCGTAACTTATGCTGAAGACAAACCCGGTACGATCGCAAAAATTCGTGAACTGGTTGCCTCCGGAGTCTATCCGGACGGGCTTTGGAAATAAATAATCAAAAAAGGAGATAGCCATGGCAATACTCGTAACAGGCGGAGCGGGCTATATCGGATCCCATACTGTCGTTGAACTGCAAAACACTGGTTATGACGTGGTTGTTGTCGACAATCTATCAAACTCAAGCAGAAAAAGTATTGAAAGAGTCGAACAGATCACCGGTAAACCCGTAAAATTCTATAAGGTCGATATTCTTGACAGAGAAGGACTTGAGCAAGTATTCAGAAACGAAAAAATTGACTCATGTATCCACTTTGCCGGTCTTAAGGCAGTCGCTGAATCCGTCGCTAAACCATGGGAATATTACAACAATAATATAACCGGAACGCTGACTTTGGTTGACGTTATGAGAAATAACGGTGTCAAAAACATTATTTTCTCGTCATCCGCTACCGTATACGGAACTCCGGCGTTCGTTCCGATAACAGAAGAATGTCCGAAAGGGGCATGCACGAATCCCTACGGATGGACGAAATCGATGCTTGAGCAGATCCTTACCGATATCCAGAAAGCCGATAAAGAATGGAACGTTGTTCTGCTGAGATACTTCAATCCGATAGGAGCACACGAAAGCGGAACGATCGGTGAGGATCCGTCCGGTCTGCCCAATAACCTGATGCCGTATATAACACAGGTTGCAGTAGGAAAGATAGATCACCTTAACGTTTTCGGAAACGATTATGAAACACGTGACGGAACGGGCGTGAGAGATTATATACACGTCGTTGATCTCGCAAAAGGACACGTCAATGCGCTTAAAAAGATAGAGGACAAATCGGGACTTAGTATTTACAATCTCGGAACGGGAAACGGTTACAGCGTTCTTGAGATCGTAAAAAGTTTTGAAGAAGCGAACGACGTAAAAGTCCCGTATGAGATAAAAGGCAGAAGACCCGGAGATATCGCAGAATGTTACGCCGATCCGTCAAAAGCTGAAAAAGAACTCGGCTGGAAAGCTGAAAAAGGCATAGCGGATATGTGCCGTGATTCATGGAGATGGCAAAAAGCCAACCCTAACGGGTATGAAGAATAATTATTAACAAACTGTTAATACGAATTAAGCATAACGGATTTTCATATATTTGATAAAAGGAAAAGGGAACAGTAAGATCCTGATCCACGATATCATATTATGAAGGTCCGTTTTATGTCATCAAAACTTATAAAAGAAAGATGCGTTAAAATCGGAGAATACATTAAGGACAATTCTGCAACGGTAAGGAAAACGGCTGAAAAATTTGCTTTGAGCAAATCAACAGTGTACAAGGACGCGTCCGAAAAATTAAAAGGACACGACCCGGGTCTGTATAAAGAAGTAAGGATAATTTTAGACAAAAATAAAGCAGAACGTCATTTAAGAGGCGGAGAAGCAACGAAAAGAAAATACCTGCGAGGGCAAAGTTGTACAGATAAACAAAGGTAAACAAGTATTTTTCAATAGATATCCGCAGAGAAGTGTATTTTCACACGCCTGAAATTTTATATCTAATTATACAAAATGCAAATTTTGTATAATTAGGGGAAGCGAAAAAGGTTGCTTAGGGCCAAAACCGCTTCCCACGGGTTAAAAAAGCCCCCGCGAGCCGCGGAGGCTTTTTTCTGTTATCGATGTTTAAGATAATAATCGAGCGCGAGAAATTCACGCTGATATAAAACGTATCGTTCAGGTTCTGTTGATTTATATTTTTTAAAGTCTGAAAATAACTCGTATATCTCTTCTAAATCATACCAATCAGGTCTCATCCCAAGTTCGATCTCATAATCAAGCATTTTCGGTTTCCCGCGCGATATAATTATACATTCGAAAAAATGATTTATAAACTTTGAACCTGATCCGAAATACATATGTACGTCCGCGAAATGATTTATCGGTTCAACCAGATATCCGGTTTCTTCCATAATCTCGCGTTTACAGCATTCTTCGGGAGTTTCATCTTTTTCAATGCCTCCGCCCGGGATCAGCAGCGTTTCGTCTTTTGTCTCGTGCGAAATCAATAGCTTCCCTTCATTTATGACTATACCTCGGCACGTAATCCTTTCTACGTGATAAGAATCATCCGGGCCTTTGTGGTCTGTATGAAGAATTTGTACATAATTTGTTAACATTTTTCCCTCTATTTAACATCTATAAGCATCAAAACCCTTTTTACCGAAAAAAGCACGCAAATGCGTGCTTTTCCCGCCCTGCGGGATTCGAACCCACGACCATCGGAATCGGAATCCGGTACTCTATCCAGCTGAGCTAAGGGCGGACGTTTATTACGCTTCCCTATTCTATCACAAAACATTCTCCATGTAAATATCAGCGGATAAAAAATGCTCATAAAATGAGCATTTTTTACTTTTCTGGTTCTCGTCGTATAATATGCCATATTAAAGGGGGATCCCTGCGGATCCCCCTTTAATATGGAGCATACGGGACTCGAACCCGTGACCCCAACACTGCCAGTGTTGTGCGCTCCCAGCTGCGCTAATGCCCCGTGCGTTATATGATATCATCCTGCAGGTTAAATGTCAAGTTTTTTTTCTTAAAACTCAAAAAACTCAAAAAAAGGGTTGATTTTATTATCTCGGTGTGATAAAATATCTGTCGTGAAACATGTGGGTGTAGCTCAGTTGGTTAGAGCGCTTGCTTGACATGCAAGAGGTCGTTGGTTCAAATCCATTCATCCACATCCGGAAACCTACGCAATAGCGTGGGTTTTCTTTTTTCGGATATTTACCGTTTTTTGCGCAATAATAGGATAACGGAAGATACTTTATTCTATTACCGGAGGAAAAAATGATAGAACAGGATACCGTAAGGCTGCTCAGAGAATGCGATAAAGGCGTTAAAATGGGCATTTCATCAATAGACGACGTTTATCGTTACGTGAAGAGCGAATCGCTCAAAAGGATCCTCAGCGAATGCAGAACGGATCATGAATCTTTGGGACACGATATCGAAGATCAGCTTATGAGAGTCGGTGACACCGGAAAGGATCCCGGAGCGTTCGTAAAGAGTATGTCGTGGATAAAAACGACGGCAATGCTTGCTATGAACACTTCGGATAACACGGTAGCGGATCTGATGACGGACGGATGCAATATGGGAATTAAATCGCTGAGTAAATACTTGAATCAATACGCCGCCGCGGACGAAAGTTCAAAGGACGTAACAAAGAAGCTCATAAAAGTTGAGGAGAATATGTCACACGACCTGAGAAGTTTTCTCTGATACCCTGCCCTCCCTTATCGGAGGGCGTTACTTATTGTTTTTTTTTACGATTCATGTTATTATAGGTTAAAAGATCATCATCCGAAAGGAATCTGCTGAATGAAAAAATACATCCTGGCTCTTGACGAAGGGACAACGAGCACCAGAGCGATCCTTTTTGACCGCGATTCAAAAATCGTAAGTATTGCACAGCATGAATTCACGCAGATCTACCCGAACCCGGGTTGGGTAGAACACGATCCGATCGAGATATGGGCAAACCAGTATTCCGCTATGACCGAATGCATTGCAAAAAGCGGAGTATCTGCCGATGAGATCGCTGCGATAGGAATAACCAATCAACGCGAAACGACCGTCGTATGGGAAAAAGAGACCGGTAAGCCGGTAATGAACGCCATAGTGTGGCAATGCAGAAGAACGTCGGATATTTGCGATAGTTTGATAAAGGAAGGGCTGTCTGACGCCGTAAGAGAAAAAACAGGTCTCCGTATCGACGCCTATTTCAGCGGTACAAAGCTCAAATGGGTCCTGGACAAATGCGATCCGGACAGAAAAAGAGCTAAAAAGGGAGAATTGCTGTTCGGGACCGTCGACACCTGGCTCGTTTGGAAACTAACCGGCGGTCTGGTCCACGTAACCGATAGAACGAACGCATCCCGCACTATGATGTATAACATTAATACGCTTGACTGGGACGACGAATTATTGCGGGTTCTTAACATTCCGAGAGAGATCTTACCCCGCGTCGCGAGCAGCAGCGAAGTATTCGGGACGGCTAACGTCATGGGATCGCAGATCCCTATCTGCGGAATAGCCGGAGACCAGCAGGCTGCGCTTTTCGGTCAGGGGTGCTTCGAGTCCGGCGACGCAAAAACGACGTACGGTACTGGATGTTTCCTTCTTTCACACACCGGGAAAGAACCCGTTTTATCAGGAAACGGACTATTGACAACCATAGCAGCGACCGAAAAAGATCGGCCTTGCGAGTACGCTCTCGAAGGAAGTGTTTTTGTTGGAGGGGCTGTAATCCAATGGCTGAGGGATGAACTCAGATTTATAAACGAGTCACGGGACAGCGAATATTTCGCTAATAAAGTCGACGGAACCGGAGGGGTGTACTTAGTACCTGCTTTTGCCGGTCTCGGAGCGCCGTATTGGGATATGCGCGCACGCGGAACGATCACCGGTATTACACGCGGGACCAAACGAGAACATATTATCCGGGCGGCGCTCGAGTCAATCGCTTTCCAAACAGAAGACGTTCTTTCCGCAATGACGGGTGACAGCGGCAAAACCATTTCCGAATTACGTGTTGACGGCGGAGCATCGGCAAACGATTTTCTTATGCAGTTTCAGGCAAATATTTCCGGAGTACCCGTATTTCGGCCTTCCACGCAAGAGGCGACCGCTGCCGGCGCAGCGTTTCTCGCCGGTCTAGCCGTCGGTTTTTACAGCGGAAGGGATCAATTACTTAAAATCAACAGAAGCGGTGTAACGTTCAAACCCGAGATGGCGGAAAAAGATAGGTCACAACTGCTCGACGGCTGGCACAAAGCAGTCGATGCATCCAGGCCGAGGTCATTCTGAAAGGAGAAGAAAATGGAGATAAGAAAAGAGGAGTTTCACGTAAAATCAAGCGATAAGAAACACGAACTAAGCGGCCTGGCATACGTTCCCGAATGTGAGCCGCGTGGTATATTTCAGGTAGTACACGGCATGATCGAACATATAGGTCGTTACGACAGATTTATGACTCTGCTCGCAAACGAAGGTTATATTGCTTGCGCGCACGATCATCTCGGACACGGCAAGAGCGTGAACGACGAGAATGAATACGGTTTTATTGCTGATAAAGACGGATATCAAAGGCTAATTGACGACGTTGAGATATTCGGTTCTGCCGTCAGGGAAAAATACGGCCGTACTCTTCCCTTCTTTTTAATGGGACATAGCATGGGGTCGTTTATAGTAAGGCTTGCAGCCGAACAGTACGACTCATACGACAAACTCATTATTATGGGGACGGGAGGTCCGAATCCCGCTGCCGGTCCGGGCCTGCTGATGATAAAACTTCTCAAAATATTCAAGGGCGGAAAAGGATACTCTTCTTTCATCGACAACGTCGCGTTCGGGACATATAATAACAGATTCAAAGAAGAAAACGATTTCAAATCATGGCTGTCATCCATTCCCGAAGAGAGGGAGAAAAATAAGACAGATCCCATCTGTAACTTCAGATTTTCACTTTCCGGAATGGACGATCTGCTAATGGTAAACCGCCTGTCAAACAGAAAAGCGTGGGCCGGATCTTTGAACAAGTCCAAACCCGTCCTGCTTATCTCAGGAAGCGAAGATCCCGTGGGCGATTACGGTAAAGGGGTCGGTAAAGTCAACGAAATGCTCAAAGATGCAGGAGTACCTGTTACGTATAAACTCTACGAAGGCGCCAGACACGAAATACTGAATGATATATCCATGGATGAGGTCAACAAAGATATTCTTGAATTTATCAAATAAAAAAGGAAACGGCTTCGATCGAAATGATCGAAGCCGTTTTTTATCCGCTCAATCGTACGTAAAACCGGCGATCAGGGCTTGTGATCCGTCGCCGACGGGTTTGATAGAGATCATATGGTGTCCGCTTGTCTTTTCATTTATTACCAAGTTATACCAGTTGTTATTATGCCGAACGTACTCGCCGCCGTCTATGCTGTACATATAAGAAGTATCGTTTCCGGCAAGAATGAATAAACGCTTTCCGTTGAACTCATAAACAAGTTCCGCATCGGTCGAGGAAGCTCCCCAGCATATTCCGTATTTATAGATCCCGCTCACAAGTTCAAAGCCGTTCAAAGCTGCGGGCTCATATTCGCCGGCCAGATCAGACTTAAGATCCTCGTAATTCGATTCGGTGATCCTTTCAGCCGGGATTTCGTTTATAACAAGTTCTTCAGCCGTCGCAGTCTTGATCTTTTCACGGATGCGTTTCAGATTCTCAACGAGCATATCGGCCATAAAAGTGTGGAACCACTCTCTCGGGTGAGCGCCGTCGTAATTGACCTCAACATGATATATCCAATTATTCTCGATCCCGAGTTTGGCGGCTGAATCGCAGTCGGCAACCGCGATACCGTAATATCGTGCGACGTTTTTCATAAATGCGGATGTAACAGAATTACTGTCTCCGACGAACAGTATCAATACGGCAGGTTTATTGGGCATACTGAGTACCCGTCTGACCATTGTCTCAAAGCCCTCGCGCGTTGCTTCACTGCCGCCGCCGTCATTCAAAGCAAATTCAAAAATCAACAGGTCAGGTTTATGCCTGAGGACAGTGGAGTCAAATCTGATCACTCCGAGATCCGACCCGGTTCCGTCTATACCGGCGTTTACGAATGAGATATCAGCGTTCGGATATTCCTTCCGTATCCAGTTATAAGTTTGCTTCCCCCAGCAGTGAAGGTCTCCTGCCGAGGCACCCCTCGTAATAGAACCGCCGATCACAGTTACGTTAAGGGGTTCGCCCTTCTCTGCTTTTTCAAAGAAATATGCATATCTTGAAAGATCACAGCTTTGACCGAGAGACGATTCGCTCATAGCGGCTTCCGTCATCGCCTCATATGCTCCTTCGGCCAGACCGGGTTCAAAATCATCGGGATCAAGATCCTCGACGCCGAGCGAGCGTTTGACCATTAAATACAAGGTCTTGCTTTTTGTCTCTTCCCCCGTGACTTTATTTCTGATGAACGCGCGGGCGACTCCAAAGTTATCCCCCGTTCCGGTATCTTTGTTTGTGTTGACGCTGCCTCCCGTTATACTCGCATCGGTACTATTAATAAACGCCTCCCAGGTTTCGTCGCTCATGGAAAACACGAACTCATACGTTTCCGTGTCAAGGCCCATTTGAGGAAGAAGCTGATTTGAGAGAGATCTTGTGGTCCCGTGATCTGCAACGCGGTCTCGGTAAAAGAGACTGACGTCTATATTCCTTCCCTCGCCCTCGGTGAGATCATTGATGTTATCAAAAGCTTCATGCATCGGGTCGACGGAATTTTCCATATAGCGCATTATCATAGTCGCGATCTCCGCTCTTGTTGCGTTTGATATAGGGTTGAAATTACCGTTCTTATCCCCTGCGATGATACCCGCAAGGCGAACCGTCTCGCATGCATCGGCAGCCCATCCCGAAATCTTATTCTGATCTTTAAAAGATGAAACAAGCGGTTTTTCGGGAAACGATTGATTCTTGAACTTCATATATCTCGCAATGAGGGTTGCAAGTTCCTGACGGCTGACCGGAGAATTGGGGCGGAAAGTATTGTCGGGGTAACCGTTAACTATATTATTTGAAACGCCCCACCCGACAGAATCGGCGTACCATTTATCCTTAACAACATCTTTGAAGGACTGTGAATCAGACAGCCCCTCGACGTCATCGCCTGAAAGACGTGAAAGAACGGTCACTATCTCAGCGCGGGTAGTGAGTCCGAACGGTGAAAACAATTTATCAGAGACACCGCGCATAATGCCGCGTTCCCAAACGTACTCCACGGATGAATAATACCAACCATCCTTTACGTCGGTAAACGGCAATTTCCCGTCCGCAGACGCAGTGAAGGTTGAAATAATCATGAATGTGACAAGTATAAAAGGCGCAATGACCAAGCTGAACTTTTTCATCCTGAATTCCCTCCTATTTTTCGTCTGACATATCGACTTCGGAGAACTCTAAAATCTCGGGTACAGAGGCGACCTGACCGAAAAGTCTTTCCCTGTCAACTTTAGATCGCGGTCTTAAAGATATAAAAGCTCTGTAACAGGGATCCCCGTCATACATTGCCGAGACGACCTGTAGATTAGTGATAGCCATACGGTTGTTCTTACAAACTCTGAGGACTTGGTCAAGGGCAGGTTTATGGGAGAATAAAACGGATATCCTGAATTCGGGGTCTCTTCTGATCAAAGAGACGAGACCGCCGAGTAAAGTCTCGGCGATAAGGACGAGGGCGGTCGTAATAATTGCGCCTTCATAGAAGCCCGCGCCGACGGCAAGACCGATTATACCGGAAGTCCAAAGTCCTGCGGCAGTGGTGAGCCCTTTTACCGAATAACTCTTTGTTACGATGATCGTGCCGGCTCCGAGAAAACCCAGTCCGGAAACGACCGCGGCACCGATCCTTGAAATATCCGCAGGTAGCGAAGCGTTAAGATATAAGTAAATCCCCGCCATTGAAGCTACGGTAGCGCCGAGAGTTACGAGAATATGGGTCCTGAAACCCGCAGGTCTGTTTTTATAGGACCGTTCAATACCGATTATGCAACCGAGAACGAAAGCAGTCAAAACTTTAACTACGACGTCAAGAAAAGTAACGCCGCGAACAGGATCAAAGAAATGAAGCACGGTATTACCCTCCTTTACGATACAAGTTCCTGGACCGAAGAAACGCATTCAAGTTCGGCTACCGAGGAAAGAACGGATGAATGAGACTTGTTTTCTTTTGAGAGCTTGATCCATACGATCGCAGAAGGCATATCCTCTCGGTTTTGACGGTCTTCCAGTTCGAACTCGTAGATCGTCGCGCCTTCATTTGAAAGCGTATCAGTGATCAAACTGAGATTTTCCAGATCGTCAAAACTGACGTGAATCGTCATATTTCGCATTTTCCTTTTGAAGGTCATCTCCATGGTGTGCATGAACTCCATTACGATGACTATCACGACGACAGAAACGACTACCGCTTCGTAGAACCCCATACCTGCGGCGATCCCGATACACGAAGTAACAAAGAGACCTATCGCAGTGGTGAGACCTGAAACCTGTTGATGTTTGATCAGCATGATCGCCCCGGCGGCAAGAAAGCCGATACCGCTGAGAACAGCTGCAGAAAACCTCGATCCGTCAAATTTCAATTCAGCCGTTGTCAGACCGGACCAAGCGCCCATAAGCATTTGATACTCATAAAAACTGATCAGGGCGGTAAGCGCGGAACCGACACACGTTATTATGTAGGTTCTGAGGCCGGCCGTCTCTTTTTTCCGCGCTCGCCCGAATCCGATGATTCCTCCGGCGACAAGGGCAAGAAGAAGTCTCAGAAAAACGGAGAGAAAATTAAATTCTCTCAAATATTCGATCATATCGACAATTCTCCGTGTTACAAGAAAGTACCCATATTTTATGTTTTCATTATACAACAAAATATATCGAAAAACAAGAGCGTGAGAATTCCGAGATAAAAAACGGCGAAAAAAAAGAATGCCTGATGCTTTTAAAAGAAAAATATGGTATAATATATGCTGTAAAAATATGTACGGAGGAAATTACAGTGACAGATATCGAAATTGCCAACAGTATAACAATGAAACCGATCACCGAGATTGCAGCCTCGGTCGGGATTCAGCAGGATGAGCTTGAACTTTACGGTAAATATAAGGCCAAAATTTCAAACGAAGCAATTTCCAGAATCGAATCGGGTCCTGACGGAAAACTCATTTTGGTAACAGCAGTAAATCCCACCCCTGCAGGAGAAGGTAAAACCACGACGACTGTCGGTCTCGGAATGGCCCTTACCAAACTCGGAAAACGATCTGTCATCGCCCTTCGAGAACCTTCGCTCGGACCGGTATTCGGGATAAAAGGCGGCGCTGCCGGAGGCGGTTATGCTCAGGTAGTTCCCATGGAAGATATCAACCTTCATTTCACCGGCGACTTTCACGCGATAACAGCCGCCAATAACCTTCTCTGCGCAATGATCGACAATCATATTCAGCAAGGCAACCCGCTTGATATAGACACCAGGCGCATACTTTTCGGGAGAGTGACCGATACGAACGACAGAGCTCTCCGCCACGTTGTAGTCGGTCTGGGCGGAAAACCCGACGGCGTACCGCGTGAAGACAGATTCATGATCACTGTCGCCAGTGAGATCATGGCGATCCTCTGCCTTTCCGAATCCATTTCCGATCTGAAATCACGGCTCGGTAAGATTCTGGTTGCTTATTCAAGGGAAGGAAAACCCATTCTTGCAAGCGATTTGAAAGCGCAAGGCGCTATGGCTGCTCTTCTCAAAGACGCGCTTAAGCCTAACCTCGTTCAGACGCTTGAAGGTACGCCTGCGATCGTACACGGCGGTCCATTTGCAAATATTGCACACGGCTGTAACTCTATCCGTGCAACAAAACTCGCTGTTAAGCTGTCGGACTACGCAGTAACCGAGGCTGGTTTCGGCGCGGATCTCGGCGCGGAGAAATTCTTCGACATCAAGTGTCGATTCGCCGGATTCAAGCCATCCGCCGTTGTTCTCGTGGCAACCGTACGGTCAATGAAATATAACGGCGGAATACCTCTGTCCGACCTTAAAGCCGAAAACGTCGACGCCCTTGTCAAAGGAAGCGAAAACCTTAAGGCTCATATTGAGAATCTCAAGAAATATAATCTTCCCGTAGTAGTCGCTATAAACAAATTCGGAACGGATACGGATGCCGAGATAGCAAAGGTCGAGGAGATCTGCCGCGAAAACGGCGCGGAATTTGCCATATCCGACGTATTTGCAAAAGGCGGAAACGGTGGGATCGAACTAGCAGAGAAAGTAATTGAAGCGTGCAGCAAACCCTCGTCCTTCAAACCGATCTATCCCGATGAAATGCCGATAATCGATAAAATCAAAACCGTTGCGCGCGAGATCTACGGCGCTGACGACGTTCGGTTCGACGACTCTGCGTTGAAATCCATAAAAGAGATCGAATCTCTTGATCCCGAGTACTCAAAATACCCCGTATGTATTGCAAAAACTCAGTATTCTCTCAGTGACGATATGAAAAAGCTCGGTAGACCGCGCGGATTCAATATCAACGTACGCGAGGTCAGACTGTCTGCCGGCGCAGGTTTTATCGTAGTGCTCACCGGAGCGATAATGACTATGCCCGGTCTGCCGAGGGTACCCGCCGCTGAAAATATAGACGTCGACGACGAAGGAAGGATTACCGGTCTGTTCTGATGACTGAGATCATAACCCACAGTGAAGAAGAAACCGAAAAGGCAGGAAAAGACTTTGCCGAAACAGTTTCAGACAACGTCCCCCTGATCGCGCTATACGGTGAACTCGGTGCAGGAAAGACAGCGTTCGTCAGAGGTTTTGTATCTGTCCTCTCCCCCGGAAGCCGCGTTAAATCTCCTACTTATACGATCGTAAACGAATACGTCTCGGGCAAAATACCCGTTTACCACTTCGACCTTTACAGACTCGACGGAAAAGAAGACGTATATGCGATCGGAATGGAAGAATACCTTTCACGCGGAATATGTATATCAGAATGGAGCGAAAGGTTCGAAGACGAACTGCCGAACGGCGCCGTAAAAGTAATAATTAAAAAAACCGACGCGTCAACCAGAAAGATCCTGATAGACTATACCTGATAGGAGGTGCTTCTGTTTGTTAGTGCTCGGAATTGATTCATCTGCGGCGACTTCCTCGGTTTGCCTTTTGAAAGACAGTTCGCCGTTTTTCGGTATTTCAAAGTCATCAAATACAGAACACAGCGTTTCTTTACTTCCCTTGATAGAAGATACGCTCAAAAAAAGCGGCATTGAGCCTGATGATCTTGACCTTATTGCTCCTGTTATCGGTCCTGGTTCATTTACGGGAATCAGAATCGGTATTTCCCTCGTCAAAGGTCTCGCTTTCGCGTCCGGCGTTCCCTGTATCGGAATATCTTCCCTTGAGGCAGGCGCTTACACGCTGTTTGATACCGAAGGGTATGTGTGCCCTGTTCTTGATGCAAGAAGAAACACCGTTTACAGCGCCGTTTTCCGTTCAGACGGCGCGGGAAATATAATCAGGATCACAGACGATCAAATAAAGGATCTCGGCTCGATCCCTGAAGATTTCCCCGCGGGCCCTGTTTATCTTATCGGAGATGCAGTCGAACAGGCAGTGACAGAACTAAAAGACGACCGAATTGTAACGCTCCCCGTTTCATCAGTTTTTCCGTGGGCGTACGGCGCGGCTCTTTGCGGTGCAAAACGCTTTATTGAAATGAATGAAGATGAAAAGAAATCCGCGTCAGGCGGAGACAGTCTTCGTCCTCTGTATCTGCGAAAAACGCTACCTGAAAGAATAAGAGAGGAGAAAATCAGAAATGGCTGAAATATCAAAGATATGCGCAATTGCTTCCGACGGGGCCGGTTTCAAACTCAAATGCCTCCTTTTTGATTATCTGAAAGAAATCGGTTACGACGTGATCGACTGCGGAACCGACAGCGACGCAAGCTGCGACTATCCTGATTTTGCCGTTAAGTGTTGTCGTGAGATAACAGAGAAAAGAGCCGGGTTCGGAATACTTTGCTGCGGAACAGGAGTAGGAATGAGCATGGCGGCGAACAAAGTCAATGGGATCAGAGCCGCTTGCTGCTCAGACACTTTCAGCGCTAAAGCGACACGTGCGCACAACGATGCTAACATTCTCTGTATAGGGGAAAGAGTCGTAGGCCCGGGACTTGCAAAAGAACTAGTCAACGCTTTTATAAACACCTCTTTTGAAGGAGGGCGTCACCAAAGAAGAGTCGATAAAGTAATGGAGATCGAAAATTCTTAAACGAAACGGACGAGGGAAAGATGGACTTCGAAAAAGAATATCTGTCTGTAAAAAGAAAATTATTCGATAAATATTACTCCGATCTGAATTCCAAACAGAGAGAGGCTGTTTACGCGGTAAACGGTCCTCTTTTGATCCTTGCGGGAGCAGGCAGCGGAAAGACTACAGTTCTCGTCAGAAGGATCGCGCATATTATCAGGTACGGTGATGCATATAACTCGGATATAGTTCCTGAATACGCGACGGGAAAAGACGTTGAGGAAATGAAAAAAGCGTTAAGTCTTTCAAAGATCGAACTCGGGAATTATCTGACGAAATTCAGCGTCGATCCCGCTCCGGCATGGTCCGTGCTCGGTATCACGTTCACAAACAAAGCCGCGGGCGAGATCAAATCCAGGATCTCTGATATATTCGGCGAAGACAGCGAAGAGGTCACAGCGATCACTGCGGGTACTTTTCACTCCGTTTGCTGCCGATTCCTCAGAATGTACGGAGAAAAAATAGGTTACGATAAAAATTTCAGTATATGCGACACGTCAGACTCAAAGAGTTTGATCTCCGACTGCATGAACCTCCTCAGCATTGATGAAAAATCACTCTCCGTAAAAAGCGTTCAGAGTATAATCAGCCGAGCAAAAGATAAACTTCAGACGCCGGAGGATCTTCTGAGCGAGGCCGGTCAGGATTATAAAATTAAAAAAGTTGCTGAAATATATTCTGCATATCAAAACAGGCTGGAATCTCAGAATTTACTCGATTTTGACGATATTATAATGCAAACAGTCCGTTTGCTTACCGAACACGAAGACGTCAGAGATATTCTTCAGAACAGATACCGTTACGTATCCGTTGACGAATATCAGGATACGAACTTTGCGCAACTCAAACTAACGCTTTTGCTTTCCGGAAAATACAAAAACATTATGGTAGTCGGAGACGATGACCAGAGTATATATAAATTCAGAGGCGCCGTAATTGAGAACATACTGAATTTCGACAAGAATTACAGCAATACCAAGATCATACGGCTTGAAGAGAATTATCGGTCGACAAAGACTATTCTTGATGCCGCGAACGGAATAATATCCCACAATAAAGGGAGGCTCGGAAAGACTCTTTGGACGCAAAGCGAACAAGGAGAACTTATATCGATAAAAAAACTTCCGGATCAGGGCCTTGAAGGAAGATACATCTGCAACGTTATCAGCGAATCAATAGTTAAAGACGACCTTTCTTTCAAAGATTTTGCCGTACTTTACAGAATGAACGTTCAATCCCGCGCGATAGAACAAGCCCTTGCCAAAGCAGCTATTCCTTATCGTGTGCTGGGTGGGCCGCGCTTTTTTGACCGAATGGAGGTTAAAGATATCGTATCTTACCTTCACGTAATAAACAACCCCGTTGACGACATTCGACTGAAGAGGATCGTTAACACTCCCAGAAGAGGTATAGGCAATAAATCGTTTGAGGTCGCGTCCGCGTTGGCTTCCGCCGAGGGATATTCCGTTCTTGAACTTATGAGAAACGCTAAAAGGTATTCGGCTATTTCCCCCGTCGCGTCAAAAGCGATGCAAGATTTTTGTTTTCTCATAGACGCTCTAAGAGATTATGCGTCTTCTCACACGACATCGGAAACGATAGCAAAAGTCATTGAATCAACGGGATACGGTGATATGATCGGAGAGATTCCCGAAAAAACCGAGCGTGAAGAAAGAACGTCGAACCTTGAAGAGTTGATAAACATGGCCGGACAATACGACGAAGACGCGGAAGATCCGACACTTTCGGAGTATCTCGAAGAAGTCGCTCTCGTCTCCGACGTCGATAAATACGACGAGAATGCCGACGCTGTCGTCCTTATGACGATCCACAGCGCTAAAGGGCTTGAATTCCCCGTCGTTTTTCTTCCCGGAATGGAAGAAGGAGTATTTCCGGGTTATCAAACGATAATGAACCCTGAAGAGATCGAAGAAGAACGAAGACTCGCTTACGTCGCCGTTACCCGCGCAAAAAAAAGAATATATATCACTCACGTCGGAAGCCGCATGATCAACGGGAAAACACAGTACAATCAGATCTCGTGTTTCGTGAATGAAATACCCGCCGAATTGACCGTAAGGACCGAAGAAGAACAATACGGAGCATTCACCCGTAACAGGCCCGCGTTCATTTCGACAGGCAGATCCATCGTAAACCCCTCCGACGCATATAACCCGACCCCGCGCTATTCGCCTTTCTCATCTCAGCCAAAAGTCAAAACTTCCGCTCAAAATACGGAAGAGTTTAAAATCGGCGATAACGTCGTTCACTCTATGTTCGGCAAAGGGGTCGTTTTATCATCGAAACGGATGGGCGGAGACGTACTATATGAAGTCGTGTTTGAAGAACACGGATTAAAAAAGCTGATGGGAACATATGCAAAACTGAAAAAGGTAAAATGATCAAATGAAAGAGTTCTCTACTTCACTGAAAGAAAAACTGAAAAACATTGATTATATCATAATCTCATGCGCATTTTTTCTTTCACTTTTAAGCATTCTGATCCTTTGGGGCGGGTCCGCGCACTTTCAAGCAGGAAGCAATAAGGTCCTCGTCCAATCTGTAGCCGCAACGCTGGGGCTTGTTCTCGCCTTCCTGATATCAACCATTGATTACGATACCGTAATCGAAAAACTCGAGAAATTCTTTTTCTTCTTTTCGATCGGGCTTTTATTACTCTGTATTATCATTAATAAATTCGTTCCGTCAATATCCGGCGCATCGGGAAACACTAATCTCAACTGGATAAAGATCCCGGGGGTGCCGTTCTATCTCCAGCCAGCGGAATTCGTCAAAATCACGTTCATTATAACGTTCTCAAGACACATTGACAGGGTAAGCGGAAAGATAAATCACCCGTTGAACGTCCTGAAACTTATGATCCACGCAGGAATAATAATAGGGATACTCGTCATTACAAAAGATATGGGAACGGTTCTTATATATATCTTTATCATGGCCGCCATGCTCTTTGTCGGAGGCTTGTCTCTTTGGTACTTTGCCGCCGGAGCAGTAATAACCGTTATACTGTTCCCTTTCGTTTGGGATCACATGACCGAATATCAACAGCAAAGGATCTTTGCGGGATTCAACCCTGATACCGATCCGGAAAATTACGGCTATCAGGCTTTAATGAGCAAGAAAGCGATTATTAATGGCGGTTTCAGAGGTGCGGGTCTTTTCGGCGGGACCGTATATACTTCTCTGCCAGCAGCTCATTCAGACTTTCTGTTTGCGGTACTGGCAGAAAAACTCGGTTTCTTCGGAACGTTTTCATACATCGCCATAATGACGCTTTTGATCGTACGACTTCTGATCGTTTCAAGACGCTCAAGAAAAAACTACGCCTCAATTATATGCGTGGGAATTGCAGCGATGCTCATAGCGCAAACTCTGGAAAATATCGGAATGTGCCTTGCCGCTCTTCCGGTCATAGGAATACCTCTTCCCTTCTTTTCATACGGCGGATCGTCTATGCTTGCTTTATATATCGGGATAGGCCTTGTCGAGAGTATCTGTTCGCACAATAAAAAATATTATTTTGAGAGGGAATCCTCAACACAGTCGATAAAATAAAAAAAAAGGGAAATCAAACGCCGAAACGTCTGATTTCCCGTCCTTATTTTATAACGAGTATCTTCCTTCGATAGCCCTTCGCAGAGTGACTTCGTCCGCGTATTCGAGATCACCGCCGATCGGAACACCGTTTGCGATCCTGGTCACGTTTATCTCAAGGGGCGATATAAGTTTATAAAGATACATTGCCGTCGCCTCACCTTCAACGGTGGGGTTGGTTGCAATAATAACCTCAGAAACTTCTCCGTCCTTTAATCGGGAGAGAAGTTCTTTTATTTTCAATTTATCGGGAGAAACACCCTTCATCGGAGATATAGCTCCGTGAAGAACGTGGTAAACGCCCGAATAATGGCCCGTGTTCTCAATCGCTACAACTGCGCGCGGATCCTCTACGACACAAATGACCGATCTGTCCCTTTTAACTGAGGAACATACGGGACAGACGTCTGTCGTCGATATATTCTGACAGACACTGCAAAGCTTAATGTCTTTTTTTACGGATTCAATGGCCCTGGCAAACTCATTTGCCTCTGATTCGGAAAAATTGAGAACGTTGAACGCATAACGCAGCGCTGTTTTTTTCCCTACGCCGTCCAATCTCCGAAACATATCGGCAAGTCTTTCAAGCGGTTCGATATGATCTGCCATACTATCAGAACAAACCGGGCATATTGAGCGCGCCGGTGATTTTTCCCATTTCTTCGCCGTTAGTGGAATTCACTTTCTTTATAGCTTCGTTCACACCTGCCGTAATAACGTCCGAAAGCGTTTCGATGTCATCCGGATCGACTATATCAGGCGATATATCGATTTTCTTTATCTCGAGGGTGCCGGAGATCGTAATTTCTACGACACCGCCCCCGGCTTTTACGGTGTATTCACGCGCGTCAAGATCCTCCTGCAGCGCAGCCATGTCTTCCTGCATTTTCTGGGCCTGTTTCAACATACCCTGCATATTGGTCGGGCCCTGACCCATTCCCTTCGGCAACCTAGCTTTCATTTTATCCTCCTAAAATACTCATTCAAAATCAGAAAACGCATCGATCTGATCCGAATTATCTTCTTGCAATATCTCCACTTCCGGCGTGACGTCAAAAAGACCTGAGATAACCGCCGATTGTTTTATCAAAGATAAAACCTCGTTTCTTTTCAACATTATTGATGAGAACCCGTCACCGACCGTTATCTGGAGTTTCTTATTATTTATCGCTTTTATAGTGGCGTCCTGCAAAATTGCTCCTACGGACGTATTTGAAGAAGCGACCTTTGATATGAATTCCCCGGGATCTCCGATCTCGTACGGCGCCGGTTCCTCTTCCACGCTCGACGGAGTTAAGGCTTCCTGTTTTTTCGGTTCTTCAACCGATCTTTTCTTCTCTTCCTCAATCGAAGTGACGACCGAATCCACCGGAAAACCGTTTTTTTGTTCAGGTAACACCCCGGCATTCAGCAGCCGGATCTGATCCTCAAGATCAGCTATTCGGGCAAGAAGTGAATCGGCAGAAGATTCAAGCTTTTTCTCACTCATTTTAAGCAAAGTGATCTCTGCAACGTACCGTTTTATCTGAGGCAATCTATTCATTTCAAAAACAGCAGATTCAAGTAATCCGGAATGATAAAGAAGCTCTTCCTGTGTAAACATTTCTGAAGCTTCCTTAACCGTCTGTTTTTCAGTATCGGTCAATTCAAGATATGAGCTGTCTTCGGCAGAATAACGCATTACGGTCATATCACGCCAAAAAGCTATAAGTTCACCGAAAAAGACCGATAGATCTCCGGAAGATGAAACAACGTAATCAACGGCTGAAAAAAGGCCCGACGGATCTGAATTTCTGACTGCTTTTGCAACTTTTAACGATAGATCTATACCGGCGATCCCCAAAGATTCTCTTACTCTTTCCGAATCTATCCGGGATCCGGCGCAGGCGCATAGTTCCATAAGATTAATGGCGTCTCTCATGCCTCCGGACGCTTGTTTTGCGATCATCTGAGCGGCATCCGCATCAAGGTCTATATGTTCGTCAGAGGCTATAGCCGAAAGGCGCGCAGCAATAACGTTTATCGGAATTCTTCTGAAATCAAATCTTTGACATCTCGATACGACGGTAGCGGGGAGTTTATGCTGTTCGGTCGTTGCGAGAATGAACATAACGTGTGCAGGAGGTTCCTCAAGCGTTTTGAGAAGAGCATTAAACGCCCCGGGAGAAAGCATGTGAACCTCGTCTATTATATAGACTCTCTTTTTAAGGAGCGCGGGAGTGTAAGTCACCTCTTCCTTAATATCACGAATGTAATCGACCCCGGTATTAGACGCAGCGTCCATTTCAACAACGTCAGTCGCAGACTCGGATTCGATCGCCTTACAGGAGGGACATTTTCCGCATGGATCTCCTCTCACCGGTGAATCGCAGTTCACGACTTTGGCAAGAATCTTTGCGCACGTGGTTTTACCTGTTCCTCTCGGGCCGCAGAAAAGATATGCGTGAGAAAGTTTCCCTTCTTCGCTTTCGCGTCTCAGAACGCTCGTAACGTGATCCTGACCGTACACGTCGTCGAACGATGCGGGACGATACTTTCTGTATAGCGCAAGATGTTCCATAAAGCGTCTCCGTTTCAAGAACGTTATATTGCCCCGCTCAATAAGACCATACACCTTAAGATCGAAACAGGACCTACACACGCCGACACGGATCAAACTCAAAACAGGCTGCCTTGCGGCGCATCGGTATGACTGCTTAATGCTGCTTGGTTCCCCACCTGACATGGTTCACAGGTACCGATCGCGCAAGACCCGTTTCTCAACGTATGACGACGTGCCGCAGACTGCACAAGTCTGCTCCTCAAAAAAGGGATCCACCCCTGCTGCAGCGGACTTCAGGTTCAGGGACCCGCTACCTCCCCGGCTGGTATGGCCTTATTGAAAGGGGCAATTCCGACGCTTGAATTATACCACAAACGGCTTTTATTTGCAAGTTATATTTGGTATCGAGACGCTAAGCCGGAACATATAATACAGTGTCGGAACAACACAATAACTTTACCGGAGGTAATATGGTAATACATACCGTAAAACAAGGTCAGACCGTCACAATGATAGCAAGAGAATACGGTGTGCCCGTTTCAAGAATAATAACCGACAACTTTATCACGGATCCAGGAAAGTTAACTGTCGGAGAAGACCTTATAATACGTTTTCCTTCGGTCACTTACACTGTAATGGGCGGCGATACCCTTACCGGAATCGCGGAAGAATACGGCGTAACAGTTAACTCTCTGTACAGAAACAATCCCTTTCTCGACGGGTTACCGACAATTGTCCCGGGTCAGATCATTACCGTCGTCGGCGAAGAACCTGTTTATAATAAAACAGTTTCCTTCAACGGATACGTATATCCTTTTGTTGACAGGACGGTTCTCAGAAGAACTCTTCCCTATCTTACGTATCTGTCAATATTTACGTATGGGATCAGGAACGACGGCACCCTTATATCTCCGAGCGGAGACGATGAGGAACTTATCGGTATTGCGGGTGAATACGGAACCGTTCCGCTTCTAATGCTGACTTCACTGACTGACGAAGGAAAATTTTCGAATGAACTCGTCTCACGGATCCTTAACGATAAGATACTGGGCGACAAAGTAATTGAAAGTATCATCGAAATACTCGAAGCGCGATCATATGGCGGAATAGACGTTGACTTTGAATATATCGGGTCTGAAGGAAAAGAACCCTACGTTGATTTTTTAAGCAGGCTCTCCGAAGCGCTGGACGGTCGATTTTTGCTGTTTGTTTCTCTTGCGCCGAAGATCAGGGACGATCAACCCGGAATACTTTATGAGGGACACGATTACAAAGCCATAGGAGAGATCGCCGACAGAACTCTTTTAATGACTTACGAATGGGGGTATACGTTCGGACCTCCGAACGCAGTTTCACCTAAAGGCGAGGTCAAAAAAGTTCTTGATTATGCTGTAACTGCGATTCCGAAAAATAAGATTTTATCGGGAATACCGAATTACGGATACGATTGGCCTCTTCCGTATGAGAGAGGGATAACAAAAGCCAAAACGCTGACAAATACCGAAGCCGTCGAACTTGCATCCGAGAAGCAGGCGGAAATCAGGTATGATATAGAAAAAGCCGCGCCGTTTTATAATTATTTCGACAGGCCCTCTTCCTTCAACGATGCTGTTGAACACGTCGTTTGGTTTGAAAACGCGAGAACATGCGATGCGCTTCTTCGTTTGATACCCGAGTACGACCTGAAAGGAGCGGGAGTATGGAATGTGATGAACTATTTCCCCGCCTTGTGGCTGACGGCAAATTCGCTTTTCAACATAGTAAAATCGGAGTGAAAAGAAAGCGGACCGACGTTTTTCAGTCGATCCGCTTATTTCAATTCAACATTTCCTGTCCGCCGGTGACCGGTACCGCCTGTCCGGTCTCATATTTCTGTTCAATGATATACTGAACGGCTCTGTTAAGATCCTCAGGCAGGCATCCTCTTCCGAGCGGAACCTTTGATTCGTAGTATTTTTTTACGTCGGCAACGGTTTTGGCGCCGGGAACCTTGCCTGCGTTCAGATACTGAACGAATAGCCCTCTGACCGGGTCGGACCACAACGGTCCGTCCAGAAAATTCCCGGGGCAAACGGCGTTTACTTTGATCCCGAAAGGCGCGAGTTCAAGCGCAAACGATTGAGTCAGGCCGAGACCGCCGAACTTGCTTCCGGCGTATGCGAAATTCTTGTTTGATCCGGCCAGCCCGGATTTGGAATTGATCTCGATAACGTCGGCCATATACGAAGGACTGACACCTCTCTGGATCTTCATAACGGCAGAAGCATATTTCACGCACATAAAGTATGCGGTGTAGTTAATGGATGTAACCAGTTCGAAATTCGACCTTGTCATCTCCTCGAGCGATCCTGCGCGTACGATACCCGCGTTATTTACGAACACGTCAAGTCCGCCGAACGTCAGGACCGTTTCCCGAATCATTCGTCTGACGCTTTCCTCGTCGGCAATATTTACGGTAACGGGAGAAGCAACGGATCCCGTCGTCTCCGTAATATTTGCAGCGGTCCTGGCTGCGCCTTCACTATTGATATCGGCGATAACGACGTTTGCGCCTTTGGATGCCAGGAAGCGCGCGATCCCCTCACCGAATCCCTGCGCACCGCCCGTAACAATAGCGATCTTCGAGGAAAAACCGTCCTTAGCAACGTTCAAACTAACGCCGGAACGGTATTTTTCGACCTCCCAATTCACAATGAAATCAGTCAGCTTTTTGCTCATAGGGAGAACCCCGCCGAAGTTCTCGGCGTAGGTTACGACGGTCATAGCGTCAAACATGAGTTCAGAAGCAGTATTTGCTTCCTTGAAAGTGCTGCCGAGAGCAAACATCCCGATATTCTCGGCAAAAACGATCTTCGGTGCAAATCCGAGCGTTGTCTTGAATTCATCAAACTTATGTTTGATTGCAGCCGGAGCATAATTATTGATATAAAGCGGTTCCGCTTTACAGTAAACAATATGATCGGGCGACAGCGGACGTTTAATTTTCTTGAATTCCTCTCGTGAAGAGAATTTAAGTATCTGTTTGTTCGTTTTGAAAACGACTCTTGCGTTCCCGTTCTCATTATAGAGCATTCTGAGGACGGGAGCGATCGATGCGGCAGTATCAAGATCAATTGCCTTATCGGAAAAATCAGGTTTGATCTTGATCTCTTTCTTTATAGACGTTATGACGTGTTTGACAAGAGCATCGAGCCTCTTCGCCGTTGACGCGGCAAAGAATACGCCGTGATTCTGGTGGAAAACAAGATCGGCGTCTTTTCCGGTCGCTTTCTTATATTTCAGAAGCGCTTTTCTGAAAGCGGACGCCATAACGTACCCGGGTTCACAGGCATCGATCCAAATTGAATCCGGGAATAGTTTTTTTATTGTTTCTTTGCCTTCTTTTGAGCACAGAACACCGTTAACAACAGCAGGATGAACGTGAAGCACAAATGACTGCGGAAACAGATCGTGAAACAGTGTTTCTACAGAAGGGCGTTTCTTATCTTCACCTGCTTCTCTTGCGTCCATAAGCGCAGCGAGGACCTCGGATTCTCTCGTTTCGGGATCATCCGAATACTCGACGCGCCAAATATCCGAAAGACGTTCTCTGTTCATTTTA
Source organism: Clostridia bacterium (assembly GCA_017428635.1). Classification (GTDB taxonomy): domain Bacteria; phylum Bacillota; class Clostridia; order Oscillospirales; family CAG-272; genus RUG11130. Next base: position 54,772 of record JAFRQK010000038.1, on the reverse strand, counting down.
ACAAATCCGTCTTTCGTTATCGTCGATAACGCCGTGCCGCTGCCTTTTACCCAGAGATTATCTGAATTTTTGAAAGAGGTATTGCCTCCTCCCGCAAGAACGAATGAAGGATCCGATCCGTAACGGTTTGAAAACTCGACGAGCGATTCTAAGTTTGTCATAAAGCCCTCCGCTTCATTTGATACCGCCGACGGCGGCGTACTGTTTTATTCTATCAGAAAGTTCCGGGATCTGTTTTTCGGTTTCCGGAGAAAACATGGAAAGAGACAGATCACGGCTTGCGGAAATCTCATGTCCTATAAGAGCATATGTAGCGACGCGAAGATGAGAATACTCGGGAAGTTCCAGAGAAGGACATATAAACGACTGACGCGGAGAATTTATATCTTCTCCCGAGATCTCGAAGAACCCGTTATCCCTGCAATATTCGATAACGGTCGCGAGCTGCTCTTTCGTATTTCTGGAGGGCATATAAGTGACCGCTCTGAAGCCGAGTTCTTTAAGGGTACTGAAAAGTACCGGAAGATAATCATCCTCGAATTTCTGAGCCTTCTTATCCCCCGTAGGACTTTCACCTACGTCGCCGAGATAAGCGTAGGCAGATATCGCGCCTAGTTCATCGGCCAGACGTGTGAAATCCGCAATATTGATACATTCTTCGTCAGCGTCTATGTAAAAGCGTGCGACGAGACTGCTCTTGAGCACTCCGAGAACGTCATATGAATAAAAGTTTTCCGGGGCTGAAAGGAGTTTATCACGCGTTTTCGGCGCGATCCCGCCCCCGATGATTTTTTCTATAAAATCCAACGCCTGATGGCGTTCGGGATATCTGCTTATTATTTTATGAGTAAGTGCGAAAAGAACGTGCCTTTCCGTTATGCTCCCGCCTTCCCGCGCCATTGATATAGGATAAACGTCGCTGTCGAAATCGAGCGTGATCCCGAAAGGCTTCGTGATATCCGTAATATTAGCACACATTTTGCGGTTACGCAGATTCCGTTTTTCTCTTACGTGAGAAAGAACCGTCTCGGCCTTGGCGATGCTTCCGTGCGGAATGCCGTGCATCGCAACGTACGCGCAGGATATCTGATCAGGATTATTTATCCTTCTGCCGTCGAGCGCAGTTCCCTTAACGTTGACACGGCACTCAAACCCGCAGGTCACCGGCATTTCCATTATCGCGCCGGCTTCAATAAACTCCCGGATACCGCCTACGCTGTCATGATCCATGATACCGGCGGTCGAAAGACCGGCGCGCCATGCGTAAAATACAGCTGAAGTCGGAGTATACGGAGAGAAAGAATAACACGTGTGAATGTGATTATTAACGAAACTGCCTTCCCGCTCATTCCTTATTGCGCCCGAATCGATCCGCTTTTTTACTTCTTTAAGAGCGGATAATCTCTCGTCGGATGAAATATCGGTCCGCGAAAGCTCGGCGATTATTTTTTCATCAGTCATTTTTGTTTTCCTTTTCTTCCGTTTTATCTGTTTTAATCTCTTTATCTTTTACTTTGAAAGTAAACTTGCTTTCCGTATGTTCGATTATACGTTTTATATTCTTACGGTGTCCCCAAATACCGAGCGCCATTACGCCGATTGCAAAAATAACGACAAACCTCGGTTTATTTCCGTATCCGAATATTCCCCACATCCTGTCAAGAACAAACGGATAAAAAGCAAGACAGACGACAGAACCGAGCGAAATGTACTTTGTCAGGGCTACGATGATCACGAACAGCGCGACGAGTATCAGAAAAATGCGCCAGTCTGTCATGAGGACCATCGCAGCGGCGGTGACTATGCCTTTCCCGCCTTTGAACTTATAAAAGCAAGGAAATATGTGACCGAGGAAGCAGAAGAAACCTGCCAGATATGCTCCGAAAAAGCCCAGAAACAAGCGTCCTATAAGAGAAGCAATAACGGCTTTAAGGAAATCTCCTACGAAAGTCAGGGCGGCCATCTTTTTACCGTACGTTCTCATTACGTTGGTCATTCCGGCGTTTCCGCTTCCGTATTCTCTGATATCTTCCCCGTAAAACTTCTTTGAAATGATTATCGAAAGATTAATGCTTCCGAGCAAATAGGATGCGGCGATCGTCAGAAGAACAAACAAAACACTGACAACGATCAGCGAGGCCTGATTTGAAAATTCAAAACCGTTCGCAAGACCGTTTTCCCATATTTGATAAAACGTCATAAGCAACTCCTGTCAGGCTTTGTCGCCGTCGTTCTTTTGTTTGATGATCATTTTTATAGGAGTACCGTCAAATCCGAAAGTAGACCTGAGACAATTCTCAATATAGCGTTGATATGAAAAATGGAACAGGTCAACTCTGTTGCAAAACAAAACAAAAGTCGGGGGAGCAACACCGGTCTGGGTCATATAGTATATCTTCAGCCGTCTGCCTTTGTCCGACGGAGGCTGTACTCGGGTCACCGCGTCGGATAGCACGTCGTTAAGCATTCCGGTTGAGATCCTGAGATCCGCCATATTCTTAACGGCGTTGATCTTTTCAAAAAGCTTGTCGACTCTCTGACCCGTCTTTGCGGAAATGAAGATCAAGGGTGCGTAGGTCATAAATGATAACGCCGTGTATACGTCGTTCGTAAACTTTTTTGTCACAGAATTGTCTTTGTCGATCGTATCCCACTTATTTACGCAGATGATGATTCCCTTTCCCGCCTCATGCGCGATACCGGCTATCTTTTCATCCTGCTCGGTAACTCCTTCTCCCGCATCTACGACGAGAAGGCAAACGTCTGCTCTTTCAACAGCCGCTTTTGCTCTGATAACGGAAAACTTCTCGATCCTGTCTTCGACCTTGCTCTGACGCCTCAGGCCCGCAGTATCGATAAAGTTGTATTTACCGTGTTCATTTTCAAAATAGGTGTCGATTGCGTCCCTTGTCGTCCCGGGAATATCGGAAACGATAAGTCTGTCGTCAGAAAGGATCCTGTTGATAAGAGAGGACTTCCCGGCGTTGGGTTTTCCGATAACGGCGACGTTTATTACGTCGTTCTGTTCTTCCTCATTTTCAAACTCGGGAAGCCTGGCCATAGCTTCATCTAGAAGGTCGCCGCTTCCGCTTCCGTGAAGAGCAGAAAGCGCGATCGGTTCGGCTTCAAATCCGAGACTGTAGAAATCGTAAAAATCAGCGGGTGGTGTTCCGACAGAGTCGATCTTATTGACGACGGGAATAACGGGTTTACCGCATTTTTTAAGCATCAGTGCTATATCCATATCGTCTGAAACGAGACCCGACCTTATATCACAAACGAAAATAATAACGTCAGCGGTATCTATGGCTATCTGAGCCTGTGCTCTCATTTTTACGAGGATCGGATCGTCAGTAACGGCGTCGATCCCGCCTGTATCAATGAGGATCATCTTTTTGCCGCGCCATTCCGTTTCGCCGTATATCCTGTCTCTTGTTATTCCGGGTATATCCTCTACGATAGCGGTCCGTTTGCCGGTAAGTTTATTGAAAAGCGTGCTTTTTCCGACGTTCGGCCGCCCTACGATCGCTATGATCGGTTTTGACAATGATACCGCCTCCTTCCTTTATTTCTCAACTTATTATTATACACCCGCTAAAAGAACAAATCAAGCGAAAAGAGAAAACCGCCGCGGCAAAAAGCCGCGGCGGTTTAACGGCAAACTTATGCAAGTTCCGCGAAATACTTAATGGTACGGACCATCTGGCTGGTGTACGAGTTCTCGTTGTCATACCAGGAGACGACCTGAACCTGATACGTATCGTCGTCGATCTTCGTGACCATGGTCTGCGTGGAATCGAAGAGCGAGCCGTATCTGATACCGATAACGTCGGAAGAAACGATCATATCCTCGTTGTATCCGTAAGACTCGGATGCGGCCGCCTTCATAGCGGCGTTAATGCTGTCAACGGTGACGTCCTTACCCTTGACTACTGCAACAAGGATCGTGGTGGAACCGGTGCAGACCGGAACTCTCTGTGCGGAACCGATCAGCTTACCGTTGAGCTCGGGGATAACGAGACCGATCGCTTTTGCGGCGCCGGTGGTGTTAGGAACGATATTCACAGCGGCAGCGCGCGCGCGGCGAAGATCGCCTTTTCTGTGCGGACCGTCAAGAACCATCTGGTCGCCGGTATAAGCATGGACCGTAGTCATGATACCGGACTGGATGGGCGCGTAGTCGTTGAGAGCCTTAGCCATGGGAGCCAGGCAGTTCGTCGTGCAGGATGCGGCAGAGATGATCTGATCCTCAGCCGTCAAAGTGTCTTCGTTAACGCCGAAAACGATCGTCTTGAGATCCTTTCCCGCGGGAGCGGAGATAACGACTTTCTTCGCGCCTGCTTCGATGTGTGCCATAGATTTTTCTTTCGAGGTATAAAAGCCTGTGCATTCGAGAACGACGTCAACACCGATTTTGCCCCAGGGGAGATCAGCGGCATTTTTCTCACTGTAGATCTTGATCGTCTTACCGTTAACGGTGATCGTTCCGTCTTCGTCACTTGCGGAAACCGTATCGGCAAGATCGTATTTTTTCTGAGCGGAATCGTACTTGAGAAGATGTGCGAGCATCGTGGGGCTCGTAAGGTCGTTGATGGCGACTACTTCATAACCCTCCGCTCCGAACATCTGACGGAAAGCCAGACGGCCGATCCTTCCGAAACCGTTGATAGCTACTTTTACTGACATGATTTCTTCCTCCAATTTATTGAATAAAAATATTTGGGACTTGTTTTATGAGCCTCTTACTCCGAAGATAATTTTATACCAAAACCGGGTAATTTACAAGGCTTTGTTTTAAAAAAAATCAGGTTTATAAGACCTTACATATTTACTCTGCCGCAGCGAAAAAAAATTATGAAAAGTTACATTTTCGACAGAACTCGACACTGCCCGAAGTGTTGACAAAAAAAACAAACGATAATATAATTATATATTGTGATTTCATACAGGAAAGGACGTTCTGAAATTGGCTGACAACGAAGTAAAAAAAGGCGGAATAGGCATTGAACTTGATCATATTTTTCCTATAATCAAGAAGTGGCTGTACTCGGAAAAAGAGATCTTCATAAGAGAGATAGTTTCGAACTCTTGCGACGCCGTAACTAAACTCAAAAGGCTCGTATCGCTCGGCGAGGCAAACGTTGAGGGGTATAACGGACGCATCGACGTTCGTCTTGATCAGGACGGAAACACCATAACCGTGATAGACAACGGTATAGGCATGACCGCGGACGAACTTGAGAAGTACCTCTGCCAGATCGCGCTGTCGGGCGCTCTTGATTTTATAAAAAAATATGAAGGTGAAGAATCAGATTCGGCAGCGTCGGGTATAATCGGTCATTTCGGCCTCGGTTTTTACTCTGCTTTCATGGTCAGCGACCGTATCGACGTCGTTACGAAATCATTCACCGGTTCAGAAGCAGTAAAGTGGTCCTGCGGAGAGGACGGCGAATACGAACTTACGCCTGATTATGACGGGGCGGACGATTTCCTCGGCGAATTCGGCACTGCGGTGATCATGCATATTAATGACGAAGGAAGCGAATTCCTTTCCGAGACTAAACTCAAAGAAATATTAAATAAATATTGCGTTTTTATGCCGGTCCCGATCTTTTTCGAGAACGTATCCGAAAAAGGCGAAAAAGGCGATACCGAAAAAGAGGACAAACCGAAAGAACCTATTAACGATACGACGCCTTTATGGCTCAAAAACCCGTCCGATTGTACGGATGAAGAATACAGGGAGTTCTACCGAAAAGTTTTCAGAGATTACAAAGAGCCTCTTTTCTGGATCCATCTTAAGGCCGACTATCCTCTCAATTTCAAGGGTATTTTGTATTTCCCCGCTATCTCGAGCGAATACGAAAGTCTTGAGGGACAGGTAAAACTTTATTATAATCAAGTCTTCGTTGCGGATAATATCAAAGAAGTTATCCCCGAGTTTCTTTTAATGTTAAAAGGTGTACTTGACTGCCCGGAGCTGCCTCTCAACGTGTCGAGGAGCTATCTGCAAAACAGCGGGTACGTTTCAAAGATCTCCGCGCACATCACAAAAAAGGTTGCCGACAAACTCAACTCGATGTTTTCTGGCGAACGCGACGAATACGAAAAAAAGTGGCGTGACGTCAAAACGTTCGTTGAATACGGTTGTATGCGCGACAAGAAATTCTATGACAGAGTCAAAGAGTCGATCCTCTTTGAAAAGTGCTCGGGAGGATTCATCACGCTTAACGAATACCTCGAAGGAGCCAAGGAAAAACACGAGAACAAGATATACTACGCTAATGACAAAACGATGCAGTCAAAATACGTCTCCCTGCTTGCTTCCGAAGGGATCGAATCGGTTCTGCTCGATAAGATCATTGATTCACAGTTCATAACCACCGTCGAAATGAATTCCGAAGGAGTCCGTTTCGTCAGAGTCGATTCCGAAGTTGCCGACGCGCTCAAAGACGACGGTTCGATCGACGCGCCGCCCCACGTTGAGGACGTATTCGGAAAACTTGTCGGTGAGAAGACCAAGATAGAATTCACGTCATTCAAGGACAAGACGACACCCGCCATTCTTTCGGTCTCCGAGGATATGAGAAGATTTGACGATATGATGAAACTATACTCCAAGGACGCGCCGGGGATGGAGCTTGAAGCGACGCTTACCGTGAATACCGGATCTCCGTTGATTATGAAGATCAGCGACACGTATGAAACGGATCCCGAAAAATCGGAAATGCTCGCTAAACAGATCGTATCCCTTTGCAAACTGTCGCAGCGTCGTCTTACGCCGGAAGAGTTATCTTCATTCCTCTCCGACAGTTATAACGTTCTTGAAAAGTACTGAAATAACGGAGAAACACATGGATTATACCGAGATTTACGAAGCGTGGCTTCACAGCCCAAAAGTCGACGCAGAGACGAAAAACGAGATCAGATCTATTCTCGACGACGAGAATAAGCTCAGACACAGATTCGGATCTTATCTGAAATTCGGGACTGCGGGTCTTCGCGCGAAGATGGGCGCCGGAACGAACAGAATGAACGTTTACACAGTCGCTCACGTCACGGAAGGAGTGGCAAGACTGATCAAGTCGCTCGGTGAAACTGCAATGACGCGCGGAGTAGTCATCGCACACGACAACAGGAACAATTCTTCCCTTTTCGCGCGCCGCGCAGCCGAAGTCCTCGCGCACTCGGGTATCAAAGTATACCTGTTTGACGACGTACGCCCCACGCCCGAACTTTCTTTTGCAGTCAGATATCTTAACTGTACGGCAGGGATCAACATAACCGCGTCACACAATCCAAAAGAATATAACGGTTATAAACTATACGGGCCGGACGGAGCGCAGCCGACGGAGGAAACGGTAGCACGTGTCAGAGCGTTTGTCGATCAGATCGATATTTTAGAGGACATTCCCATAACGAACCCCGATAACGGTCTGATCCGTTCCATCGGAAGCGAGATCGACCTCGCGTTCCTTGACGCGGTCCTCGGGGAAGCTGTAAATCCTGACGTTGTTAAACGCGCTTCCGAATCGTTAAGCGTCGTCTACACTCCTCTTTTCGGCGCCGGGGCGAAGTTTGTTCCGGAAATAATGAGACGGATCGGTCTTTGTAAGATCTACACCGTAAACGAGCAAATGGTCCACGACGGCGATTTCCCCGGGCTTTTGAAACCCAATCCGGAATACCCCGCATCATTTGAACTCGGTATTAAACTGGCGGAAAACGTCAATTCCGATCTGATCATCGCCACAGATCCGGACGCTGACAGAGTCGGCGTTATGGTGAAAGGCAGAGACGGCGTTTTCAAAACGATCAGCGGCAATCAAATGGGCAGCCTGCTCCTGAATTATATTCTGTCAGCGCTGAAAGAACGAAACGAACTTCCTTCGGACGCATATGCGGTCAAAACGATCGTCACGACCGAAATGGCCGAAACTATCTGTGACAGTTTCGGAGTAAAACTGTATAACGTTCTCACCGGGTTCAAATTCATCTCCGAAGTCATAAGAGAACATGAAGAAAGCGGTAAAGGTACTTTTATTCTCGGTTTTGAAGAAAGTTACGGATACCTTAAAGGGCTTCATGCAAGAGACAAAGATTCCGTTGTGACTTCAATGCTGATCTGTGAGATGGCAGCGTACTATCATCTTCGCGGCATGACCCTTCTCGACGCGCTCGACGAACTGTTCGGTAAATACGGTTACTATTCCGAAGATACATCCGAGATCTATCAGGACAGCGTTGACGGACGTGAAAAAATAGCCGCCATGATGGATACCCTGCGAAATAACGCTCCGGAAAAGATCGGTGGAAGTCCCGTCGTTGAGGTAAGAGATTATCTTTCCGGAACCATAAAAGAATTAAGGACCGGGAACGTGACGCCGACTTTCCTTCCCTCATCAAACGTTATGTATTTCAAAACCGCAGAAGGAAACGCGATCATCGCAAGACCATCGGGTACGGAACCTAAAATCAAGTTCTACGTTCTTGCACACGGCGACAGTCTTGAAGCGTCGCTCGAAGCGGTTTCGGCCTGTAAAGCAACGATTGAAGACGTCTTCTCTCTTGAGCGCGGATCACTTAAAAAATAAAAAAGAGCGGAGTTCAACGAACTCCGCTCTTTTTTTGATCAGTCACTGATGTAAGGAAGAAGCGACATATGACGCGCTCTCTTGATAGCGGTCGTTAACTGACGCTGATGCTTCGCGCACGTACCGGATACACGGCGAGGAAGGATCTTAGCGCGCTCTGAAATATACTTTCTGAGGAGCGTGGTATCCTTGAAATCGATCTCAGCGATCTTTTCGGCACAGAAATAGCAGACTTTTCTTCTTTTTCTGTTTCCGCCGCGCGGCGCGGGTCTACCGCCCTGAGGTCTGTCGGCTCTCTCGGGTCTCTCTGCGGGAGTTTCTTCGGATGCAGGCGCCTCAGCCTCTTCAGCGGGCTGTTCCTCGGGAGCTGCAGTCTCTTCGACAGTCTCCTTGGCAACTTCTTCTTTTACTTCTTCAACAGCCTCTTCAACAGTCTGCTCGACGGTTTCTTCGGCTACTTCAGCGGCGACTTCGGTCTCTACCGCATCATTCTTTTCAATTTCCATAATTAAACTCCGTTCCGCTGCATATGCAGCAATTCAAATAAAATGTGAGACGGCAGGATCAGAAAGGAAGATCCTCTTCGTCCGTGATCTCTTCAAATTTAGGGGCTTCACCGTCGGCGTTGCCGAAAGAAGCCGCCGGCGCGCCGTACCCTTCGGGCGTATATGACGCGCTGTCGTTCTGCAGACCCGCGGGTCTTTCACTCTTAGAGTCTACAAACATAGCCTCATCAACAACGACGTCGGTAGAAAAACGTTTCTGACCCTGCTGATCGGTCCAGTTTCTCGTCTGAATGGAACCGACGACGCAGATAGAACTTGCTTTTTTGAAATAACGGGAAATAAATTCCGCGGTCGCTCTCCAAGCGGTGCAGTTAATGAAATCGGCCTGAGGCTGATCCTCGTTGTTTTTGTTAACAAATCTTCTGTTAACCGCAACGGTAAAAGAAACGACGGATACTCCGGTCGCTGTCGTTCTGAGTTCGGGATCGGCTGTAAGCCGGCCGCCCAGAATGACTTTGTTGAAATTAAAGTTTGCCATGTTATTCTCCCCCGTAAGTTATGCGGATTTCTCTTCTTTTGCGATCACGATCGAACGAAGGATATTGTCCGTGATGTTGAAGATTCTTTCAAGTTCTGACGGGAAATCGGGCTCGCTTTTGAAAGTGACGAGAACGTAATAACCCTCGGTCTTGTAATCGATGGGGTAAGCGAGCTTTCTTTTGCCCCACTCGTTTACTTCTTCGATCTCTCCGTGCTGAGAGATCAGCGCCGTGAACTTCTCCACGGCCGCTTTCGTATCTTCCTCGGAAAGATCCGCATCGATCACGAAAAGCGTTTCATAGGATTTGAGCTTTTTCTCCATTTCAGTTTACCTCCCTATGGACATCAGACCGCCGTTATAGAATTTCGGCGGCAGAGAGACGCGCAACTCAAAAAGCGCGTTCCAGAGTATTATAACAGAGACGCGCTTTCTTGTCAATATTTAATTTAATTTAATATTATAGTTATTTGCTTGAGTTTTCGGCAGCCAGCAGAGTGTTCTCCAAAAGCATCGTAATAGTCATTGGTCCGACGCCTCCGGGAACAGGAGTGATCGCGGACGCTTTTTTTTCAACGTTTTCGTAATCAACGTCGCCTGAAAGCTTACCGTTTTCATCCCTATTCATTCCGACGTCGATAATTACCGCTCCGTCTTTGACCATATCTGCCGTAATGAATTTCGACTTCCCTACCGCAGCGACAAGAATATCCGCGCGTGAGGTTATATCTTTCAAATTCACGGTATGTGAATGGCAGATCGTGACCGTACCGTTTGCGTGCAGAAGGAGCATAGCCATCGGCTTACCGACAATATTGCTCCGACCGACGACAACACACTCTTTTCCGTCGACTGATATTCCCTCGTGTTCGAGCATTTTCATGATACCCGCGGGAGTACACGGATGAAAACACTTCTCTCCGAGCATGATCTTCCCCACGTTGGATACGTGAAAAGCGTCGACGTCCTTCTCCGGAGGGATGGCGTCGATTATTACTTTGGGATCAAGTCCGCGAGGAAGAGGAAGCTGAACGAGAATTCCGTCGATCTTACCGTCCGCTTTAAGTTTTTCGATCACGGAAAGCAATTCATTTTCAGTCACTTCGGCGGGAAGTCTTATGACCTCGGAATGAAAACCGACTTCTTCGCAGGCTTTGGCTTTATTACGAACGTATATCTGAGATGCAGGATCTTCACCGACAATAACGACGGCGAGACCCGGCGCTCTTCCGTTCTTTTCGACGTATTCAGACGTGCGTTTTTTTATATTCTCTCTCGTATTACGGGATATTTCCCGTCCGTCAATTATCTTCGCCATTCTCTTCTCCGTTTGCTGTTTCCGCGCCTTCCGACACATTTTCGTCGGCAGGCTCATCCGTCACGTTCGCTTCGACCTGAACGTCCGAACTTGCGTCGTCGGTTCCGATATCAAGCGTGCTGACAGACACCGGAACCTCGGAAGACTGACGGGTTCTTTTCGAGAAAACGATAAGGAAAACCAGCCCGGCCAAAAAAGCCAGAGCGCCGATCAACTGAGAAATACGGATCGGTCCGAGCATCAGACTGTCGGTTCTCAACCCTTCGATAAAAGCGCGGCCGAGACCGTACCAGGCGATGTACATAAAAAATATCTGCCCATCGAACTTCTTCTTTTTATAAACGGCATTAATGATCAGAAAACCGATGAGATTCCAAAGGGATTCATACAAGAAAGTCGGGTGTACGTATTTAACGCTCAATTCAACGAGGGTTGCGGGATCGCTCGATGCGCTCGAATGAATACCCATCCTCCACGGGAGACCGGTCTCATACCCGAACGCTTCCGCATTCATGAAGTTACCCCATCTTCCGATGACCTGCCCGATCATAACGGCGGGCGAGACAAAATCAAGGATTTTGAGGAATTTGATTTTTTTGATCTTTGAAAAAACAAGGATTGTCAGGAAGCCGGCAATAATTGCTCCGTAGATCGCAAGACCACCCTCCCGGATGTTCACCATAGCGAGAAGAGTTTTTCCGAGATCGAACGAACCGTCCGCTTTCGTCTTGATATAATCGCCGAATTTAAAAATGACGTAGTAAAGACGCGCTCCGATCACACCGAAGACAACGAGGAAAAAGGCGAGATCGATAACGGTATCGGTCTTTATCCCTTCGTTCCTTTTCGCGCGAAAAATCGAGTAAAGAACTCCGAGGATAAGACCGCAGCATATGATTATCCCGTACCATGCGATATCGATCCCGAAGACGGAAAAAGCGGTGCTTCTGATCGGAAACGGTTTAATACCGAGACCCGGGAATGAAATAAACGTCATATTATTCCTCCGAATTATTCTTCGACGTTCTCCCAGTTGTGGAAGATATTCTGAACGTCGTCGTGGTCGTCCAGATGGTCGAGAAGAAGATTCATATTCTTAATGTCGTCTTCATTCTCGAGCGTAACGTACGTCGAGGGGATCTTGTCCTTTTCAGCGCTTTCGATCTTATATCCCTTGGACTCAAGATCTTCGCGAACCGCGTCAAGGTCCGACGGCTCCGTCTCAATTTCGAAATAGTCGTCGTCAACGGCAAAATCGGACGCTCCCGCTTCAAGAGCAGCCTCCATAAGCTCATCCTCATCCGCACCGGAATCGCGCGGAATGAGAATTATTCCCTTATCGGAGAAAAGATAGGATACGCATCCGGTCTGCCCGAGGTTGCCGCCGTACTTGTCGAAAAAGTGACGGATATCGCCTCCAGTTCTGTTTCTGTTATCCGTTGCAGTTTCAACGATCACAGCGACGCCGGACGGCCCGTAACCTTCGTAATAGATCTCCTCGTAAACAACGCTGTCGTCGCCGACCGCTTTTTTGATCGCGCGTTCGATGTTGTCGTTAGGAACATTGGAAGCTTTCGCTTTTGCAATGAGATCCTTTAACTTTCTGTTGGTATCGGGGTTTCCGCCGCCCTCGCGAACGGCGATGGCGATCTCCTTCCCGATCTTAGTAAAGACTTTCGCCTTCTGCGCGTCGGTCTTTTCTTTTTTGTTCTTGATATTGTTCCACTTTGAATGGCCTGACATGGTCTATCATCCTTTCATTTTATATCTTGTTCGGCGTCTTCATACAGATAAGATGAAGAGCCGTTCTCAGAACGTTATTGACAGCCTGTGTAAGCGACAGACGGAAGTCCTTCACGTCGGGATCGTCCGCTTTAAGGATCTGACACGAGTGATAAAACCGGTTGAACGAAGCACAAACCTCGATGATGAATCGAGTGATCACGGACGGTTCGTAATCGTCAAGCGCCTGCGCAACTTTCTCCGGGAATTTGAGAAGAGATTTTATTACGTCCGCTTCCTCGGGAACTGTTACTGTTCCGCGTGCGCCGACAGGTTTTTCCTTTTCGAGGACAGAACAAGTCCGGGCGTACGTATACTGCGCATAAGGACCCGTGTTTCCGTCAAAACTGAGAGCGTTTTCAAGATTAAAGTTAATATCTTTGATCCTGTTATTGGACAAATACAAGAAAACGATAGCGCCGACGCCGACAGCCTCCGAGGTCTCTTCAACGTTTTGAAGATCGGGGTTTTTCTCCCTGATGATGTCCTTGACTTTATCGACGGACATCTTGAAGAGGTCTTTCAGCAGGACCACGTTGCCGGTACGGGTCGCAAGCTTTGCTCCGTCTATGCTGACGGTACCGTACGGAACGTGAACAAGTTTGTCATACCAGTCGTAGCCCATCAGTTCAACCACTTTGAACCACTGGGAAAAATGGAGTATCTGCTGTGCGGAAGTCACGTACACGCACTTGTCAAAGTCATAAGTCTCTTTTCTGTAGACAGCAGCCGCGATGTCTCTTGTCGGATAAAGGGTCGATCCGTCGCTCCTGAGGATCAGGCAAGGAGGCATTCCGTATTCATCGAGATCAACGATAGAAGCACCGTTATCAAGCTTCAGAAGACCCATATCGTGCAGCTTCTGTACCTGAGCGGGCATTTTATCAGTATAAAAACTCTCGCCTTTATAGCTGTCAAATACGATCCCGAGCTGACGGTAAGTCTTCTTGTATTCAGCGATAGAGACTTCAAGGAACCACTTCCAAAGGGCGAGGTTCTCGGGATCGCCTTCTTCGAGTTTGTGGAACTCGGCGCGGGCTTCATCATCGAGTGACGGATCTTTTTCCGCTTCGTTATGGAATTTCACGTAGAGTCGGACAAGCTCGTCGATACCGATCTTCTCGACTGTCTCACGGTCGCCCCATTTTCTGAACGCGACGATCTGTTTACCGAACTGGGTCCCCCAATCGCCGAGATGATTGATCCCGACACACTTGTATCCCCCGAATTCGTGAATCAGCTTCAAAGAGTGACCTATGACCGTCGAGCCGAGATGGCCTACGTGGAACGGTTTGCAGACGTTCGGCGAGGAATAGTCAAAAACGACCGTTTTGCCTTTGCCCACGTCGGAAGAACCGTATCTGTCACCTTCTTCGATAATTCCGAAAAGAGCGTCTTTGAGAAACGAGGATGATGCCGTAAGGTTCAGATATCCGCTGACCGACTCGACTTTATCGAATACCGGATCGGCTATAGCGCCGGATAATGCGTCGGAGATCATTACGGGGGATTTTTTCAGCGTCCTGCTGAGTTTGAAACAAGGAAGCGCAACATCTCCCATCGCGGGATCCGGAGGATATTCAAGCATATCGGCAACGTCGTGCGCGGGGACGTCCTGTTCCCAAAGCATTTTTATCGCCTCGGAAACTATATCCGCGGCTTTTGTCTTGAAAATAAGCATTTGATCTCCTCAGTCGATCTTTATCTGCGCCCCGCTCGCCTTCTCGGTGCGTTTGTGCTGCTTTTCGAGAATGGAGTGGATCTTTTTGACAGGATTAAGAAGCGTTCCGATCGACTGGTTCTTGTTGAGCGTGTCTATGATAAGCGCAACGTACTTGCACATATTGACTTCGGAATACCAGGGTTTGTCAAGAAGTCCGTCGGGGTGGTAAATCAGATTCGTAGTGAAGCACTTGTCGAAAATTCCGTCGGCATACGCCTTGTCGAATACTTCGAATCCGCCCGTAAAGAGTCCGAACGAGACGAAGAAGAATATCCGTCTCGCGCCGAGTTCCTTAAGTTGCTTAGAAACGTCAAGGATAGATTCTCCGGAGGAGATCATATCGTCAATGACGATCGCGTCCTTTCCTTCCAGTTCGCGTCCGAGGTATTCGTGCGCTTCGATCGGATTTTTACCGTCGACAATAACGGAATAATTGCGGCGCTTATAGAACATACCGAGCTCAAGGCCGAGGACGGACGCGTAGTACATCGTTCTTGACATCGCGCCTTCGTCGGGAGAAATGATCATAGTGTCATTATGGCTCAAAGATATGTCCGGAACTTCGCGTACAAGCGCCTTGAGCATCTGATACGTCGGTCTGACGTTATCGAAGCCCGTAAGCGGAATAGCGTTTTGAACTCTCGCGTCGTGTGCGTCGAAAGTGATGATATTTGCAACGCCCATATTCACGAGTTCCTGAAGAGCCATTGCGCAGTCGAGCGATTCTCTCGCCGAGCGCTTGTGCTGTCTGCCCTCGTAGAGCATGGGCATAATGACGGTTATACGGGACGCTTTGCCTCCGATAGCGGCGATCGTCCTCTTAAGATCCTGAAAATGATCGTCCGGACTCATGGGAACTTCCTGCCCGAACATTCGGTATGTAACTCCGTGATTGAAGCAGTCGGAATAAATGTAAACGTCCTGCCCTCTCATAGTCTCGTGTATGAGAGCCTTCGCCTCACCGGAACCGAATCTGGGACAATCCGCCTCGATCACGAAAGACTCGTCGTCGTTATGGCTTCTCCACTCTCTCAGATAATAATTCACCTGATCGGTAAAGGTCTTACACCCTCTCATTCCGATTACTTTAAGATCGCCGTACATACCCTCTCTCATTCTCGCACCTCTTTCATTTTTCATCATCCGACCGACATGTGCTCTTCATTAACAGTATAACACATTGCGGACGTTTTTTGAATATCGAGTTTGACCCATAATTAAAATTTGTGAAAATAAGCAAAATAAAGCCCGACGAAGGTCAGACTTTATTTGCTTTTGCGCTGCCGTTTCTTCTCTCTTCTATCATGTTATAGATCCAATTTCTCGCGGCAGTGATCGCGTGAGAAAGCGTAAAGATAACCGAAGGTATAAGCAGAGTGAAAACGCCGAGAACGAGATAACCGCCGAAATCGGGTGCGGTGATCTCGAAGAAGCCGGGCAAGGCAAAAATACCGACAAAGAACAGCAAGACGAGGGTTGCCACAAGGGCGATCCGTATTTTATTGAATGGGCGGCACATCTTTACGACCATGGTGTATCCGACAAGCGCCATCAACAAAGTTGCAACGGTCGAAGTAACGGAATCGGTCATATTGAATGCTATTGAGAACAAAATGGCGCCGAGAACGACTATCAGATCCGAAAGCGCCGCAGGTAACGCGTTATAAATAACAGTGGGCAGAAACTTCCCTTCCACTCTTGCTTCGTTCTTCTCAAGCGCAAGTATGAACGAAGGAATACCTATCGTCAGGACGCTGACAAGAGAGATCTGCGCGGGTTTGAGCGGATAAGGAATTGACGCAAATATTGAAATGATCGCCAGAAGGAAAGAGAAAATATTCTTGACAAGGAACAGTGACGCAGACCGCTGGATATTATTGATGACCTGCCTTCCTTCCGCAACGACAGAAGGAAGAGACGAGAACTGAGATTTCAGAAGAACGAGATGAGATACCTGACATGCGACGTCGCTCCCGGACGCCATTGCGATACTGCAGTCAGCCTCTTTCAGGGCAAGAATATCGTTTACACCGTCTCCGGTCATTGCTACGGTATGACCCGATCTTTTCAGAGAACTGACAAGAATCTTTTTCTGTTCGGGTGTTACTCTTCCGAAAACGGTATACTCCTCAGCGGCGGCTGCGACTTCATCGGGAGAAAGAGAAGTTAGATCAACGCACTTCTCCGCCCCGGTTATACCCGCCTCTCTCGCTGCAGCGGCAACGGTAAGCGGGTTGTCTCCGGAAATAACTTTAATATTCACTCCCTGATCGGCGAAATACGAAAACGTCTCGCGCGCTTCAGGCCTGATAGGGTTAGTAAGCAGCACAAGAGCAAGCGGACGGACTTTCGCCGTATCGTCGGGTCGGATCGAAGGCGCAGACGCAAAAACCAGAACTCGCTTTCCGTCCATAACGTGAGGTTCAATTATCGACCTGAAATTCTGATATTGACTGCGCAGAACGAACTCGGGAGCGCCGAGAATATAGTTCTCGGACGGTCCGAACGACACGGAACTCATTTTCGTCGAAGACGAGAACGGAACGACCTCAAGCGCGGGACGGGAGACAGTCTCCCCGAAATGCTTTTTGAGCGTAGTCATAGTAATATTGTCAGAGGTCATGTTATAAACGAAATCCCGCAAAAGGGGTACTGCGTCGTCCGAGGTGACGTTAAGAATATCGGATACGTGCATGGTATTATCCGTGATCGTACCCGTTTTATCAACGCAAAGAGTATCGACTCTCGCCAAAGTCTCGACGCAGCTCAGATCGTGAACGAGGGTGTCTTTCCGGGCAAGTTTGATAACGCTGACTGCAAGAGTAACGTTGACAAGCAGATAAAGCCCCTCCGGTATCATTCCTATAAGCGCGGCGGTCGTCTTTTCAACATTCAGTTTAATGGAAAGAGCGTCGAACTGGCGGAAGAAAAGAGCGGTACCGATCGGAATTATAGTTATTCCGATCACCATGATAAGGCGTGAAAGCGAGAGAACCATTCCCTGCTTTTTCTTTGATTTTGCCTTTTTTGCTCCGAGCGTAAGTTTGTTGACGAATGAATTCTCTCCGACGGCGGTCAACCTCGCCGTACATTCGCCTGAGACGACGAACGATCCCGAAAGAAGTTTCGTTCCCTCTCTCTTGGTTATCTCGTCAGATTCACCCGTTACAAGGGCCTCGTTGACCTGCACTTCGCCTTCGACGACAACGGCGTCGGCGCAAATCTGATTTCCCGACGAAAAGATAACGAGATCGTCGAGAACGAGTTTATCGGTCGAAACGGAAAAAATACGTCCGTCACGGATCACCCGCGCCTTCGGTTCCGTCATTATGGTGAGAGAATCGAGAGTTCTCTTGGCGTTGATCTCCTGAATGATCCCGATCAGAAGGTTGACGATGATCACTCCCATAAAGGTCATATTGTTGAAAGACCCAACGAAAGCGAGAGCAATAGCCAACACGAAAAAGATAAGGTTGAAATACGTGAAGACGTTACTGAAAATGATCTCTTTGACCGTTTTGGTCGGAGACTGAACGGGTTTATTGTCCTGACCGTTTCTCATTCTCTCGGAAACCTGAGCGGCGGAAAGGCCGGCCGTGCCCGAAATATATGATTTTACGGCCCGGTTGCCGTTCTCGCGGATCTGATTGTTCCGGTCCATTTCCCGCTCCTTTCCGACCGCAAAACGGCCGTTATTCCATACAGAGATATTTTACCACGTTTTCTTACATTTGTAAACCGGAATTGATACGATTTACCATTCATAAATGGGACGTTTTTTCTCATAATAAAAGCGAAGGGCAATAACCCTTCAAATAAAAAACGATCAATATTTCGCCGCCACCGGGCTTGAGGAAATATCCTTTCTCTGCCGGACAGCGGCAGAAAGGATGAAAAGATGGCTCAGAGTAATAAGATTTCGGTTCCCGGCGCGAAAAACGCGATGGAACAGTTCAAAATGCAGGCTGCAAGCGAAGTCGGCGTAAACCTCAATAAGGGTTACAACGGCGACATCACCGCCCGTCAGGCAGGTTCTGTCGGCGGACAGATGGTCAAGAAGATGATCGAAAGCTATGAGAACAGCCTGGGTGCGAAATAAGATCTGACTGAAAGAGGCGGGCGTACACGATTTCGTGTTCGCCCGCCTTTTTTATAATCGGTTTTCGATATCTCTTATCAGTAGTTTCCGGTATGCTGTAACCGCGTCGAAATTCATTGCGGCGCCGTATATACGTTCAAGTTCAAAATGATAGCCTGCGGCTTCACAGAGTTCTGTCTCGGCATCCCGTCTCAAAGCATCCCAGCACTTATATGCGAGCCGGATCTCACCTCTTTTTGTCCCGAGTTTTTCTTTTAAGACAAAGCGTTCCATATTTATGAACTTATCCGTCTTATCCGTTCTGTCAACGGAAAACAATAACCCTTCGCCCGGAACAAAAATGTCCGAGATCTGAGATGCGAATAAGGGATCCGGAGAGCAGACGAACGAGATACCCGCCTTTTTTAATTCTTCCGAAAGCAAAGACATAAAGACACGTCCGGTCCCGTAAGTATCGGAAACCGTCGTAACAGATTTCGCCCTATTGTCAAGAGTAGTCAGTTTGACGGTTCCTTTCATTCCGAATGACCTAATTATCGTTTCCGAATATACCGGAACGCCGTCGTTTCTTTTCATTCTGCCGACGATCCGCGATATAACGTTTTTTATTTTCGGGACGTCAAGCGTACTTTCCGCATCCTCGAATATGTCAAGCGACAACTGTCTCATACCGGACATGAACCTGTAGGCTTTTCGGAAGCAACAGGCTTTTTTCTCCGAAAGATCGACTATTTCAGAAGAGCGGCAGATCAGTTTATCTTTGTTCCAGAAATTTCCGAGGCATACGAGCTCGGAAAGTGCGCCTGGGTAAAGCGCGTCTTTTACGTGTGGAGCAGTCCCGTCAAGGATCAGGATCCCGTCGCCGATCAGGACGGCGTCAAGCGAATCGGGATCGGAACTGCAAAGGAATCTGACGACACGGTTCCCACCGCTTTCAAAGCGGTCGGCAACGGTTTTCATAAGCGTACTTTTCCCAGTGCCTGCAGCTCCTTTGATTATGTACGTTCTTTTAAGATCCCGTTCTTTCGGAAGTCCGTCAAGACACCACCTGAATCCGTCCGCGGTGTTCATACCGATAAAACGGACGTCGCAGTATTCCGAATCGATCAACCTGTAATCGTAAGCAAAATTCATAAAAACCCTCTCGCTCAATTCTGTTTCAATAACAAAATATGAAAGCGAGAGGGTTTTGCTACGATTATTAACGGGAATATCTGCTAATCGGCTTTTTTGTCGGCTTTTTTATCGTCTTTTTCACCTGTATGGACGGTGCAGAATGAGTTCAACGGATTGGATACGCCGTACGTATATCCGTGTTCAAAACCGTCGTTCTCGACAAACAAACCGTACTGCGTATCGGCAACGGGAATGTTTATCGGGAAGTCGCGCCCGGTCATTTTAACAAGAGCGACTTCAACTACGGATTCTTCGGGACAATTATCGGTCGCGAGCATATCGGTCGAGGTATCAAATTTGACAAGAACGTGTTTATCGCACACTTTTGTCGGAACGGTCGTTCGTGTGTAGTAACCTATCTCGGTCCTGTCGCCGCGAATATCGCACGTGCAGTTTTCGCCTGCGAGAAGTCCCGAGTCTTTACAGAACCTCGCTTCGATTACGCCTTCGGCCCTTTCAAACGTTCGAAGTTCTTCGATCCCGGCAGCGGCCCGATCAATATACTTTTGATGGACCTTTGTCATAACGATATCCCAAACGGTTGCGGACGGGTTGCCCGAAAAGCCGCTGAGGGTCGAATTATTATCATATCCGAACCAAACCGCTCCTACACAGTAAGGCGTATACCCGACGAAATATCTGTCGAAGTTTGCCGTCGTCGACCCGGTTTTACCTGCAACGTTAACAGAATTCGTCAGAGTAACGGAAGAACCGGTTCCGCCGGGTTCCATTACGTGCTGAAGAATGATAGTCATGATCGAAGCGGTCTCTTCGCTGATAGCGACCTCGGTGTAGTGGTTGTTTTCCAGAACGACTTTTCCCGAACTGTCGGTAACGTAAAGATACAGATTAGGCGATTCGTAAAGACCTTTGTTTTGGAAAATACCGTATCCGGCAGCCATCTCCAGCACCGTAAGACCGTACGAGACCTGTCCGAGTCCGAGCGCCGCCAGCCCGCGGTCTGTCACATAAACTCCGCTCGGCGTTGTATACTCGTCGACAAGGCTGTCGAAATGCAGCGTGTTTTTCATAAAGTCGAAAGACTTGTCGACAGTCAGAAGCTGTAACGTTTTCATTGCGACGGTGTTCGCGGAACGTTTTACGCCGTCGTTGATGGTCGTAAGACCGTAATAAACGTCGGGAAGGTTGTGGGGATAAGCGGTGATGGTTTCCCCGCCCCACTGGTTCGTCGTTTTATTGAACATTACGGGCGTGTCGTCGATCACGTATCCGTAATTGACAATACCGGCGTCTATCGCCGGCCCGTATACGGAGAGCGGTTTGATCGATGAACCGACCGGTCGCTTTGCCTGCGTCGCTCTGTCCAGAATCAGATCCGCCGTCTTGACTCCGCGTCCGCCGACGAGGCCGAGAACGTCTCCGGTGTACGGATCTGTGATTACCATCGCCGACTGGGGCTGAAGCGCTCCCCACGCGTACGGGAAATACTCGGAATCGTTAACGTAAACCTCGTCCATGATATCCTGGACTTCGGGATCCATGGGTATATATATCTTATAGCCCGACGTATAGAGCTTCGCGCTTGCGACCGCGCGGGTCCAGCCGTTCTGTTCCATAAGATCGTCGATGAGTTTGGTACGCATGGCGTCGATATACCAGCTGTGTATCGTAACGCCGTCGTCGATCACCTCTTCCTCGGATTCATCCTCTACAAGACGAAGTTCTTCCTCCAGAGCGGAGTTGTATTCGTCTTCGGTGATCTTATCATACTGTTTCATCGTGTAAAGGACGGTCGATCGCCTGATCTTGTTGCCGTCCTCCTGTTCTACGCCGTCCTCGTCGTAATACGTGAAATAATCATGACCGATCGGCTCGTATCTCGACGGGTTCTTGACTATACCCGCAAGCGCAGCGCATTCAACGAGAGAAAGGTCGGAGACGCTTTTCCCGAAATATCTCTCCGATGCGGCGCCGACGCCGTAACAGTTGTTTCCGAGGTATACGATATTCATATACATCTCGAGGATATCCTCTTTGCTCTTCTCCTTTTCGAGATTAAGAGCCCTGAATATCTCCTCGACTTTTCGCTGAATGGTAATATCGTCTTCACCGGTCAGGTTTTTGACAAGCTGCTGAGTGATGGTCGACGCGCCTCTGACCGATTCGAAGCCGACAAAATAATTTACAATCGCCTTAGAAGTTCCTATCCAGTCGACGCCGTTATGAGTGAAGAATCTGTGATCTTCGACGGAAACAAAAGCGTCTATCAGATCTTCCGGAAGATCCGAATAAGGAACCCAAACGCTGTTTTTCGTCCCGTAAAGGCTCTGGGATTCCAGTTTTACGGGGGTCCCGTTTCTGTTAATCCTGTCTTCGATCGAATCGTATTTTACGTAAAAGATCTCGGTCGTAGTATCCTGCCCCGCCGTTATGAACGAATCAGCATCGATGGACAGATCCAGATTATCCTTGATATATACTGCAAAAGCGGTACCGACGATGACCGCTGTAATCATTCCTATCAGAACGATCGTCAAAAGAACGTTCAGAACGTAAGAAGCGACTCTGAGCGCGATCCTGCCGACCCTCTTCAAAACAGAGACAAGCTCTTTGTACCAGTCGACACGTCTTTTGTCATCCCTTGCAATGTTTTCCGTATCAGACACTTTTGACGTCTCCTTTCGCGAACTGTGAGACTATATTTTACCTTTCAAATATGAATAAAGATTGAACGGTAAACCGTGATTTTATTTTTTCACAACGTTTCCCTCTCCAAGCATCCTTTCCAGTTCGGAAACGACCAAAGGGGAGGCGGTCGTGTTCAATATACCGTTTTTATCGTACCTTCCCGTCGATTCGTCAAAAAAGATCACCGGAACGGCACCGGGAAATATTTCCAAAAGCGCCGTCACACGCTTATATACCTTATCATTCTGCGACGGGATACGAAGAAACAGTTTGGAAATCCGATCAGACGTCTTCTTTTCCGGTTGCGATTTTACGGCTTTTCCCGTTTCTTCGGTAAAAGAAGAATTGATCATCAGAGGAACGGCCGCCGAAACGATAATCTTAGGCGATTCTCCGTCTCTGATACTGAGCGTCCCGGAAACGGCGACGACTCCGTCGGGTACGAGAAGATAACCGATCCTCTCAAGGGTATCCGAGAAAACGATGCACTCGATCTGCCCCGTCACGTCCTCTAAGGTCAGGAAAGCCATCGGATCGCCTTTTTTGGTGGTTTTAGCCGTTCTGGCCGTAATAATTCCGACGACGGTAACGAGTTGCCGGTCGGCAAACTGAGGCTGCGGGTCTTCGATCTGCGCGGAAAACGATCCCTCGGTATCCTCATCGAAAGCACCTGTTATCGCAGAGATATCATAATGATCGACCGACGCTGCGTTTTCGCTGTAATCGTCAAGAATGTGACCGGACAGATAAATACCGGACGTTTCCTTTTCAAGGTTAAGTTTTTCCCTTGCAGAAAGTTCGGGAATATCCGGAAACTCGATCTTCGGAGCGATCTTCCCGCCGGCTTCGGTGGAAAAAAGATCGATCTGGCCTTCGGGGACTTTTGAGGACTGCACGGAATCGAAGAGCGAATCAAAAACGGCGAGAAGCTGACTTCTCTTCTTTCCGAGCGAATCAAGCGCTCCTGATTTGATCAGAGTTTCAAACTGTTTTTTGTTGATCCCGATATCATGAGTCCGGGAAACGAAATCGTCAACGTCGGAAAACGGTCCCGACGTTTCTCTTATACCGATCAGCGATGAAATGAACTGCGGACCGATGTTTTTCAGGGCGGAAAGGCCGAAACGGATATTCCCGTCTTCAACCTTAAAATCGCTTCCCGAACGATTGACGTCAGGCGGAAAAATCTTGACGCCTGCCTTAGACGCTTCGGCTATATACTCGGCAGTCTTGTCCTCAGAACCAAGTACTGAAGTCAGAAGAGCACAGAAATACTCAAGCGGATAATGCGCTTTAAGGTACGCGGTCCTGAACGATAAAACGGCGTACGCCGTCGCGTGTGATTTATTGAAGGCGTAATCCGCGAATGCTACGATATCCGAAAAGAGTTCTTCGGCGTCGGCTTCCTCGGCTCCTCTTTCGAGGGCGCCTTTGACGAACGCCTCGTGTTCTTTTTCAAGAACGTCGGCTTTCTTCTTTGAGATAGCGCGTCTTACTACGTCGGCGTGGCCGAAGCTGTACCCTGCGATCTCGCGGAAGATCTGCATTACCTGTTCCTGATAAACGATACAACCGTAAGTGGACTCAAGGATAGGATCTATCCCGGGGATCTTATACTTTCTCAAGGTCGGATCACGGCGCGCTTCGATATACCGCGGTATGGAATCCATAGGGCCGGGTCTGAAAAGCGCGATGGCGGCTATTATATCGTTGAACGAGGAGGGTTGAAGTTTCGTGAGCATCTGCTTCATCCCGCGGGATTCAAGCTGGAAAACACCGTCGGTTTTACCGGATGAAATAAGTTCGTACGTTGCTTTGTCAGCGGTATCAACAAGCGTGAGATCGAAATCCGGAGCGCGTTCCCTGATGAGTTTCTCGGTTTCGTTGATTATTGTAAGATACCTGAGAGCAAGAAAATCGAATTTGAGGATACCGAGATCCGCGACAGCATCCATCGTATACTGAGTTACGACAGCGCCTCCGGTGACGGAAACCGGAACGTAATCGGTGACGGGCCGATCCGTTATGACTACGCCCGCAGCGTGAGTAGAAGCGTGTCTCGGCATACCCTCGATCCTTTTGGCGCGATCGAGAAGATCGCGGCACGCAGGATCCGATTCGTACATTTCACGCAGCGCCGAACTCTTTGAAAGCGCATCCTCTACGGTAATATCGAGTTCCTTCGGTATTTCCCGAACGACACGGTCAACGTCGGAATAACTCATTCCCAGAACTCTTCCGACGTCCCTCACCGCCGCACGAGCGGCAAGCGTTCCGAATGTGACGATCTGGCAAACGCGCTCTTCGCCGTATTTCTGCTTGACGTAATCGATCACCTCGTCGCGTCGGTCATAGCAGAAATCAATGTCGAAATCAGGCATAGATACGCGCTCGGGATTCAGAAAACGCTCGAAAATAAGGTCGTACTTTATTGAATCGACGTCCGTGATACCGACAAGATATGCAACGAGCGATCCCGCGCCGGAACCTCTTCCGGGTCCTACGGGAATACCGCGGCTTTTCGCAAAATTGACGTAATCCCTGACGATCAGGAAGTATTCGTCGTATCCCATCTGATGGATGACGGAAAGCTCATATTCGATACGATCGCGGTAGACCGCCTCCGTATGTTGAGCGTCAAAAGAGATCCTGCCCTCCGATACTCGGCTTACAAAACCATCCAGTGCAAGGGCTCTCAAAAACTCCTGCGGGGTCTGCCCGCCTTCGGGCGTGAAACGAGGCAGAAAAGTTTTCCCGAAATCAAGCTCAACGGAACACCGTTCGGCAATTTCTCCGGCTGTGTCAACGGCTCCGGGGAATCTTTCAAACAGGCGTTCCATTTCCGCAGTACTCTTATAGTAAAACTCGTCCGTTTCAAAACCTATCGGTCTGCCGTCGCTGAGAACGTTTCCGGTTCCGATACACAAAAGAATCTCCTGGTCGCGCGCGTTCTGTCTCTCAAGATAATGAACGTCGTTTGTAGCGACCGTCGGTATCGAAAGCCGTTTTGAAATGTCGAGAAGAGCGTCGTTTACGACGCCCTGATCCGAAAGCCCGTGGTCCTGTATTTCGAGGAAAAAATTACCCTCGCCGAAAACGGACAGAAGAAGTTTTACCTGTTCTTCTGCTCCTTGGTAATCACCCGAAATTATCGCTCGGGGGACCGCTCCGGCAAGACACGCGGAAAGAGAGATAAGCCCCTCATGATACTCCCTCAGAAGATCGATATCGACACGCGGTTTTGAATAAAACCCTTCCGTAAAAGCGAGAGACGACAGTTTCATCAGATTATGATAACCGGTTTCGTTTTCCGCAAGAAGAACAAGATGATTTGCCTTTACGCCCTTTCCGGCGTTCTTATCGAAACGGGAACCCGGAGCAACGTAAACCTCGCAGCCGATTATGGGCTTGACGCCTTCTTTGACACACGCTTTGTAAAAATTAACGGCGCCGTAAAGGACGCCGTGGTCGGTAAGGGCGACCGCGCCGTGGCCCTCGGCTTTCGCCTTTTTCGGAATATCGGCAACTCTGCAGGCGCCGTCGAGGAGACTGTATTCACTATGGAGGTGGAGATGAGCGAAACTATTACTCATCGGATCTGCTCTCTCCTCTCTTTTTGACTTTTTCTGCTATTTCCAGGATCCTGTCGAGTCTGTGAAGGAACCCGGACTTTGAAACGGGCGGTTTTGTTTGACGCGCAAGTTCGGAAAGCGACATCTGAAAATTCTCCATTCTCAGGTTCGCCGCTTCCTCGAGTTCGGGCGGCAAAGTCGAAACCATACCCAGCGAATCAAGGTACTTTATGGCTTCAATATATTTTGCCGACGCACCGATAGATTTTTTGATATTCGCAGTCTCGAAGTTGACAAGCCTGTTGGCGGAGTTTCTTATCTCCCCGATCATTTTTCTGTTGATTACGTCGAATACTACGGAGTTGACGCCCATCTTTCCGAAAACGTCTTTGATAACGTCTCCGTCCTTGAAATAACACGTAAAATACCCGTTTCGCGCAGAGGTTTTCGGATCGAATCCTGAAGAAATTAGGACCTGCCTGATAAAGTCGCGTGAGAGCGGATCTTTGGCAAGAAACTCAAGGTGAAGTCCCTTATCGGGATCCGTGACGGTTCCGAAAACGACGAATAACGCCTTAAGTAATTCCGCTTTGCAGTTCTCACATCTAGGGAGAGAAAGCAGTCTGAAAAGTTTATCTTCGGATACTACGGGATCAGCCATAACGACCAAAGCCGTCCTTCTGGTCCGAAGACAGCAGTTCTTTTTAGGCAGCTTGCTTTCTATGTCATTTTTGACGCTTGCGCAATAAGATATTCCGCTCATTTCAACTTACGTAGATCAACTCGCATTCGAGAGAACACCCGAAACGAGTTTTGACCGTTTCTTTGATGATATCGATCAATTCAAGAACGTCGCGGGCAGTTGCGTCTCCGACATTAATGATAAAGCCCGCATGCTTTTCGGAAACCTGAGCTCCGCCGACAGTCAAGCCCTTCAGTCCGGACTCCTCGATCATCTGTCCTGTAAAACGACCGGCGCACCTTTTAAAGACGCTTCCCGCGCTCGGAAACTCAAGCGGCTGTTTCTGCTGTCTTCTTTCAAGAAAGTCGGTCATTTTACCGTTTATCTCACCCGCATCGCCCGGCGTAAGGCACAACTCGGTCGATAAAATTATATCACCCGTCCTTCTGAATACGCTTTCACGATATCCGAATTCATGTTCTTCCCTCTCATAAATACGGATCTCAAAAGTTTCGGGATCTATCGTTTTCGTTTTTACCGTAACGGAAGATATCTCTCCTCCGTATGCGCCGGCGTTCATGAAGACAGCCCCGCCCACACTCCCGGGAATACCGAACGCAAATTCAAGTCCGGAAAGCGAATGCCGTGCTGCCTGCCTCGCAACAGACGTGAGAGACGCGCCGCATTCGGCGGTTATGACCGAGCCGTTGACAATGACCCGGTCGAGCGATGAAGTACAGACCACGGCTCCCCTGTAGCCCTCGTCGGCAAAAAGAACGTTGCTTCCCTTACCGATGATAAGCGTCCTCTCACCGAACTCTTTGAGTTTAGAGAGAACAAACAAAAGATCTTCTTCGGATCGGGGCGTGATGAAATAATCCGCCGGGCCTCCGATCCTGAAAGTTGAATGATTGCTCATCGGTTCGTCTGTAAGAACGGATAAGCCCGGCGTTCCGCTGAGAACCTTATATGATAGAAGTTCCTCTGTCAACCTGTTTTTCATCACAAAGCCACCTGACGACACGGTAATTTCAAACCGTGAACTTATGATACGTTTTTTTGCCTTTCTTAACGATAACGCCGTCCGGCGACTCGAGAAGCGATCTGTCGACAGACTTGTCGATAGAATCGACTTTTTCGCCTCCTACGACGATACCGCCCTGCTGAATAAGTCTTCTCGCCTCGCCTTTGGAGGGCGCGAGTCCCGAGACGGTAAGCATATCGATGACGGAAACTTTACCGTCAACGAACAGGTCGTCCGGAACAGCGGTCGAAGGCATATTCTCAGACGCACCTCCGCCGCCGAAGACCGACTTGGCAGCCTCTTCGCACTTCTTTGCTTCCTCTTCTCCGTGAATAAGTGCCGTGACCTCGTACGCAAGTCTCTCTTTGGCTCGGTTAAGATCGGCGCCTTCGAGTTTTTCATAGTTCGCTATTTCGTCGAGGTCCATAAAAGTCAGCATCTTCATACAGTTTATGACGTCGGCGTCGTCAACGTTCCTGAAATACTGGTAGAAATCGTACGGGGACGTCTTTTCCGGATCAAGCCAAAGCGCTCCCTTTTCGGTCTTACCCATCTTCTTTCCCTCGTGGGTTAGAAGAAGCTTGAACGTAAGACCGTAAACTTCCGCCCCGGCCTTTCGTCTGACAAGTTCAACGCCGCCGATAATATTGCTCCACTGATCGTCGCCGCCGAGTTCAAGCTTGCATCCGTAATCGGAGAACAGCCTGAAAAAGTCGTAGCTCTGCATTATCATATAGTTGAATTCAAGAAACGTAAGACCGGTTTCCATTCTGATCTTGTAGCACTCGGCGGCAAGCATTCTGTTCACCGTAAAGTGAGGACCGACCTCACGCAGAAAATCAATATAATTCAGGTCGTTGAGCCAATCTCCGTTATTGACGAAAATCGCTTTCCCGTCCGACGTGTTGATAAATCGGCTCATCTGCTGTTTGAAATGTCCGATATTGCTTTCGATCTCTTCGCGGCTCAGCATTTTTCTCATCGAATCTTTACCCGAAGGGTCGCCTACGCGCGCGGTGCCCCCTCCGAATACGGCTATGGGGCGATGACCCGCTCTCTGCATGTGCGCCATCACTTTGAGCTGAATAAAATGGCCTACGTGCAGACTGTCCGCGGTCGGATCGAATCCTATATAGAAAGTTGCTTTCTCATTATTAAGCAGATTTCTGACCGCGTCTTCATCGGTCACCTGCGCTATCATTCCCCTGTTTTTAAGTTCCTCGTAAAGTCCCATAATGTTATTCTCCTCCGTTAATTTGTTTTATCTTACGATCTGGCAAGCATTTCTTTTGCCGCCGCGATCTGTTTTTCCGTTATTTCGATACCGCCTATCATTCTGGCGATCTCAAGCGCTCTTTCCTCACCGGAGATCTCGCCGGCCGTGCTTTCCGCTCTTCCGTCGATCTCTCTTTTCTTTATGAGATAGTGACGGTCGGCGAGCGACGCTATCTGCGGAGAGTGCGTAACGCATATTACCTGCGCGCGTTTTGACAGTTCCCTCATCATCATACCGATACGTTCGGATGTCGACCCGGATACGCCGACGTCGATCTCGTCGAAAATCAGCGTCGGAGAACCGGATCTTTCGTTGACGGAACACTTCAGCGCAAGCATTATCCTCGACAGTTCCCCTCCGGATGCGACCTTATAAAGCGACATCATGGGTTCGCCGGGATTGACCGATATTATCATGTCAACGTCGTCTTTTCCGGTCGGAGAAAAACCGTCGTCCCCGCCGCGCGTTTGGACGTCGACACGGAAACGCACCTTGGGCATATCGAGTTCCTTGAGAGTCGCCGTCATCTCGCCCGACAATTTTGCCGCAGCGGATCGCCTTTTATCGGAAAGTTTTCCGGCCGCCTCGTTTGCTGAGGCGATAAGTTCTTTCTCTTCTTTTTCAAGGCGCGAAAGCGCGTCTTCTCCTTCGTTCAACGAATCAAGTTTACGCTCCGCTTCGTCTCTGAACGCTTTGATCTCTTCTATAGTCTGTCCGTATTTGCGTTTTAACTTTTCGATCAGAGAGAGTTTTGACTCGATCAAGTTCAACTGAGCGTCCGGATCGGTAATGTCATCGTCGGAAAGGCCGTCTTTTGCCCTTTCTGCGACGTCAATGATCATATATTTAGCGTCGTCGAGTTTCGATGCAAGCTCATCCGCATCGGGAAGAACGTCGGACAGTTTCGAGATGGCGGCTGACGTTCTGTTCAAAAGATATACGGCACCGCCGTTATCCGCGGAAAGCGCCTTTTCGATCAAAGCCCTGCTCTTCGCGGTTTTCTCTGCATTTTTGATCTTTTCTCTGAGCCTCAAATATTTATCGACTTCCTTCTCAGAGGTAACCTTCACAGAGTCGATCTCCCTGATCTGGTATGAGAGGATATCGGAGAGCATCTCCTTATCTTTCAGAGAAAGGCGGAGTTCCCTTATCTCGTTTCTCTTGGCGCACAACGCAGAATACCGTTCGCGGTACGATTCGAGAAGATCGTCGTCGGAAGCGAAAGAATCGAGAAGTCCTATATACTCGTCTTTATCGATCAGCGTCAAAGTCTCGTTCTGCGAGGTTATTCCGATCAGGTAAGCCGAGGCGTCTTTAAGCTGAGTAACGGTTGACGGCCTGCCGTTCACACGCACGGTCGACCTCGAATCGGCCGTGACCGTTCTGGAGATCAAAACCTCGCCGTCCCCGCTTTCTCCTGTAAGGGCTGATTCGGCTAGAGGAACGTCGGCGAAAACCGCGGAAACCGTCGCACGGTCCTCTCCGCTTCTGATCGCATCCTTATTCATTTTTGAGCCGGCAAGAGAATGGAGGCAGTCTATCATGACCGATTTCCCTGCTCCCGTCTCGCCCGTAACGACGGAAAACCCGCCGTCAAACCCGATCTCGAGTTTTTTTGCAACGGCAACGTTTTCGATCAGCAGTTCTTTAAGCATTTTTCGCTCCGATAAACGGGAAACGGCGTCCCGTCAATAACTGATAATATCCTGTATCTTTCGGGAGATGGCAGAGGCTCCTTCCACGCTGTTCGCAATAATGATTATGCAGTCGTCTCCGGCCACGCATCCGAGAATATCCTCGTCGTGAAGGCTGTCGATAAACGCGGCGACGGCGTTTGCCATACCGGGATACGTTTTGATCACAACGTCGTTGAGAGAAGTATTTACGCTTTTCACGGCGCCTGAGAAAGTCCTTGAAAACAAAGCCTGTCCGCCGTGGGAGTCCGAATCGGGTCTGGTATATTTATATGACCCGGTACTCATCATTACTTTCAAAAGTCCGAGTTCACGGATATCTCTTGAAACGGTTGCCTGTGTTACGTTAAACCCGGCGAGACGAAGTTTTTCGATCAGTTCCTCCTGAGTTTCAACGTTATACTTGTCGATGATCTCCAAAATTTTGTTGTGCCTTTTAACCTTCATTACATGCAGTCCTTTCTTAATGCAATTCGGATTCGGGTCCGGTAAGTTTATTTCTCAATACTTCAAGAAAACCGCTCGATTTAAGCCGTATCAAGCGGGTCGTCAGAGACGACTTCGAGATCTTTACCGTATCCCCGTCTTCAAGTCTGACGCCTTCTCTTCCGTCGGCCGTAACGTAAACCGAGTTTTTTCTGCACTGAATTGAACAAAGCTCAATAACGGAATCGCCGTTTAATACCGCCGGCCTGCTCTCAAGTGAATGCGGACAGATCGGAGTTACGCACACAGCCGATAAAGACGGGTCGAGGATCGGTCCTCCCGCCGAAAGAGAGTAAGCGGTCGATCCGGTCGCCGTCGCCGCGATAACACCGTCGGCGCGGTAATTCCTGAGACGCACCCCGTCACAGAACAGATCGAATGAGAGAAGATTTGCTACGGGGCCGTTTGACAGTACGATATCGTTCAAAGCTGTCAAAGTCTTTTTTATGCTGCCGACGGCGCCGCGGATCTCTGCGTCTAGCATCATGCGAACGTCAAGTTCATAGTCTCCGTCGAGAATTCTCGCAAGCTCGGATATATTCTCGCTTTCGAGTTCGGCGAGATATCCGACCGCCCCGAAATTGACCCCTACCATCGGTACGTCGCGGCGGCAAAGGATCGAAGCAGCCCTGATTATCGACCCGTCGCCACCAAGAACGACGGCAAAAGAGACGTCATCCGGAAAATCGTTTTCACTAACGAAAGAGACCTTCCGGCTTTCGCCGGAACGTTCAATTATCTCCCTTGCGGTGTCGAACGCAAATATGCCGACTTCTCTTTCGGAGAAGATCTTAATAAGCGCGGCGACCGTTTTCTCCGGTATGATTTTCCGGGTATTGACCATCAACAATACGTTCGTACCAGTCAAAGCGCAACCACCTCCGTTCATCGGATCTTAATTCCGTACATAAGATACTCCGTGTTTCCGTCTCCCCCTGTCAGAGGAGACGTCGTTATTCCGCGGACCTCAAGCCCGTTTTCGCGCGCAAAATCGGAAACAAATCTGACGGCCTCTTCTCTGACCGCACGGTCTTTAACGATACCGCCTTTGCCCAGCCCGGATCTCCCGCACTCGAACTGAGGTTTGATCAGACCGACGTATTCTCCGCCTGTCTTCAAAACGGACAGGGCGGCGGGAATGATCAAAGTCTGAGATATAAACGAGACGTCTACGGTCGTGACGTCGCAAAAACCGCCGGTGACTTCGGGTGTAAGCTCTCTGGCGTTGAAATTCTCGATCGAAACAACGCGCGGGTCGTCTGCTAACTCGGGATCTATCTGACCCGTCCCCGAGTCGATCGCGTAAACGCGGAGCGCGCCGTGCTTAAGAAGACAATCCGTAAAACCTCCGGTCGAAGCCCCGACGTCACAGCAAACTTTATTGCGAACGTCGATCCCGAATGCCTCGAGCGCCGCTTCGAGTTTTTCTCCTCCCCGGCTTACGAACCGAGGAAGAGGGGCTGTCACGTCGACCGCGTCTGTGCCGGAGACGTCAAAAGACGGTTTGGTCGCCGTTTTACCGTTTACCGAAACGAATCCGTTTTCGATATATTCTTTGGCAAGCGTTCTGCTTCTGAGCATTCCCGTCCTGACAATATAAACGTCCAGCCTCATTTTTTACGCGACATGAGCCAGACGGCGAGTTGACACGGTCCGTCGCTGTCGGCGTAATCGGTCACGGCGTCTATCGCCGATACGGTCAGATCGTATTCGAGTTTTTCGGCGGATTTAAGATCGCGAAAATACAGAATGGTTTTTTTATCGGCCTTTTCATCGTTTCCGACCGGTTTGCCGATCACGTCAGGATCGCCCGTCACGTCGAGAATATCGTCGTGAATTTGAAAAGCGATACCCAAAAGACGGGCGTACTTTTTGATATTCTCGACAACCGACGGATTCGGATCATCGCAAACGGAATAGTATCCGAGCAGACACGAGGCCTCTATCAAAGCTCCGGTCTTCAGATAATAAAGCTCAAAGAGGTCGTTCTCCGTGTTGACGGAATCCGAAAGGTCTATCGCCTGTCCGCCGCACATACCGCGGTGTGCTGCGAGTTGAGACAGGACGCCGACCGACAGACGGACCGACTTGTCGGATATCGCTTTGTTTGACGCAAGAACGTCAAAAGCGTACGTAAGGAGCGCGTCTCCGGCAAGAAGCGCGGTCGCTTCTCCGAACTGGACGTGACACGACGGTTTTCCGCGTCGAAGCGGACTGTCGTCCATCGCGGGAAGATCGTCGTGAATGAGAGAATACGCGTGGATCATCTCAACGGCGCATGCGGACGGGATCGCCTTTTCGACCGATCCGCCGAACATTTTCGAAAAACAAACCGTCAGAAACGCCCTGATCCTCTTTCCTCCGCCGAGTGTCGAATATCTCATGGCTTCGACGAGAGTTTTATCCGGGACGTTTTGTCCGGATAAAAAACCGTCGAGCGCTTTTTCGGTAAGTTCCGCATATTCGCGGAGTCTTATTGAAATATCAATCGCCATATCAAGCCATATCCTCTTCCGTTATCACGCCCTCGTCGTTCTTCCTGAGGATCTTTACTTTTTGTTCGGCTTCGTCGAGTTTTCCGTTGCAAAGTTTTACAAGAGCTACTCCCTCTTCAAACAATTTGAGCGATTCCTCGAGCGGAACCGTACCTGATTCGAGTGCTTTGACTGTTTCCTCGAGCCTTTTAAGCGCCTCTTCAAAAGACAACTCGTCACCTTTTTTCGTTGCCATCAAAGTGTACCGCCTTTCCTGATCTCTGTAATTTCGGCATCTGCTTCTCCGCCTCCGGTGCGGAAAGATACCGTATCGCCTACCCGGAGTTGATCGACGTTCTTTACAAGTCGCCCTTCGCTGTCCGTAACTGCGCTGTAACCGCGGGATATCACGGAAAGCGGGCTGAGCGTTTCAAGTTTGGCGCAAACGGATGAAAGTCTTGATTTCTTATCCAGAACCGTTTTGTCGAAAGAATACGAAAGTCTTTCGGTTCGCATATCGATAAGGATCCTTCTCTCGTCAATAAAAGATCCGGGGTCTTTGATAACTCTGCGGGAGGACAGATCCGTCAGTTTTTCTCTTAACGAAGACAGTCTGGAAATCAGATAACCCGCTTCGAGATTCACGACGTTCTGAAACTGTACTCTGAGTTTTTCGGTATCCGGAACGGCAAATTCAGCCGCCTGAGAAGGTGTTGCCGCTCTTTTGTCAGCCGCAAAATCGCAAATAGTAAAATCCGTTTCATGTCCGACCGCAGAGATCACCGGGATCCGGGACGCCGCGACCGCTCTGGCAACGCCCTCGTCGTTGAAAGCCCACAGATCCTCGATCGATCCGCCCCCGCGACCGATTATGATAACGTCGACGCTGCCGGTATCGTTGAAATATTTCAAAGCCTCAACAAGATCGGCAGGAGCGTCCGGTCCCTGGACAAGAGCCGGATAAAGAATGATCTTTGCATACGGGAACCTTCTTCCCGTGACGTTTATCATATCTCTGACGGCGGCGCCCGTAGGAGAAGTAATAAGTCCGACGGACGACGGGATTTTCGGGATCGGTTTTTTCTTCGCGGGATCGAAAAGTCCCTCGGCAGAAAGTTTGTTTTTCAGTTGCTCGAAAGCGAGGTAAAGCGAACCGATACCGTCGGGCTCCATGACGTCGGCATAGAACTGATACTGTCCGTCCCTCGGAAAAACGGATACCCTCCCGCGGCAAATCACCTTCATACCGTTTTCGGGAGAAAAAGGGACCCTCGACGCGCTTGAACGGAACATCACCGCGCGGATCAAACTGTTCTCGTCTTTTAACGTGAAATACAGATGACCCGACGAGTGCGCCTTGAAGTTCGAGATCTCACCCTTAACGCTGATACCCGAAAGAACGTCGTCGGAATCGATCAAAGCTTTGATATAAGTATTCAGCTCCGTAACAGTCAAAGTTTCGCTTATCATCCGGCGTCTCCTCCGTTTTTCAGATAAAGACCTCTCGCCAGAAACGCAACGCCCGCAGCATTGTCGGAGGACAGTTCGGGCGATGCGAAAAACCCGCGGTTCTCCAATCTTTTTCTGATATAAGCAGAACTCATAACGCCGCCCGCGTATATGACCGGGACTTTCCCGGAGGTCGTGGCGTTATCGGTCAGTTTTTCAACGACTCTTGCAATGAAGTCGAGCAGATACGCGGCAACCTCGGCTTTATCGGCTCCGGAGGAGATCATTTTATTTGCCCGGTTCTCAAGCCCTGACATATTGCAGTCCGTTCCGCGGACGGATAAACCGTCTTTTTTTATTGTGCCGGAAAACGAAAGCGCAAGCGAATCGAGTTCCGCGCCGCACGGGAAACGAAGTCCCATCCCTACGCCTACTCTGTCTATGATCTGACCTGCGGAAGCGTCGAGCGTCCCGCCGATGCGCGAAACGTCGAACAGTCTGGATTTTGAATCCGAAGGAGAGACGAACAGAGCGTCAAATGTGCCGCCCGAAACGTGGAAGGAAATAAAAGGCCGTGAAAGAAAATCAAAAGGATCGAACGAGTAAATTCGCGATGCGGAAAAGACCGCCGCGGCTACGTGACCGTCCTGATGAGAGACTTTGAACATCGGTACGCCGATAGACGCCGCGACAGATGATGCGAGCGCTTCTCCCACAAGAAAACAAGGCATATACGAACCCTCGGCAGAACGCGGGGAGACAGAACACGCGACTGCCCGAATTACGGAAGAACGCCCGACGTCTTTCAGCGATGCTCTGATCGCCTCCGACGCATCTTCGGTTGCCTTTATGTGTGAGAAAACGGCCTCGCTTTGTCTGAGACCGCGTTCGCC
Organism: Clostridia bacterium; assembly: GCA_017428635.1. Lineage (GTDB taxonomy): Bacteria > Bacillota > Clostridia > Oscillospirales > CAG-272 > RUG11130. Next base: position 18,837 of record JAFRQK010000038.1, on the reverse strand, counting down.
TTCCGCGACCGGAAGCAGTTTTTTATAGTTGAGAATAAAGTCCCCGCGATCGTCCGAGAAGATCGCGGATGAAGTCGTGTAGTTGCTCGTATCGAATCCGAGATAGAGGGCGTCCAATTCAGTCATCCTCACGTTGATCCGCTGAGCCGATCAAACCGTTCTCGCGAGCGATCCTGTTGAGTATTCCGTTAATGAACGGCGGGGCGGATCCATCGTCGTATTCCTTCGCCAGTTCAACAGCTTCGTTGATCGCAGCCTTCGGCGGGACGTCGGTCTTGAGCAACTCATAGACCGCAAGATGAAGGATCGCGGAAGTGACCGGAGAGAGGCGGGATATCTTCCAGTTTTTCGAATCTTTTTCTATGAGTTTGTCCGCGTCAGGGGTAAACTCCGACGCGCCGAGAAAAGTGCCTTTGATATAAGCGGAATAGTTTTCTTCCTCTTCGGCGATAAGGAGGATGTCCTCGGGAGACTCATCCTTGCGGAAAGACGCGGAAAACAAAAGTTCCATAACGGTCCTTCGTTCCTCGCGTCTTGTTTTTTTATTCGTCTTCATTATGATCTCACCTCGAAGTTGGAGACATATTCAAAACTATGTATATTATACATTCACTGTATTCATTTGTCAATGAAATATAATTTATATAATATAAAAACGGAGCGGAAGAACGATTCCGCTCCGATAGGTATTTAGCTGAATATTTATTTCGTTATGGTGATCTTGTTTATTACGCCCGCAACTTCCGGGTCGATCCCTCTGACCTCCGTCATCCTGCACGCGAGAAGCTGGAAGACAAGAACGGTCATGAACGGAGAGACGAGCTCGCATCCCGCGGATAAGGTCACGATCTTCTCGCAGTCGTCGGGAACGAGCGACGGGTCGTCGGTCACAACTATGATGTCTGCTGACACGCCGCGGAGTTTTTCGATGATAGAAACAACGTCGTCTTCCGTTTTTCCGGACGGTTCGATAACAAACACGGGGTCGTTCGGCTTGATTTGCGCGATCGGACCATGATGAAAATCGGAGATCGCGTACCCTTTCATCGATATTTTATTCGTCTCAAGCATCTTCAAGGCGCCTTCGAGAGCGATCGGGTAAGCCATTCCGCGTCCGAGAATTACAGCTCCTTTTATATCGCGATATTTGTTCGCGAACCTGTCGATTTGAGGTGCCAGATAGTCGATACATTCTTTGACTTTTTCGGGAAGGCCCGAAAGAATATTTAAAAGACCGATATCGCCCGCCCACTCTGCGGCGATCGAGAAAAGGATAGCCATCTGGCTCGTAAAAGTCTTTGTCGCGGCAATGGAAACCTCGGGACCGGCTCCGCAAAAGAGGCTGTATTCCGCTTCTTTCGCCATCGGGGAGCTCTCGTCGTTTGTTACCGCAACCGTGATAGCACCGTCGGATCTCGCGGATCTCAGAACGGCGAGCACGTCCTCTGCTTTTCCGGACTGTGAAACCCCTATCACAAGCTGCTCGGAAAGGTCGACCCTTGCGCCGTATTTTGTGAAAACGGAAGGCGTGCCGAGGGCGCACGGAATTCCGGCAACGATACCGAAAACGTACTGAGCGGCGATGCACGCGTGATCGGACGTACCTCTTGCGCAAAAATAAACGCTCTTTATGCCTCTGTTCTTCGCTTCGGCAACAAGTTCTTTAATTTTTTTTCTGTTCCCGCCGAGAGCCCTTTCGATCGCTGCGGGCTGTTCTCTGATTTCTTTTTCGAGGTTTATCATTTGTTCTCCGTTCCGCCGCGTTCATGCGGCATTATAATTGTCAGTTTTCGGGAGACGGCTCGGTTTCGGCCGTGTCCGGAGCGTCCGATTCAGACGGAAAAAAGTAGGCATTAATGCCCGCTGCAACCGCCTCCGCGAACGTTGATTGCCACTCAGGATCGACAAGTTTAGCCGCATCGGAAGGGTTCGACACGAAACCCATTTCTATGAGACACGACGCCACCGTAACCTCTCGGATCACAGCAAGGCTCTGCGTATCAAGCGTACACTTTCTTGCATCCGGGAAAGCCGAGTCGATCTTATCAGCTATAAGAAGAGCGATCTGTTCGGAGTCATGGTTCGTCTTGATCGGATTATCGAAAATGTAGAGTTTTGTCCCGTCAACTTCGGGATCGTCGAAAATATTACAGTGAAGAGAGATAAAGTAATCGCACATTTTTGAATTTACAAGCGCAACGCGCTCGTTCGGATCGAAATAATTATCGGTGAGATACTGCTCGATATCGGGCGTCGACTCATTTTGATGTGTGAAAAGCACGGTATAACCGAGAGCTTCCAGCTTTTCTCCGAGAAGTTTTGACACGGCGAGTGTTACCCAGCTTTCATCTCTTCCCTCTCCGAGTTCATAATTCTCCGCACCCGCTCCCGGATCCCTGAACCCGTGGCCGGGATCGACGAAGATCGTTTTACCGTTTGGCGGCAATTTTTCTTCGTTCCGGCTGCTTTCGTCGGACGAAGGAGCAACGCTTCTCCCCGCACCGTTTGAGGGCGGAGAAAAGGACGACCCGCCCTGATTCGACGAACATGATGTCAGCAGCAGAGATAAAAGAATAATTGACGCAAGAATGCAAGATAAAAATGTTTTAATTTTCATGATCCGATCCTTTTTTGAAAGTAAAATGCTCTCAGGTGTCAACGGCGAAGCGAGAGAACGTCCTTTTCGTATCTGCGGACGTCTGCGATCCATCCGTCCCTCTCGGGCACGCCGCCGATCTCGCAAAGGCGGTCCCATACGTCTGAAAACGGAAAAGATTTAAGTTCTTCGAGATAGGCAAGACGGGCGGTAAAATCGCCTTCAAGTTCGAATTTTCTCAGCATCTCGACCGGTTCGAGAAGAGCCTGAAGTATCGCTTTTCTCATATTCCGTGAACCGATGGTCCAACATGCCAGTCTGTTTATGCTTGCGTCGAAATAATCAAGACCTATGTAAACTCTGTCCCAGAAGTCCCCGCGGTTGATCTCCGCGGCGATCGCTTTCGTCTCATCGTCGAAGATCACGACGTGGTCGGAATCCCATCTTACAGGACGCGAAACGTGAAGGAGAACGCCCTTAACGTAAAAGAGAGAAGAAGATATCTTGTCCGAAACCACCTCGGTGGGATGAAAATGACCGGTATCGAGAGTGAGGAGCGTTCCGTGTTTGATAGCGCACCCTAGATAAAACTCATGCGAACCGATCGAACAGCTTTCGACGCCTATACCGAAAAGTTTGCTCTCTACGGAATCGAGCGAGTATTTTTCGTCTATCTTCTCCGAGAAGATCTCATCGTATGAACGCGCAAGGTTCTCGCGGAAACGCTTTCTGTACACCGGAGTATCCTTGAATCCGTCCGGAACCCAGAAATTGTTGCATGAGACCTGTCCGAGTTCACGGCCGAAATACTCGGATATCTTTCTGGACGCGATACCGTGCTCTACCCAGAATTTACGTTTCCCGGGATCGTCGCTGCTCAAAGTAAAACCGTCTGCGGAAAGCGGATGAGAGAAATAAGTCGGGTTAAAATCGAGCCCGAGTTTACGTTCCTTCGCCCAATCGACCCAGGAAGCGAAGTGAACGGGAGCGATTTCGTTCCGCTCGACCTTCCTTCCCTCGGAATCGAGATATATAGCGTGAAGGGATAATTTCTTCTTCCCGGGTATAAGACCCGAAACGAACTCGAAATCATGTCTGAGCTCATCGATCGATCCGGCTTTGCCGGGATAGTTTCCGGTCGTCTGTATCCCTCCGGAAAGAGAGCCGTCTGTGTTTTCAAAACCAATTACGTCGTCTCCCTGCCAGCACTGTATCGACACGGGGATCGACAGCGCCTTTTCTATTGCGCGGTCACAGTCGACTCCTACGGCGGAATATATCTCTTTCGCTCTTTCGTACGATCTGTTATCAGCCATTTTTTAATCCTTTCAGTGAAGTTCAACTTTATTCGGAAGCGCGAGGAATCTGCCGTATGCGTCATCCCATGCCCCCTTGGCATTCTTGTCGGGAGTGTATTCCTTGACTTCAAAAGAGTTCCTGATAACTTCTCTCGCCTGCCAGATATCCCCTATCTCTCCCGCTGCGATCGCCTGCATTGCGATATTACCCGCTGCTGTCGCCTCTACGGGACCGGCGCAAACCGTTTTACCGGATGCGTCTGCGGCAAACCGTGAGAGAGTCTCTTCTTTCGTTCCGCCGCCGACAATGTTGATGACCGGATATTTTCTTCCCGTCATTTCTTCGAGTTTCTCCGCCGTCCATCTGTAACGGAGAGCAAGACTTTCAAGAATGCATCTGACTATCTCGCCGACGCTTTCGGGAACCGGTTGACCGGTAGCGCGGCAATACTGTCTTATTCTTTCCGGCATGTTGCCTGCGGGAGCAAACAGCGCGTCGTCGGGATTTATGACCGACCTCAGCGGAGCGGCTTTGAGCGCGGCGGCCGTAAGTTCATCGAATGAATACTTGGTTCCCTCTCTCGTCCACTGACGGCGGCACTCCTGCTCGAGCCACAGACCCATGATATTCTTGAGAAGACGGATCGTACCGAAAACGCCGCCCTCGTTGGTAAAATCGTACTTCAAAGCGCCGCCGCCGAGTACCGGATCGGGATTCTCGGTCCCCATAAGGGACCACGTTCCGCTCGAAATATAGAGAAAATCTCCTTTTTCGGCGGGAACCGAGAGAACCGCGCTCGCCGTATCGTGCGAACCTACTTTAACGACCCTGACTCCGGTTTTTCCGGTCTCCTCTTCGATAAACGGAAGGAGCGGACCGAGATCGTATCCCGGTTGTACGAGATCGCAGAAAAGTGATGATCTCAGCCCCACCCTGTCAAATAGACCGTACGCCCAGTCTCTCTTTTTCGCGTCAAGGAGAGAACCGGTCGAAACGATGGTATATTCGCTCTTCATCTGACCGGTGAGAAGATAACCGAGAAGGTCGGGCATATTGAGGACCTTCTCCGCCGTCTCGGGAAGCCACGGCCTGTCTCTTTTATCGGCAATCAGCTGATAAAGAGTATTGAAATTCATCGACTGTATACCGGTGATACCGTAAAGTTCGTCGCGAGAGATCAGATTTTCGAATATATACCCGGGAACGCCGTCTGTTCTCATATCACGGTAGTGATACGGGTTTGAAAGAAGGACGCCTTTTTTATCGAGGTAACCGTAATCGCATCCCCACGTATCGACGGCAAGCGTTTCGGCACCCCCGTCTGAAGACGATGCTAGAACGGCGGTTTTTATTTCATGGAGAAGACGGTAAGTATCCCAAAAGAAACCCCCGACGGTCATAACGGGATCGTTTGAAAACCTATGGATCTCCGAAAGAGAGATCTTTTTCCCGTCAAACGTGCCTATGATTCCTCTGCCGCTCGAAGCGCCGAGGTCGATCGCCAACATCCTCCTCTGTGCCATAAACAGATACCGTTCCTTCCTCAAATAAACTATTTTATTATACCAAAATACTTATTATTTTTCAACCTCGGTTTTCCGTTTCCGCGCTATTTCAGTTCAACGACGGTCACGCCGTAATCTCCTTCGCCGTACTGGCCGGCACGAAACTCGCTAACCCTTTTGTCCGATTTGAAAAACTGCCAGAGACCCGCTCTCAGCGCGCCGGTACCCTTTCCGTGTATAACGGTCACCGATTTAACGGACGCTACCGTGGCTTCGTCGAGGAATTTGTCAACGACGAATTTCGCCTCCTCGGAAGTCATCCCCCTTACGTCGCACTCAGGCCTGAACGAACCGGCGACCTCTTTTTTGAACGTGGAAACCGCGTCTTTTTTCTTTTCTTTAACTGCGCCGTCTTCAATGAGTCGGAGATCCTTTACGTTTGCTCTCGTCTTCGCGCGTCCCATAAGAACCGTCGTATTTCCGTTCTTATCGGGTTCTTCGGTCACGGTCCCCCTGGCTCCGAGATTTCTGTGAACGACCGAATCGCCCTTTCTGATCGGTCTGGACGGTGGGTAATCATCATCGTCAAAAGGCTTCGGTTCGTCAAGGACGTCCTCGTATTCTCTCATTCTTCGCCTGACGTCGCGTTTTGCGTCTGACAGTTTCCTCGCCAGATCCTCTGCGTCGCGCTCTTTTCTTATCTTGTCAAGTTCGCCGAAAACGAAAGAAGAAGTTGCTCTGGCTTCGTCGAGAAGTTTCCTCGACTTTTTGAGGTTATCCTCCGTTTCTTTTTTAGACAGCGCGTCGCGTTTTTCAAGTTCGACCTCAAACTCCGCCTTCTCCCGTTCGAGGGCAGTTCTGATCGAACGGGCCTCTTCCTTTTCACGGTCAAGCTGTTCGCGGGTCCTTTCGAGATTCTCTATAACTTTTTCGAATCCGCGCGTTTCATCGTCGATCAGTTCACCCGCCCTGTCAACGATTCGGGAGGGCAATCCCAGCCTTTTGGAGATCGCGAACGCGTTCGATTTGCCCGGAGCGCCGATAATCAGGCGATAGGTCGGTCTGAGCGTTGTAACGTCGAACTCGCACGAGGCGTTTTCAACGCCGTCGGTCTCTATGGCGTATGATTTCAGTTCGGCATAGTGGGTGGTCGCGGCGCACAGCGCGCCCGACGATTTGATCTCTTCAAGAATGGCGACAGCCAGAGCGGCGCCTTCTACCGGATCTGTCCCCGCTCCGAGTTCGTCGAAAAGGACGAGAGAATCGGGGGTAATATTGGAGACGACACCCACGATCGTCTTCATATGAGAAGAAAACGTAGACAGAGACTGTTCTATGCTCTGTTCGTCCCCGATATCGGCAAAGATCCGGTCAAACAGGCAAAGAGCGGATCCCGTCTCCGCAGGAATGTGAAGACCGGATTGACCCATAGCCGCAAACAGTCCGATCGTCTTCAACGTGACCGTTTTCCCACCCGTATTCGGCCCCGTGATAACGAGCATTTGCCTTTTCCCGCCGAGAGAGACCGAAACCGGAACAACGGTTTTTTTGTCGAGAAGCGGATGACGCGCGCGAATAAGCTCGATAACGCGCTTTTCGGAAAAGACGGGACGGTCCGCATCCATCCTGAAAGAAAGTTCCGCGCAAGCGAAGAAATAAGAAAGTTCGATTATGTTGAGATAATTCTCGTCAATATCGTCAGCCCACATACCGACTTCCGCACTGAGAGCATAGACGATCCTTTCGATCTCATACGCTTCTTTCCCCTCGAGAGTACGAAGTTCATTGTTGGCCTCAACGACGGCCATCGGTTCGATGAATATCGTGGAACCGGAGGAAGAAGTGTCGTGAACAAGACCGCTTACCTCGTTCCTATATTCGCTTTTAACGGGAATAACGTATCTGCCGCCGCGCGTAGTAACGATGTTCTCCTGAAGATATTTGTTTCCGCCGGTTATATACTTTTGTAAAATATCGCGAATTTTGGCGTTTGTCTGCCTGATTTTGCGCCTTATATCGGCGAGTTCCGCGGACGCTTCGTCCGCGATCATCTCCTCGGAGACGATACATCTTGAAAAAGTGTCTTCGAGATGGCGGTTGATCTTCAATCTCAGAAAGATCTCCCCGAGAGAAGACTCCGTTCCGTCCTCGCCCGCATAATCAGAGAGCGATCGCGCGCACCTGTACACCGCGGCGCAGTTCAGAAGTTCTCTGAGAGATAGTAACGCGCCTTTTTTCGCTCTGTCCGTCGAGTCTCTGACCTCAACGACAGAGAAAAAAGACGGCGCTCCTTTTACGCTTGAAAGCTTCTTCGCGTCGGTCGTTCTGTCAAGAAATAGATTGACCTCCCGCAGTGTCGGCAGCGGTCGGATCGAGAGCGCCTTCTTTTTCGCTCCCTCCGTCGTCGCGCAGTCTGCGAGCAGTTCTCTGATTTTATTGAACTCAAGGATCTTTAACGTTTTTTCATTCATCCGTATAACCGTACCTTATAAGGTTTCTGTAATATTCAAGTGATTTGAAATTGTGTTCGATGTGAGAAAGAAGATATTTTTCGCACGCCGCCCCGAAGTTTGAGATCTCATCCTCCGGAATCGAGAAAGACAGGAATCTCCTGATCGGAGAATACACTGCATATTTCATCGCTTCAAGAACGGAGGGAGTGATTTTCACGTATATCGGAGAGAATCCCTCGTCCGTCTCTCTCAACCCCGAGACGTATTCCTTTGAACAATCGGAACAGAGTACCCTCCCGTTCATCACGTCAAGAAAAGTTCCGTGACGCAGTTCTTCTTTCCCGCAAACACCGCAGGCATGAAGGTCCGGGGTAAAACCCGAAACCGAAGCCGCCCTGATCTCGAAAGCCGCTTTCAACAGATCAAGATCGATATCCTTTTTTTCTGACAAAGCGTAAAGAGTGTTCAGCGTCAGTCTGAGAAGATCGTCGTCTGCGACCTCTTCAAGCGCGAGAAAATCGACGACTTCACATATATACGTCGCAAGAGCCAGCCTTTCGATATCGTAACGGATCCCGAAAAAGCATTCGATCGTCTCGCTCTCCGCGATATAAAAATACTTTTTTGTCTTTTTAAGAATGAACTCACTGTAAGAAAAAAGCTGACACGCCGTCATGTGGCGGCTTTTCAAACTTACTACGCCTTTACCGGAAACGGTAACTTTACCTCTTTCGGGAGTGAGGAGCGTCAGCAGCTTGTCCGCCTCGGACGTCTGAACCTCACGTATGACCAGCCCCCGGGTCTCAAACTGTTCCGTCTCGCTCCCTCCCTTCGCGATAAAATGTTTTCAGTCTATATCTTTTGCGTCGTAACCGAGCGCTCCGAGCATGAAGTCGCTGTCCCTCCAGTTTTCCTTAACCTTGACCCACAAATCGAGATAAACCTTGACTCCGAAGAACGCCTCGAGGTCCTCGCGGGCAAAAGTACCGACCTTTTTCAAAGTCTCGCCGCCTTTGCCGACTATGATGCCCTTGTGGGAATTCTTCTCGCAGTAAATATTCGCCCTGATCCTGACAACTTCGTTTTCTTCATTAAATTCTTCCACGGATACGGCTATCCCGTGAGGTATCTCGTCGTTCAGGACCCGAAGGAGTTTTTCCCTTATCACTTCGGATGCGATCTGTCTTTCGTGCTGGTCGGTCAGATCGTCGCCTTCAAACATCCACTCCCCGGGGGCCATAAACTTTTCCGCCTCTCCTATCACTTCTTCGACGTTTTTTCCGGTTTTAGCGGCTGTCGGAACGACAGCGGCAAAATCGTGAAGTTCGGCGTATGCGGCGATAGTCTCGGCGAGTTTTTCGCGCCGGATAAGATCTATCTTGTTCAAAACGAGGATCGCCGGAAGACCCGATTCTTTTATTTGCTTTATAAGCTTAACCTCTATCTCGCCCGGGGCGTACCCCGCGTCGGCTATAAGGATCGCTCCGTCGGCCGATCTGACCGTACTGCGAAGCGACTTCATCATATAATCTCCGAGACGGTTGCGCGCTTTATGGATACCGGGAGTATCGAGAAAGACGAACTGATCTTCTCCCTTTGTCAATATACCCGCAATGCGGTTTCTGGTCGTCTGGGGCTTGGAAGAAACGATCGAGACCTTCTCACCGAGCATGGAATTCATCAGCGTCGATTTGCCAACGTTCGGACGCCCGATTATCGCAATAAAAGCAGTCCTTTTCATTCTTTATTTCACCTTTATCCCTTTCATGATCTCGCGCTGACGCGAGAACATCATTTCCTCATCCTCGGAACTCGTTTCATGATCGTATCCGAGTAGATGAAGAACGGAATGAACGGTCAGGAAAGACGCCTCTCTCAAAAAAGAATGACCGATCTCTTTCGCCTGTTCTCCGACACGTTCCAAAGAGAGAACGACGTCGCCGAGAACTACGGTACCGTCTTCTTCGGGAACGTCTCCGTCTTTCATGGAATACATCGGAAATGAAAGAACGTCGGTAGGGGCGTCTTTTTCGCGGTATTCCCTGTTAAGAGTTCTTATCCCTTCGTTATCGGTAAACGTTACGGACAGTTCGACGTCCCTCTCGAATTTCTCTTCTTCGAGCGCATGACGCGCCGCTTTTTTTACGGTTTTTTTAAGAAGGCGTCCGGTCTTGATCTTGTTCTGATCGTCGCGGAACAGTATTTTGAGTTTCATTTTTACCGTCAGTTCCTCTTGAATCTGTAATTCTTTTTTTCGTTCTTTTCCGCCTCGCGGACACGTCTCTCCCGGTCGTATTTGTCATAAGCCATTATGATCTTTTGCACGAGGCGATGGCGAACGACGTCGCGTTCCGAAAACTCAAAGATTCCGATATCTTCAACGTCTTTAAGTATACGGACCGCAGCGGCGAGACCGCTCCTTTGACCGAACGGGAGGTCCGTCTGCGTCAGGTCTCCGGTGACTACGATCTTCGAGTTGTTTCCGAGGCGCGTTAAAAACATCTTCATTTGTTCGGGAGTGGTGTTCTGCGCTTCGTCCAGGATAATGAACGAATCGTCGAGCGTGCGTCCTCTCATATACGCCAGAGGCGCTATTTCAATGATCATTTTATCGATCATCCGAAGGCAGTTTTCCGGTCCGAGCATTTCATAAAGCGCATCGTAAAGGGGCCTCAGATACGGGTCGATCTTGCTCTGAAGATCTCCGGGAAGGAAACCGAGCCGTTCTCCTGCTTCCACCGCAGGTCTGGTCAGAATAATTCTCGAGACCTCGCGCTTTCTGAGCGCTCTGACAGCCATCATAACGGCGAGGTAGGTTTTACCCGTTCCGGCGGGTCCGACGCCGAGTACGACCGTGTTTTTCTCTATAAGTTCAATGTATTTCCTTTGTCCGACAGTTTTCGCCTTGATCGGTTTTCCCTTCGCGGTTATAAAGAGACACCCGTCGTCAAATGCGAGCAGTTCGTCTTCCCTGCCGTCTTTGACCATATTCACGATATAGTCGACGTTCTGATCGGTCAATTCGTCTTCGAAAGACGCTATCTTTTTCAGATAAGAAACAACTTGTCCCGCCGCCCTGACGTTCTCGTCTTCGCCTTCGATCATTATCCCGTCTCCGCCGTCGGAGGACTGGCGGTTGAACATTCTGACGGAGAATTCGTTTTCGATACGCGCGACGTTTTTGTCAAAACTCCCGAATATTTTCCCGGTAAGCGCCGGATCTGTCATTTTTATGATCTTCTGAGCCATTTACACGACCTCTTATAAAGCGGGTCACTCGACCCGAAATTCACGTTTTTCGGCGATATTATCAAGTACGAGAACCCGGCACGTCAAATAAACGCCGTTTTCGTCTACTGAAATATTCGTCTTTTTTCTTAATAGTTCGGCGTCGCCGATAAGCAGATCCGTCTCATATCTCAACGCGGAAAGCGCCTCGTCCAACGTCTCGCCTGACGTCCGTTCGACCGTCACCCGATCGTATTCCGAAAAACTTGTTTTTTCGATCCAGACGGGAAGCGGAACGGTTCCGAAAAGAAAGACCCTCTGCTCCGATTCTATTTTATCATAACAGGGGTATTCTTTTCCACCGTTTGAGAAAAGATTTAACGTTTTTTTGAAAAATTTTACGGAGTATTCTTTTTTTTCACGGCCGGTATAAACCTTTTGTTCGGATAAGCGCTCTGCGCGAACGGTAACGCACCTTTCGATCTCGGCGAGGACCTCTCCCGAAGGATCGGAAAACCGTGATCCTCCGTCGCGCAGCGGCACGACGCCCGAGACGATCAACTGCCCTTTTTTCACGACGTCGCCAGGGGCTTTGACAGGATATCCGCCGTCAACGTGAAACTCGACGAGTCTGCCGTCTTCCGACGCCGTGAGGTTTGAATAAACCCCTGCTTCCCGCCTTTCCCTTTCGTCGAATTTTGTTTCCCTTAACTGAACTTCGGCAACCGTTCCGCTTACGTTAACGGATATCCAGGCTACTTCGGGATGGTTCGCCATTATTCGAGAGTGGAGCGAATCAAAATCCACCGAAGGAATAAAAACGCCGTACGTAAAGCCGCATTCTTCGAGAATTTCCAAAACGTCGTTTTCACTCATCGTTTCGTTCCCGTTGACCGTAACGTTCCATACGACGTGCGACGACAGGTAGTTGATCGCCAAAAACAAAACCGCGCCGAGGATGATTCCGGGGCGGCGTATGATAAAGCGAAAAAAAGGGACTGCTCCCCTGTATGCTCCCGAGACGTAAGGTATGCCCTCATCCAAAAGGACCTTTTCGCACCTCTCAACGTTTTTCCCGAATGCTTTGAAAGAATAAACTCCTTCAGACGACCTGACCGAGCGAAAGGGTATTTCTTCACGGACAAACAGCATTGAGACGTACGTTTGGAAATCTGCGTCGACGTAAAACTTCCGGCTGCCGGTGAACCACCTGAAAAAATCGCTGAACATCATTTCTCCTTTTCAAACGTGACCGACGCGATCTCGCCCTTCACACGCATACACCCGCTTCTGAATTCCGAAAGGAGGAGCCCCGATCCGCGAACGGTCACCGTGACCGAACCCGCGTCGAATTTTACGCTCTCGCAGCAATATTCGAGAATGGTCAGACAACCGCTGACAAAACACTCTCCGTCTCCGCGTATCTCAACGTCGGGTATTCCACGAACGCAGTCCGTCGGAAATTCTGCGGCGTCTGCCGCAAGCCGCTTGGTTTTACGGATAAACCCCGAAACAGAAGGCAAAATATCACCCTGTCCGTCATATCATTTACAAAACAAATCTATGACGTCACGTATTTTCAAATGACAATAATCAAAAAACACCTCTTCGCGGCGATCCTTCTTTCCGCCATGGCGTTCCTGTTCGTATCGATCCTTCGGGATCCCGTTGAATGCGCTCGGTGCGTCGGTGAAACGCTGAGTACGCTATACAAAAACGTTTTACCGTTTTTGTTCCCATTCATGGTGATCTCGGGTATTTTGACCGCGTTGGATCTTATGAGGCCGCTCGAGCTGACCGTGGGGCGGATCTTTCCCGTTATTTACAGACTCCCGCGCTGCGTGTCAGGCGCGTTCGTCCTCGGGTCGCTGTGTTCTTTTCCGGTCGGCGCCGTTGCGGTGACGGATCTTTACGGGAAAAACGAACTGACAAAAAAAGAGGCCGAAGTCGCAGCCGCGCTCGCCTCAGTCACAGGTCCTTCGTTCCCTGTCGCCGCAGTAGGCTCACTAATGCTCGGAAACATACGGACCGGATGGCTTATCTATGCCGTTCAGATCGTCATTCCTCTTATTCTGGGGATACCTTTTTGCAGACTGTATATAAAAAGAAAAAGAATTCCGCACGTATTCAACGTAAAACAACGTCCGGAAAACCCGCTTAACGTTTTTGTCGAAACGGTCGCCTCGTCTTCGGTAAGATGCGTCTGTGTCTGCGGAACGGTAGTGTTTTTTTCTCTGTTCTGCGACAGATTGATCTCTGCGGCAGGCGTTGCCGGAATCGGCAAAGCACTGATATACTCATTGTTTGAATTCTCCGAGGGATGCCGTCATTCCGTCGTTTCAAACGGAAGCGCAGCGGCGATCTGCGCTTTTGCGGTTTCATTCGGCGGACTGTCCGTCGCCGCTCAAAGCGCAGGAATAATGGCGAAGGAAGGCCTGTCCTCTTCAAAACTGATAACGTTCAAGTTCATCTGCGGACTGATCTCCGGAATGACCGTTTATATGCTGACGAATCATTTTGAAACGTTTGGTCAGAAAGCGACCGCGCTCCCTGTTTCTTTCTCAGGCGTCGGTTCGAACACGATACCGCTCATCACCCTCGCAGCTATGTTTTCAGGGTTGGCTGCGCGAATAAGACACTTGATTTTCAAATCGTATTAAGATATAATGTATTAGAAATAAAGATATTCGAGGTCTTCGGAATGAAACATAAAGGTGAAATCGACGACAGGATCTGCAAGTTCTGTGAAAAATCAAACGATATCCCTCTCACCGGAAGTATGCTTTGCCCGAAAAAAGGGATCGTCGATCCGCTCTACGTGTGCGGACAATTCAAATATGACCCTTTCAAGCGTATCCCCAAAAGACCGAAACCGAGTACGGAGAAGATTGAAATAATCTCCCTTGACGACTGATCGGAGGACAATAAATTGATAATTCAACTTGAAGAAGCGAAATATAAACTCATCGGTTTCAGAGATAATATCAAAGAACTCGGTTCCGCGCTGAGGATCGACCGTCTGAAAGAAGACGTCGCTTCGCTTGAATCCCAGACCCTTTCCGCCGATTTCTGGTCGGATCAGGAGAACTCCGGAAAGACGCTGAGACGCATAAAGCAGATGAAGGATAAGATCGAAGCGTACGAAAAACTCGAAGCAAAACTCGAGGACACAATAGCGCTCGCGGAACTCGCGATAGAGGAAAACGACGAATCGTTTATCGAAGAAGTCGAAAACGACGTCGTCGAGATCGAAAAAGAGGAAGAAAAGCAGCGCATTGAGATCCTGCTCTCGGGCGAATACGACAGAAACAACGCCATCGTCAGTTTCCATCCGGGCGCCGGTGGGACTGAGGCGCAGGACTGGGCTCAGATGCTCTACCGTATGTATACGAGATGGGGAGAACGCCACGGCTACAACGTAAAACTCATCGACTGGCTTGACGGGGACGAAGCGGGACTTAAATCCGCTACGATTACGATCGAAGGCGAAAACGCATACGGCTATCTCAAAAGCGAGAACGGCGTCCACAGACTTGTCCGCATCTCACCCTTCGACGCATCCGGAAGAAGGCACACATCATTCGCGTCCGTCGAGGTCATGCCCGAATTTGAAGATGATGATTCGATAGTCATTAATGAGGAGGACCTCGAGATCACCGCCCACCGTTCGAGCGGCGCGGGTGGCCAGCATATCAACAAAACCGACTCAGCTATCAGGATCGTTCACATCCCGACAGGCATCGTCGTCGGTTGTCAGACCGAACGAAGCCAGCTTCAAAATAAAGAAACGGCGCTGAAGATGCTTAAATCAAAACTTCTCGAGATCAAAGAACGTGAAAAACTCGAAAAGATCGACGATATAAAAGGCGTCAAAACTAATATCGAATGGGGCAACCAGATCCGCTCTTACGTTTTCATGCCCTACACCCTTGCGAAAGATACCAGAACGCTGTATGAAGACGGCAACATCCAGGCGGTTATGGACGGAGAGATAGACGGCTTCATCAACGCGTATCTTAAAATGAACGCTGCAAAATAAGATGAGGAAAGAAACTAAAAACCAAGAGGCGTCCGTCCTGTTTGAAGGAATGACGTCGATAAACGCCGTAATCGATTCATGGGATAACGGCGGCAGGCGAATACTGCGCGTTTTTTACGACGAATCGAAAAGAAGCTCAAAAACACGTGAGCTTTCTTTTCTTTTCGCTATGGGAGAGAAATATTCCTTCGACATGATCCCCGTACCCGGGGAGAGGATCGATGAGCTCGCCGTCGGGAACTCGCACGGCGGAATAATCGCGGAATGTTCCGAACGGGCGATCCCCGAACTCGACCGAGAGCGCATCAAAGAAAACGGTTTTTACGTTATGATCGAGGGGATCGAGGATCCGTATAATTTCGGTTACGCCGTGCGTTCACTTTATGCCGCGGGCGCCGACGGGATAATTCTCCCGGGCCGCAACTGGATGAGCGCCGCGGGCGTCGTTTGCCGCTCTTCCGCAGGCGCCTCCGAGAGGATCAAACTCTTAAAGTGCGGCGATCCGCTTTCCGGATGCAGGCTATTCAGGGAAAGCGGATACAAAATCATATGCGCGGGAATAAGAAACTCAGTTTCGATTTACGACGCGGATCTGAAAAAACCGATACTGCTTATAGTCGGAGGAGAAAAAAGGGGCATATCGAGGGCGTTGCTTGACGAATCCGACGAGACGGTCAGGATCGACTACGCACGGGAGTTCAGAGGTTCCCTTTCCACCGCGTCGGCAGTTACCGTGATCGCGTTTGAAGTCGCAAGACAAAACAAATAAACAAATCCCCCGTCAGCCGTTCCGGCTTGCGGGGGATTAAATATTGTCAGGACGTCCGTCAGGGATCGGATTTTTTCTTTTTTCTTCCCAGAATTATCCCGACTATCGAAGACACTATGACGACCGTTTCGTACACGATCCCTCCGTAAGACGAAACGAGCACGTCGTAAAGTATGACGAGCGGGGACGAGACGAGAATACTTTTACGCATATTCTGCGGATCGCGGAAAGACATCCCGACGGTATTCACCATCATTCCGATTATTACGAACACCGACGGGTATCCCTGCCACGACAGGATACCGACGACCCCCATCACAACCGTAAAAAAAACCGTGACAAAAGGATCTTTCAGGATCCATTTTCCTCTGAAATAATACGTTACGTTACGAACAAGACAAAGGACGTTCAGCGCGAACCCGGACATGGCGCCGATGAGAAGATAATGGATCGAAAATACCGCGCAGACGGAGATCTGGAATAACAGCACCATCTTCGACGATTTCATCTGATAGGAAATGAAACCGAGGATCACGGCAAGTATTCCGAAACCCTGCCCTATATAGTAAACTACGGAAGCTGAACCCATTTTTTCGCCTCTTATCTGTCAGTCTTCAAATATGCTTCGTAAACGTTTTCACCGGGCGTCAGAGAATAGTTTTTCCGTCCCCTGAACTCATACCCGAACGGGGGGAAGACTTTACCGTAAAGCCCTCCTTCCGCGCAAACTCTCATGCGGATACTTTTTTTCGCCTCGTCCCTTTCGACGCGTACCTTTATATTCCCGCCGGGGGCTTTATACGAAGCTTCGGCGAATTCGATATCCGTCGGAACTGCGGGAAGAACGCAAATATTGTTGTGCCCGTCGGCAGGAACGTGCGGGGGAGCTCCGTCTATGACGTCTTTCAGATCGTTTTCCGCCTGAGGATTTATCCTTATTCCGCAAGGACGACGTTCCCGAGCGGGTTTCTCATACCGTTCCCGAGAATAAAGGCGATAACGTTATCACCTGCAACAAGGCGGTCTGCAAGATCATACCGGTCAAAGTAGACAAGTTTATCCGTGTTTGACGTATAGGGCGAAAGATGGCCGCGGGTGATCTCTTCTTTCTGTATTATACAAATTCAACGCGATCTTGTAAAGACGTACGGATCGTTTCGTTAAAAGGTTTTCTCCCGCTGTCGCTTTACAAAAGCGGAAAGAATGGTTTATAATTGGAACTGAACGGAGATGCGAATATGAAATATACAAACGGAAAAACAAAAGGCGTCCGCATCGCGTATATCGGAGGCGGGTCGCGCGGATGGGCATGGGGCCTGATGAGCGACCTTGTCTTCTCGGGGGATATCTCGGGGGAAGTTCTTCTCTACGACATCGACTTTGACGCGGCGAAAAGAAACGAGATTATCGGAAACATGCACAACTCTCTTCCGGAGGCTAAAAGCGTCTGGGAATACCGCGCGGTCAACACTCCCTCCGAAGCGATCACCGACGCTGATTTCGTGATCGTCTCGATACTGCCGGGTACTTTCGAAGAAATGCGATCCGACGTACACGAACCGGAAAAATTCGGGATCTATCAATCCGTGGGCGATACTACGGGTCCCGGCGGGATCCTTCGCGCAATGCGCTCAGTCCCGATGTTTGAGGAGATCGCAGAAAACGTTAAAAAATATGCCCCGTCTGCATGGGTTATAAACTACACGAATCCGATGACGCTTTGCGTGCACGCGATGTACCGGGTCTTCCCGCAGATCAAGGCGTTCGGCTGCTGTCACGAGGTCTTCGGAACGCAGGAATTTCTCGCCGGGATCGTTAAACAAAAGTTTTCCCTCGATCAAAACGTTCCCCGCGATGAGATAAAGATCAACGTTCTCGGAGTAAATCATTTCACGTGGATAACAAAAGCGAGTTGGCGCGGCGTCGATCTCTTCCCTGTCTACGACGAGTACTGCCGCGAGCACCCGGACGGCGATCCCGAGGGGATCGTCGACGATTACGACGTGCGCGAGGGATGCTTTATCAGCGCAGAGAAAGTGAAAATAGACCTGTTCCGGAGATACGGATCGATAGCCGCCGCAGGCGACAGGCATCTCGCGGAATTCTGCGACGGCAGTCTCTACCTCAGGGATCCAGAAAGGATCAGGGAGATGCGCTTCGCGCTCACCCCGGTCAGCTGGCGAAAAGATGATCTGAAAGAACGGCTCGAAAAGAGCGACGGATATCTCTCCGGTTCAGTGCCGCTTGTGCTCTCGCTCTCAGGCGAGGAAGGAGTTCGTCAGATGCGTTCTCTTCTGGGTCTGGACGATATTGTGACGAACGTTAATCTCCCGAACGTCGGACAGATACCGAATCTACCGCTCGGCGCCGTCGTCGAGACGAACGCGCGGTTCTGTTCGGGCGGCATCACTCCCGTCCTCGCAGGGGACGTGCCGGAGCCGATCTATCCCCTCATCTCGCGGACCGTCGAGCGGCAGGAAGCGCTGAACGAAGCGATCGCAAACAGAGACCTCGAGGCGATCTTCCGGGTTTTCAAGGACGATCCGCTGGTTACGTGCTCGGAAGCGGATACACGGAAGTTATTCAACTCAATGTGCGAGAATACGAAAAAGTATTTGAAATCTTACGGGTTATAAAACAAAAAAGTGCCATACGGCACTTTTTTTGCGCGCCCACTGTAGGGCTCGTCCGCTGACGCCGTCTTCGTCGGCGTAAGCGGGATAAGAAATATCATCCGGGCTGCGCCCGATTGATATTTCTTACGCTGAAGACGTGAATTACTATTCTGATAGCGCTTGCAATGGAGTAATTGTATTCCCCGGACAGGGCTCGAATCGCCAAATCCCGCTTCGCGGGATATTGGCATAAAGTATCCCTCGCGTTGCTCGGAATACTTTACCTTACAGGTTCTTCGCCCTCTTTTAAGTTGAGAAAGAAAAAAGAGACGC
>JAFRQK010000037.1 GCA_017428635.1 Clostridia bacterium | reverse complement strand
TAGAAGAAATCTCCGCTCTTAACGTCTTCGAACGGGTTCTTTGCGCCCTCGACCTTAGGCGAGCCCTTCCATCTGTACAGGAACGTTACGATCTGTCCTCTCGTGCAGGTTGCCTTCGGTGAGAAGTGCGTAGCGTCCGTACCGTTGGTGATCTTTTTTTCGACCGCCCAGAGGACGGCTTTGTAATAATACTGATCGGAATCAACGTCCTCGAAGGGGTTCTCCGTCATCGTCGGTTCGGGTTCGCCCGCCGATCTCCAGAGGAAGGTCACGACCTGAGCGCGGGTGCATCCCGCCTTCGGTGAGAAGTGCGTAGCGTCCGTGCCTTTGGTGATGTTGTTGGCGACCGCCCATGCGACCGCGTCGTAGTAGTACTGACCGGCGGGAACGTCTTCGAACGAGATCGAGGAAACGGGAGCCGGGATCGCGGTGTCGGAGAGAACGAACTGTGCGAACGCGCCTTCTCTGTCAACGTGCGAGTCGACCATGAAGCACTTGTCGCCGAGGCCTATGCCGTAGGTGTCGGAGTACAGGTTGTCGTAACGGTCTTCATCGCTTCCGGCCGCAGTCGCGGTGAGGCTGGCGTAGATGGACGAGCCGGCGCCGACCGCTCCGCTCTCAATATACTTGAAAGGAACGGACCACTCGATGATCGACCAGCCGTCTTCGGTGTAGTTGATAACGTAATCGGTACCCGGTTCGGGATCGTAATCGCCGGTCAGACCGAGCTGATCGGAACCGTAGTGGCCTTCGATGTACTGACCGCCATCGTCAGTCTTTTTGGCGAGCGCATAGTAAACGCAGTAGTTGGCGGGATCCATGGTACCGTGCGCGTAACCGTTATCGTCAATGGTCCCCTCATATCCGTTTTCGGTCAGGATATTGATGATGTAGGCGTTGTCGGTGGCAAAATCGTCTTTGGGTAAGTCGCCCTCATCCGGGTCGAGAAGCTGCTGGATCCTCGCGGGTTTGTTCTTTATCGCGAAGTTGAATCCGTGGACCTCGTCCCATGAGAAATAGAACTCGATGGTCTCCATCATTTCGAGACCTTCCCTCATGTTGTCGCTCGTCATGTAGACAATGTGAAGAGGAGAGTCCGTGTCGGTCCGGTCGATCTCGAGCATCTCATACTCGCCTTCCTTGATCTCGCCGTCTTTGACGACGCAGGAAGGATCGGCCTTCTTGACGGTGATCGGACCTTGCTCCGATTTCATCCATCCGTCCAGAGGACAGTAGGAATCCGCGTATGCTCCGATGACGCAGACGGAAGCCAGCATCAGAAGAGCGAGAAGAACTGTCAGGATCTTTTTCATTTTTTCACCTCATATTTTTTCGGGATAGCCCCTTTATGTGATCTCCTGTTTGTACAGAGAGGAGTCGCGGTCGACTCCTCTCAAATACGCTGTTTATTCAGTCTTTACTCAGTGTCTCTTTTTGCGGACGATGAACGCGCCTGCGGCGGAAACAGCCGCGACGGCAGCCATGATGATCATCGGGTCGCCGGTCTTGGCGGGGGTAACGTCAACTTTCTCGCCGGTCTCTTTGTCGACGACGATATCGTTGCCCTGTTCGTCCTTCTTGATCTCATACTTTTCGGGATCGGGGTTCACGACGGGAGCCGGAGTCGGATCCGGATCCGGGGTAATCGGGGTGGGGTTGACAGGAGCCGGGATCTCTTCTTCGGAGAGAAGGAACGCGGCGTGGTTCACTGCGGACTTCTGAGAAACGAGGTAAGTGAAGTCGCCGAGGGATACGGCGTAAAAGTCTTCGCCGTCCTTCGTGTCGCACGAACCGGCTTCAGCGCCTATGGAGAGATAAACGGAATCGCCCGCGCCGGCCGCTCCGCCTTCAGCGATCTCGGAGAACGGAATGGACCACTCGAGGACCGCGTAGTCGCCGTCGTAAGCGACGACGTAGTCGGTGTAAGCCTGCGGGATGTAGGAATCGGAGTTACCTCTCTGATCCGCGCCGTAGTAACCGATCTGAAGGTCCCCGGTATCGGTGCGCTTGCAGACTGCGAAATAGAAATTGCTGACCGTTCCCTTCGGTCTCGTCTGAACGACGTCGGAAGAGATCGTGAAAGCGGTGTTCTTGCAGAAATCGTCGCCCGGGTACTCACCGTCGGTATTGACGGGAATGACCTGCTTCAGCACGGGGGGCTTGGATCTGACGGCTACGTTGATCTGACCGTCGCTCCAGGAGAAATAATACTCCATGAACGGGAGCATCTTAAGGCCGCCTTCTTCAAGAGCGTCGCCGTTGTTGTACGCTATGTGAAGGAACGTGTTATCCTCGTCGACGTTGATGTCAGCTCTTTCGTACTCGCCTTCGCTGATGACGCCGTCTTTCTTAAGAACGGACGCGTCGACTTTTTTGACCGTGACGGTCGTGCCGGCTTCGGTGTGGCCCGACGGGTTGATCGAATCGGCGAACGCGACAGCCGCGAGCGCCGCCGTCATGACAACGGTCAGGATGATTGCCAGGATCTTCTTCATTTTTTCCACCTCTGTGTAATGTGTTTTTCCCCGGCGGAGCCGCTGCCCGGGCCGGGTTTTGGGTACAGTATATTATCTCATATTGAAAGAAGGATGTCAAGGGATTTCAGCGTATTCGTCACATTTTCCATATTTTTGAGAACGCTTTTGTCTAATTTGACCCATGCTCCCTTTCAGCCGTCCGTCTCAAGCGTCGGATGGCAGTCGAGACCCCAGTCGAAGAACCTGTATTCGTCGGCGTCCGCCTCTCTTCCGCGCTCGAACGGGCTCCAGTCGTACGGGATGAACTCGGAGTAGTTGAGGTGCGGTCCGAGAAGGTTCTGAAAACTTCCGCAGATCCTGAGGACGATACTGTTCTTCCCTTCTTTCAGGTACTTCGCAACGTCGGCGGACCTTCTGCCGTTGATGCCGAACGCGCCGGCATACTCGCCGTTGACGGCGATCGACGCGCCCGTCGCGCTGTACGCCGGCGCGGAGAACACCGCTTTTTTCGGGGCGGCCTCACATTCGAACGAGAACTCGTACAGGACCGCACCGGGATAATGGCTCATCCCCTGCTTCGTCCACGGACCGTACTCGGGAGTGCGGCCGGGATACAGAACGAACCTGCCGTCCTCGTTCACGACGGAGAAGTCTCCCTCGAGGAAAACCGCCTCGACCTCGCACAGAACGTCGAACCGGTCGGCGCGGAGCGTCAGCGTGTTCTCGCCCGCCTCGACCGCCTCCGTGATATCCGACACGGCGAACTCATCCCCCAGGATCCACGTCCCGCCGTCCCACGGGATCTCTTTGCCGTTGACGGAAAGACGCATCACGGACGGTCTCTCGTACGCCGCCCTGATCGGGATCCCGAGCAGCTCGGGGGCGACTTCGAATTTATAGTTCAGTTCGAACGCCGTATCCGGACCGAATCTTTCGTTCAGATCGAGGTAATCGGTGCGGCGCTGCATGGATCCCCACACGTTGCCCCTGCCGAGCATCTTTTCAAAAAGCTCGTCGCACGTCTCGATGAAATATCTCGGCGGGAACGTCTGCCCTCCGACCGTCAGGGACGGATGGTCGAGAGTGAACGCGTTGTCCCTCTCGAGGACGACGGATTCGAGCGTCAGGGGTATATCCCGGTCCGCCGCGATCTTTTCGGGCGCGGGAAGCTCCTCCCCGTCCGTCACGAACAGCGCGCTCTCGCATCGCTCAAGGGTGAGCGGGAACGAGACGTATCCGTTCTTCTCCTCCTCGACCTCGACGCCCTCGACCTCTCCCGTGACCATATCCCAGCGGGCGACGGTCTTCGCTTTCAGTGCGACTCTCGTCGAGTAGTCGCCCATCGCGTGGTTGACAATGAAGAACGTCTGCCCTCCGCCGTCGAGGCGGCGGCACGCCGACGCCACTCCGGGCAGCGGGTCGTAATACGCGTATTTTTCAAACCTGTCGGACAGAGCGTCGAGTACGGCGTCGGGCGATCCGAGAGCGAACCACCCGGAACGAAGTTCGACAGTTGCCGAATTTCCCTCCGCGCCGTCGATATATGACGCGGCGTCCTCCTCCCCGTCTCCGGTCGAGAGGACCGTGCCGCCCGCCTTCATGAATTCCTCAAGCAGGCGCGCCGTCGACGAGAACATATTCTTCATGTTCTTCGAGACGACGACGGTATCGTACCTCATCGCGCCGACTCTGAACTTCCCGTCCCCGACCGAACCGGCGTCACCGATCGAATACTCGTCGCCGAGGTCGAAGTCCCATCCCTCAACGCAAAGCCCCTCGAACAGCTCGAGGAAATCCGCCATATCGGGGTTGATGCCGTGAGGATCGACCCTGTGGTCGATTATGCCCTCCGCCTCCTCGCCCGGGACGAGATACGACGTCGTCGACGGGTTGAGGTAAAGGATGCGCTGCTCCATCTTCCCGCGCGTCAGCATAAACGAACCGCGCGCGAAATAGTCGTTGTAGTCCGCCCACTCGCGCCACCACGGCTGGCGGCTGTCGAACGACTGCGGGCAATCCCTCTTGCGCAGACCCATATACGAGAAGAGCGAGAGGTGCGGGACGAAGAAGTTGATGCCGTTGACGAGCAGATAGTCGCCCATCCTTTTGTAGTCGTCGACGGTCGACTGATACCCGCCCGCGCCGTACGCCTCGCAGAGCGTTCTCTTTTTCCCGAACTGGTTCGCCGCGGAGCGTATCTCGATCATCTCGAGCTTGTCGAATTCGGTGGGATAGTCTCTCAGATGGTCGCACAGGAGCAGGTCAAGTCCCGGCCATTGCCTGAACTCGTACGTGTGCTGCTCGGACGGCAGGATCCTGCCGCCGTGCGCCTGAGGCCACTGGTGTTCTATATCGTGACCCGTCCACGCGATGCGGTGCTCCCCGCACCAGTCCGCGACGGGGCGGACGAAATTCTCGATCCAGAGGGTGTGGAGCGTGAGATAGTAGTCGTGGCGGAGTTTTTCCGCAGGAGCGGGCAGACGGTAATTACCGTTCGCGAACGTGACGTTGCGGAAGACGGCGGGAATGCAGTCCTTCAACTCGAAACCGCTGATCTCACGGTATTTTTCGATCACCTGAGGGTTGTACGGAACGGTGTTCGTCCCCTCGCTGTGGATGTTCGCCTCGTCGGAGAACACCGCGGGGATCGCTCCGCCGAAATCGTCCCCGAACCGCTTGAAGTACTCCTCGTAGGTGACTTTGAGGAACGTATCGGTCGTTTTCCGGTTCGTCAGATCGACGTACGGATATCCTCCGCATCCGCCCGAATAAGGTTCAAGGCGGTAGACGACCATGATGCGCTTCGCGCGCTCTCCCCACTCCTCGCGCGGGACGTCCGTCAGATCTTCTCCGAGGACGAAATCCTCCTCGCACTGAGCCGCGAAGAGAAGTTCTCCGCCGAACTGAGGATCATCGGCGTCGACGAATCTCGTCTTTGCGATATCGCCGATCAGCTCCTCGCCGCCGGTCTCTACCGTCAGTCCCCCCGCGAAACCGGAGGGCCAGCAGTTCTCGTCGTACATAAAGAGCGAAACTCCGCACTTTTTAGATTCGTCGAGCGCCGCCGCCCACGCGCGGAAGAAATCCTCCGACAGGTATTCCGTGATAAGGCCCTGTCTTGCGTGCGCGAACGCGCCGCCGAAGCCGTGCTCGGCGAAGTCCCTGACCTGCCGTCTCACCTCGGCCTCGTCCATGTCCGAATTCCACGACCAGAACGGCGCGGGACGGAACTCGGGACCGGGGTCGGCAAAAGTCTCTCTCATGCTTTGTCGGGGAACGGTACTGTCGTCCATATTCAATTCCTTTCTCACTCGTCGTCGACCGATTTCAGTCTGCTGAGGTCGTACGGCGTGTTCTGATATACGAAATAGTTGAGCCAGTTCGAGAAGAGCAGATGCGCGTGGGCGCGCCACCTGTTCACGGGCTCCTCGTTCGGGTCGTCGTTCGGATAGTAGTGGGAAGGCACGTGCGGGTCCATCCCGCGGCCGAGGTCGCGGCGGTATTCCTCGCCGAGCGTCTCCGTGTCGTATTCGCTGTGGCCCATCACGTAGAAGAGACGCCTCTTCTTCGAGGAGACGATATAGACGCCCGCCTCGGGAGATGAAGACAAAATCTCAAGCTTGCCCGTCGCTTCGATATCATCCGCCCTCACCTCCGTGTGGCGTGAATGAGGAGCCCAGAACTCGCCGTCGAAGCCCCTCATCAGAGGATGCGACGGCATCAGATTCACGTGGCGGAAGACGCCGGAGCGCTTCTCGGGAAGCGGATATTTCGGAACTTTGTAGTGGTGATAAAGACCCGCCTGCGCCGCCCAGCAGATGTGGAACGTCGAGAAGACGGACGACTTCGACCACGTCATGATCTCGCACAGCTCGTCCCAGTAGTCGACCTCCTCGAAATCGAGGTTCTCGACGGGCGCGCCGGTGATGATCAGACCGTCGAAACGGTCGCCCCTTACCTCGTCGAACGTCCGGTAGAACGTCTCCATGTGCTCCTCGGACGTATTCTGCGCCTTATGCGAACTCGTGCGCAAAAGAGTGAGCTCGATCTGAAGCGGGGTGTTCGACAGAAGACGGATGATCTGCGTCTCCGTCGTGATCTTCGTGGGCATCAGATTGAGAACGGCGAGGCGCAGCGGACGGATGTCCTGAGTGACGGCGCGCCGCTCGTCCATGACGAATATGTTTTCTTTCTGGAGCGCGTCCCATGCGGGCAGCTCCTGAGGTATCTTGATAGGCAACTTTTCTTCTCCTTTGCCGTTATTTTCCTACGCAGAACCGCGAGAATATCTCCGAGAGGATCTCCTCTGACACTCCCCTGCCGTCCGTCATCGCGACGCGGCCCTCCGCCTCCTCGCACAGAGCGCACGCGGCGTCGGCGGGTCCGCCGGAAGAGAGGATCTCCTCCGCCCGGGCGAGGAGCTCCGCGGCGACCGAGAGGTCGGCGCGGCGGCGCGCGTCCCAGATCACGGGGTCGCGCGTCAGGTCGACGGCTCCGCCGTCGAACAGCGACGATACCGCCGCCTCGAGCTCTTCCGCGTCGCCGCCTTTCGCGCAAACGGACGCCGCGGCGTCGAACCGGTCTTCAATAAGTCTTTTATCCGCCTCCGTCATGCCCGGGGCGAGGTCTTTTTTGTTTATCACGGCGATCTTCGCCGCCTCCGGAAGAGCGCCGACGGTCTTTTTCTCGTCTTCGGTCAGCGGGCGGCTCCCGTCGAAGACGGCGAGGATCAGCTCCGCGTTTTCGGTCTCTTTTTTCGCCCGTTCGACCCCGATCGCCTCGACCTTGTCGGAGGGATCTCCGAGACCCGCCGTATCGGACAGAAGAAGGGTCACGCCGCCGAACGAAACGGTCTTTTTGAGCACGTCTCTCGTCGTTCCGGCGATCTCGGTGACGATCGCGTCGTCCTCGCCCGTCAGGGCGTTGAAAAGCGAACTTTTTCCGACGTTCGGCGCGCCGCAGATCACGGTCCGCACACCGCTCACGACCGCCGACCCCCTTTTGTAGGTCGACAGGATCTTTTCGATCCGTTCCCTCGCTCCGCACACCGCGGAGAGGATCTCTCCCTCCGGGTCGATCTCTCCGTCCTCGACGAGTTCGTCCGGATAGTCGATGACGGCGCAGAGCGACGCCAGAGCGGAAGTCAGTTTCGCCGTGACCGAGGTTATAGTCCTGCTCAGCGTCCCGTCCGCGGCGGCTCCCGCGAGTTTCATCCTCTCGGGCGTGTCGGCGGAGATCAGCAGTCCCGTCGCCTCCGCCTCGGAGAGCGTCATTTTCCCGTTTATGAAGGCGCGCCTCGTGAATTCGCCCGGTCCCGCCGGGGTCGCGCCGGCCTCAAGCACCGCGCCGAAGACCGACGCCGTCACGGCTACGCCGCCGTGACACGATATCTCGCCCACGTCCTCTCCGGTGAACGAATGCGGACCCTCGAAGAACGTGACGACCGCGCGGTCGACGGCGATCCCGTCCGCGCCCTTCACCTCGCCGTAAACGGCAGTCCTCGGCGGACGGTCGAAGAGCGACCCTCCGCCCGCGGGCGAGAAGACGCGTCCGAGCACCCCCCGCGTGCCGTCTCCCGTTATCCTTATGACCGCCACTCCGCCCGTCCCCCTCGGGGTGCTGACGGCGGCGACCGTTTCACCGATGCTCATTTTTATCTCCGTTTTATTTCATCATGGGGCGAACCCCGTAATACTCCGATTTTATTTTATCATACTTTAAAGTAAAAAGGAATATCCGCGTTTGAATATTCTGTAAAAACTCGCGCGCAGTATTGACAAAAGCACGCCGTTGGAAGATAATATAAAGTGAAGAAAAATGTGTCGGCAAGGAGGTTCGGCGGTGGAAAAGATCAGATTCACGAAAATGCACGGGATCGGAAACGACTACGCGTATATCGACTGTATGAACGGCGTCGAACCGGACGGAGGAGCACTCGCCGTCGCGATGAGCCCGCGGAGATTTTCCGTCGGCTCGGACGGCGTCATCATGATCTGCCGGTCCGCCGTCGCCGACGCGAAAATGAGGATGTTCAACGCGGACGGCAGCGAGGGAAAAATGTGCGGTAACGGTATCCGCTGCGTCGGCAAATTCCTTTACGACAGGGGATACGTGAAAGGCGAGACCGTCACGGTCGAGACGCTGAGCGGGATCAAGACGCTCACCCTGTGCGTGAAGGACGGCAAAGCCGTATCGGTCGCCGTCGATATGGGGCGCGCGATCACCGAACCGCGCCTCGTCCCCGCGAAGTACGACGGCGACGCCGCGATCGAAGTTCCCTCGGGCGTCCCCGGCTTCGATTACCGGCTCACCGCCGTTTCGATGGGCAACCCCCACGCCGTGATCTTCACGGAGAACGTCGACTCGCTCGACTTAGAGTCGATCGGCCCCGTCTTTGAAAACAACCCCGCGTTCCCCGACCGGGTGAACACGGAGTTCGCCGAATTCATCGCCCCGAACGTTATAAAAATGAGAGTGTGGGAGAGAGGGAGCGGCGAGACGTTCGCCTGCGGAACGGGCGCGTGCGCGACGGCAGTCGCCGCAGTCCTGACGAACAGAGCGAAGCCCGGCGTGAAACTGACGCTCCGCCTGCGCGGAGGAGATCTCTCGATCACCGTCAGGGAAGACCTCGGCGTAACTATGGAAGGCCCCGCCGTGACCGTTTACGACGGCGAATTTTACCTTTGATCCCCGAAAGGGCAAATTATGGAACTCAAAATCAGAACAAACGAAAATTTCAGCCGCGTCTCGGAGAGTTATCTCTTCTCCGAGATCGCGAAAAGAGTAAAAGCCCGCGCCGAAGCGGATCCCACGGCGAAGATCATCCGTCTCGGGATCGGCGACGTCACCCTACCCCTCGCCCCCGCGGTGACGGAGGCGATGGAGGCCGCCGTCCGCGAGATGGGCGTGAAGGAGACGTTCCGCGGATACGCTCCGGAATACGGCTACGATTTTCTCCGCGAGGCGATCAGCGGCCACTACCGGCGCTTAGGCCTTGACGTGCCCGCATCGGAGATCTACGCGTCGGACGGAGCGAAGTGCGACTGCGGCAACGCGGTCGATATATTCGGAGACAACGAGATCCTGATACCCGATCCGGTCTATCCGGTCTACCTCGACAGCAACCTGATGGTGGGCAGGCGCGTGACGCTTCTGCCCACGTCCGAGGAAACGGGATTTCTGCCGACCCCGGACGGCCTTACGGGCGAGGGATATATCGTCTATCTCTGCTCGCCGGGCAACCCGACCGGAGCGGCGTTCACTAAGGACGGGCTCAGACAGTGGGTCGACTTTGCGATTCGCACCGGTTCGCTCATCATTTTCGATTCGGCGTACGAGGCGTTCGTCACTGAAGACGGCGTCCCCCGTTCCGTTTACGAGATCGAAGGCGCGCGCGAGTGCGCCGTGGAGATATGTTCTCTCTCCAAATCCGCCGGATTCACCGGGACGAGATGCGGATGGTTCGTCATCCCTCACGGCGTCAGGGCAGGCGGCGTTCCGCTCTACAAGCTGTGGGAGAGACGGCAGGCGACGAAGTTCAACGGGATCCCGTACGTCGTCCAGCGCGGAGCGGAAGCGGCGCTTCTGCCCGAGGGAAGACGGCAGTCGATGGAAAACGTCGCGTATTACCGCAAGAACGCCGCGGTGATCGCCGAAGCGCTCTCAAAGCGAGGCGTGTTCTTCACCGGAGGCGTCAACTCCCCTTACGTATGGATGAGGTGTCCCCGGGGGCTTTCCTCGTGGGAATTCTTCGATCTTCTCCTCGACCGCGCCGCCGTCGTCGGTACGCCCGGCGCCGGGTTCGGAAAATGCGGGGAGGGATATTTCAGACTGACCGCGTTCGGTTCCGCCGAGGCGACGGAAGAAGCGGTCGGACGACTTGAAAAACTGCTTTAAGGAGGCGGTACTGTTGGCACGAAAAAACGTTACCGGTCTTTTCAGATACGAAAAATACGTGGGTCAGGACGGATTTGAGCTTCCGTACCGGCTCTATCTCCCCGCGGACTACGACTGCGGCGTCATGTATCCGCTCCTCGTTCTCCTTCACGGCGCGGGAGAGAGGGGCTCGGACAACGAGGAACAGATAAGCTGCAACTTCAACCCCGTCTGGGAGGACCCGAAAAGCCCCGCGAGGAGAAGTATCATCCTCGCTCCCCAGTGCGCTCTTGACAGGCAGTGGGTCAACGTGCCGTTCGAGCACGGCAACTACTCGATAGACGAAGTTCCCGAATCGCGCGAGCTCGAGGCGGTCATGGAGATCATCAAGTCGATCGACCGCGAGTACAACGTCGACCGCGGTCGGGTGTATATCTCGGGTATTTCCATGGGCGGTTACGGAACATGGGATATGATCATGCGCCATCCCTCCGTCTTCGCCGCCGCGATGCCGGTCTGCGGAGCGGGCGACCCCTCGGAGGCCAAACAGCTCGCCCTGATACCGATCCGGACTTTCCACGGCGCGCTCGACACGTGCGTCCCGCCTGAAGGAACGCGCGAGATGTACCGCGCGATCAAGGTGCTCGGTGGCGCGAAGATCAAATACGTCGAATATCCCGACGCAGGTCACGACGTGTGGACCCCTGCGTACGGGGATCCGGAGAATATAAGGTGGCTCTTCTCCAAGAGGCGCGAGACGAAAGTCCGCGGCTCGTCCGACAAGGCGAAGAAAGCGGGTATCGCGGGCGTCGTTCTCGGAATCGTCGGCGCCGTCATCTTCTCCGTCGCTAAGAAGAGAAGAAGGAAAAGAAAAGCGGAAAAAGAAAAGAATAACTGATCGGTACCCTTCCGGCGACGCCGGTGAATAATAAAAATCACAATACTGAAAAGGAGTAAAGTTATGGCAAAATTCTGCAAGAAATGCGGAGCGCAGCTCGCAGACGAGGCGGCGTTCTGCCCGAAATGCGGAGCAGTTCAGGGCCCGGCCGCGCCTCAGCAGGAACAGGTCCCGCCGCAGCCGCAGGCACAGCCCCAGCCTCAGTATCAGCAGCCCCAGCCGCAGGCTCAGCCGCAGCCGAAACCGCAGAAGACCGGAACTCCGGTGATCTCCGGCTCCGATATCGGTTTCAAAAAAGAGGACTTCAAATTCAACCCGGTCAAGGATACGATAGCGGGCGATCTCTCCCGTTACTCGGTCTTGGCGCTCTTCATCACGCTCGCGGCGTTCTTCTTCAGCATCATCAACGTTTTCGCTAACAGATTCTCGAGCGCGTCGATGCTCGACGCGGAGACCGGTCTCGGTCTGGGCGCGCTGTCCGTGTTCCGTCACATCTTCATGGTGATCTTCATCACCGCGATCGTGTGGGTCATGTTCAAGATGTTCCTCAAGAAAGTGAACTACTTCGACCTGCTGATCCTCGCGGGCGCGTCGTGCCTCTGGTTCCTGATCAATATGATCGGAATGATCGTCGTAGGCGTCAGGGCTTCGATCGGCATCAGCTTCGCCGGCGTTCTCTTCTATTTCTTCATCATCACCGCGATAGCGGCGAACGTACTTCCTCTGATCTTCAGGATCATAAGAAGAAAATAAGATCGTTTCGGCACGATAAAACGGGGACGGTTCTTTTTGAACCGTCCCTTTTTTATGAATTGACGGCTGCGCCGTCATGAATTCTCACGCTTTCCGCAAGCGGAAAGACGCTCCGTGAATTGCGCCGTTCCGGCGCATGAATTGAGCCCCGCGGGCTGCCGCGGGGCTCACTTTCGTTATTTGTCCTTGTTCACTACGTTCACGTAGTTGTACGGTATCTCGATACCGGCGGCGATGAGCGCTTCCCTGACGCGGACGTTCACGTCGTCGATCACGAGTTCCGTCGGCGATCCGCGCTTATAGTACACGGCGACTGACATGATCAGCGCGCTGTCCGCGAAGCGGCGGAACAGAACGGGCGCGTAATATTCTTTCCCGTCCTCATCCTTCAGCGCGGGATACGAATACGGGCTTTCCTCGACCGCCTTCGCGATCGTCTTTTTCACGAGATCCATATCGCTGTCGTACCCGACCGAGTAAAACAGTTCCACCGATCTGTCCTTGCGCTTGTAACTGTAATTCGTCAGGAGCATCGCGTTGATCTTGCTGTTCGGGATCACGACCCTGAAAGTCAGAAGCGTGCGGATGACGACGTGACGGAGCGTCATATCCTCGACGATCCCCGCCGTACCGTCGTCAAGGACGATCCTGTCGCCGATGTCGAACGGTTTGTTGAGCGAGATCATAAGACCCGCGAGGATATCCTTGATGACGTCCTGCGCGGCGAAAGCGAGCACCGCGGAAACGATCGCCGTTCCGCCGAGCATCGTCTTCCAGACGGCGTTCGCGCCGTTGAACGACGAGACGATCAGGATGATCACGGCGACCGCGACCGCAAAACTCGCGACGTTGCCGAAGAATACGATGTGCAGCGCCTTTTTCTTTTTGCCGATCTTGCGGATAATGCCCTTGACGATCTTCGACACCGCCCAGACCAGAATGATCGATACGATGATGATCCCGATCCAGAAGAGGACCTGCCACGGCACGTCGAGTTTTTCTACGAATTCAGCAAGCCATCTCATCTGAAATCAACCTCAAGCTCGAGTTCGTGTTTTTTCTTCATTTCGGCGGCGCGGCGGACGAACGCCTCGAGCGGCACGCCCCTCACGCTCTCCTGCGATCCGCGCACGTTGACGGAGACCGTTCCGTTCTGCGCCTCGGAGTCTCCGAGTACGAGAACGTAAGGCGCTCTCTCTTCCTTGTGGTGACGGATCTTGTTTTTCATGTTCTGGTCGGTATAGTCGACGTCCGTGCGGATGCCGGCGTCCTCGAGCGCCGCGACGACGCGGCGGGCGTAGGCGTTGTGGTCCGTTCTGATCGGAACGACGCCGACCTCGACGGGGGCGAGCCAGAACGGGAACTGACCCTTGAAATGCTCGGTGATGATGCCGATGAATCTCTCCATCGATCCGAAGATCGCGCGGTGGATCATGACGGGACGCTTCATCGAGCCGTCCTCCGCGACGTATTTGAGGTCGAAGTTGAGGGGCAGCTGGAAGTCGAGCTGGATCGTACCCATCTGCCACTGTCTGCCCAGGCAGTCTCTCATTCCGAGGTCGATCTTCGGTCCGTAGAACGCGCCGTCGCCCTCGTTGATCTCGAATCCGTCCGCGCCGAACTTGTGGGTGAGGATCGCTTTAAGCGATTCCTCCGCCTTGTTCCAGAGTTCAAGGTCGCCCATGTAGTCGTCGGGTCTGGTCGACAGCTCGGCCGTATATGTCAGCCCGAACGTGCCGTAGATCGTCTTGGCGATATCCATGATATCGGAGATCTCCGACTCGATGCCGCTCTCCTCGACGAAGATGTGAGCGTCGTCCTGATGGAACTGCTGAACGCGGAACAGACCGTTGAGTTCACCCGATTTCTCTTTTCTGTGGATGACGTCGGTCTGCGAATATCTGATCGGAAGTTCGCGGTATGAGCGCTGACGGCTGCGGAACACGTTGATCGCGTTCGGGCAGTTCATCGGCTTCATCGCGAAGGTCGTATTCTCGTCGGAGGGGATGACGAACATGCCGTCCTGATAGTGGTCCCAGTGGCCGCTCGTGACCCAGAGCTGTTTTTCGGACAGAACGGGACCGGAGATCTCCTGATAGTTGTGAAGTCTGTGCTCGCCGCGCCAGTATTCGAGAAGCGCGTTGTAAAGCGTCCATCCGCGGGGGAGGAAGTAAGGCATACCCGGAGCCGTCTCGTGGAACATGAAGAGTTCCATCTCGCGGCCGAGTTTCTTGTGGTCTCTCTGTTTCGCCTCCTCGATTCGGTCGAGGTGTTCTTTAAGTTCGTCCTTCGTCGGGAACGACGTGCCGTAAACGCGGCAGAGCATTTTTTTACTTGCGTCGCCGCGCCAGTACGCGCCCGTAGCGGAAGTGAGTTTGAACGCCTTGACGGGACCGGTCGAGAAGAGGTGCGGTCCGGCGCAGAGATCGGTGAAGTCGCCCTGACGGTAGAAGGAGATCTCCTCGCCCTCCGGCAGATCGCGGATCAGCTCGACCTTGTAGGGTTCTTCCCTCTCCTGCATGAGGGCGATCGCCTCATCGCGCGGGAGGGTGAACCGCTCGAGGCGGATATTCTCCTTGACGATCTTCTTCATCTCGCCCTCGATCTTTTCCAGATCTTCCGGCTTGAACGGTTCATTCACGTCGAAGTCGTAGTAAAATCCCTGCTCGATTGCGGGTCCGATCGCGAGCCGGACCTCGGGGAACAGGCGCTTGACCGCCTGCGCGAGGATATGGGACGTCGTGTGCCAGAAGGCGTGGCGGCCCTCCGCGTCGTCGAACGTGAGAAGCTTCACCTCCGCGTCCGCGTCGAGTATATGCGTCAGCTCGACGGTTTTCCCGCCGACAGACGCGGCGAGAACGCCGAGCATCGGCAGCTCCGCGCCGCGCGCCGCCTCGTAGACCGACAGCGGCGCCTCCGCTTCGAAAATTTTGTCGCCGAAGTTGATTTTGAACATGATATTCCTCCGTAAAATTACAAGCGCCCCGGACAGATCTTTTCTGTCCGGGGTGCGAATAAACTTTTCCGCACGGTTCCACCCGAGCTTTTACTTCATTGTATTCGATTGCCCGCAATGCGGGGGAGGCGGTACCGGGAAGGCGTGCGCCGAAGCGGTCTCAGCCGGGGTTTCCATATTGCCCCGCCGCTCGTTCTCTGTTCGCGCCGTGATCTTTACGGCTTGTTCTCCGTGTAGGGTATTATATCACCGCGAAACGCGGTTGTCAACAGCAATTTTTCAGCCCTTTGACGCTTCAAGAACGCGGTCGGGGAGCATCGAGCGTATACCGTCGGGATCGGGCAGGACGCTCTCGGACCACGTGAAGACGGATCCGCCCTCGCCCGGGAAATAAACGGACGGGTCCTTCAGATCGGTCTCGTATCTCGCGTTCCATACGGGGTAGTTCGTCGCCATGAAGCGGTCTGCGACCGCGTACGCCTCGCACGCTTTAGTCCATCCGACGGCGGAGATCTGAACGCCGCCGCCCTTGTGACCCGTTCTGCTCTCCGTTACGGTCGAGTGCGCTATCACGACGGAGCCGTCGGTGCACACGCCGATTATCATGAAGACGTGCCCCTTTATGCTGACTATATCGCCGGGTTTATAATTCTCGAGCGTCGGAACGGGCGTGCCCGCCGTGACCGTGCCGAGCCCGCGCTCGGCGAGAGAGGACGCGAACGAGGTCGACGCGGTAACGTAACCCCCGCCGCCGCTCTCGGTATTCAGCACGTTGTAGACGCACCAGCCGAGATACCCGGAGCAGTCGAGCCCCGCGTTCCAGTATTCGTTGAATCCGCCGTTCGGGAAATAACTCACCGTCGGGTCGTCCGCGTCGTACTCGTAATCGGCGTTGTTTATATCAAACTGCCACGCCCAGTCGGAGAAAAGGCCGACGGACGTCGCGGCGACGGAGCTGCCGTCGTCCTGCCAGTTCCACCCGCCGCCGTAGACGTAGAGAGTACTGCCGACGGGACCGAGAGCGGTTTTGATAAGGTTCTTGATCGTCCTGACGCCGGGTTCCCCGCTGATCGGCGGGTAATATACGTACGGGTCCTCCGTCACGTCGCGCGCCGCCGTTATCACGCCGTCCTCGACCGTCAGCACGAAATCGGAGCCGCGCTTCAGGGTATTCTGAACGGTGTAGTTTTCATCCGCCGCCGCGGGATAAGAGACCTCTTCACCCGCGACCTCGAAGACGTATCTGAAATTCGGGATATTCTCTTTTGACGTCCCGGGCGCGCCGTAGTTCTCGACGCCGAGATAGAAGCCGCGGACCATCTCCGCGCCCTCTACGCCCGAGGACTCGCTCTCGCTCTGTTCCGCCGTTCCCGGCGCGGGCTCCGTCGCGGGCTCCGTCGTGCGGCCGACGCCGCCGTCTTCCGGCGCGGTACAGGAAAAGAGGAACGTCAAAACGATCACCCCCGCGAGTATTCTGAGTATCTTTGTCACGGTTTTTTCAATCCTTTCCGTATGAGTCGATATCGAGTCCGGCGATGAGCCGCTCGAGATCGGAGACGAGTTTTTCAGCCCAGTCGATATTGATGTAGAAGTCGCCCTTGCCGTTCACGGTGAGGAGCGCCTCGCGCGTGGTGGCGCGCCAGAAGCCGTATTCGATCTCCTTGCCGTCCGTCGTGTTGAAGGTGATGCGGAATATGGCTTTGCTCTCATCGGCGGCGAGCGCGGCGCGCTCGTCTTCGGTGAGTGACGAATCGCCTTTGATCTTCGAGCCGATCACCGTCTTGTAGAACTGACGGAAATTATAGATATGCGCGTTGTCGAACGATACGACGTCGGAAGTCACGTCGAGCGTGGCGTTCTCCTTTTCGTCAGTTCCGTGTTTCAGTTCAAACGTGATATCGCGGTCTTCCGTCCTGACGCGCAGGGAGGAAACGGTCGTTATGTTGATCTGGAGCGGGTAGTCGGCGACCCAGTTGAACAGTCCCGCCCGGAGCCAGCTCATCGAGTCGCCCTCAAAGCGCGCGATCAGCGAGTAGTCGAGCAGATTCGATATGCCGTAAACGTATCCGTCGGGCTGAACGTCCGAGAAGAAGAAGTCGTAATCGTTCCCTTCAAGCGAAAAATGGACGGTGTAAGGCGCGTCTTTGAGACCGAACCGTTCGTAATCCTCTTCGCTTCTGACGATCGCAGCCGTCTCGTCGCCCGCGAGGGAGACGAATCCGCTGATAACGCCGATGTAGAAGGAATCGTTCGCGCGGTACCCCGCGGGATACGCGAGCTTCGCCTCGACGATAGCGTCGGGATTGAGTTTCTCCTCCGGGTCGCACTGCGTGACCGAGACGAACGGATCGTTGCCGCGGAAGATCGTGAACTCTTCGATATCGAAATAGTTGTTCTGAGTGATCCCGGACGTCATCGCGGCGGTCACGTAATGCTCGCACGGCGCGAGGATCGACGATTCGAGCGACGCGCCGAGCGTGTAGACCGCTCCCCTGCCCTCGAAAGAGCAGTAATATCCGTCGCCGGAGACCATCCTGTCGCCTACGTTGACTCGGTACTCTTTGCCGGCGGTATCGGTAAGCACCCACCACGCCTGCGGATCGTCAAGACCGTATTCCGCGAGTTCTTCCTCCGTCGCGCTGTCGACGACGCGGTCCGTTACGAGAACGTATCCCGACGCGA
The DNA here is from genome assembly GCA_017428635.1 of Clostridia bacterium. Lineage (GTDB taxonomy): Bacteria > Bacillota > Clostridia > Oscillospirales > CAG-272 > RUG11130. The sequence continues at coordinate 47,874 of JAFRQK010000037.1, read as the reverse complement.
CGACGGCGGAAGCCACCGTCTCGTCGATGAGAGGCGCTCCCGGCAGTTCGGCGAGGTAAAACGTCTCGTCGGTATAGCGGACGAGCGTGTACTGCCCGTATTCGTTGTGTATCTCGATCGACTTGATCGAGCTGCGGTCGCGCCTCGGGAACATGAGCAGATACGTCGTTTTTTCGATCCGCTCGCCGGGGTCTCCCTCGCCGAGAAGTTCCTCGGGCAGGAGCGTCGGCGGCGCTTTTTGCTCTTCATCGGTCTTCAAGATATTCTGAACTGCGATGAAAGCCGCCGCAAGAAGAATCACAGTGACCCCGAGCGCGATCAGCGCGATCATGCGCTTTTTCTTCATGAGTGTTTTCTCCTTATGAGGACGGCGATTCCGACGATCGCGACGATCGCGGGAAGGACCGTCGTCATCCAGACCGCGTGGCCGTTCGCCTCGCTGACCGAAACGGTGAGGGTCGCGTCGTCGAACGGCTTCATGTCGAGATCGGCAAGGATGCCGTTTCTGCCGACCCACTTCATCGTCGAATAGATTATGTCGCTGTTGCCGTACGCGTTACTGACGAGGTAGCTGTTCGATCCGAACGTGGGCGAGCCCGCCGCGACGACGTACGAATAGTATCTGTTGTTGTCGATGATCCTCGTCTCGAGGCTCATCGTGAGAAGGTCGTAAGTTCCCGTCTCGATCACGCCGTCCGACCCCGTCAGTTCCGCGCCGGGATACGAGCGGAGCATAGCCGAGACGGAGCGGGAACCGGAGAGGTCGCCGCCGCTCTCCCAGAGGACGTCGATCGGGGACGCTTCCCTTATGACCGCCTTGGGCGAGGAAGTCAGGTCGATCATCTCGGTGAGGAACGAGCCGCCGAGCGTGTCGGTCGGGGCGTATTCGGTGAAGACGGAATAACCGTCCGTACTGAGCGAGTGGTCATAGTCGCGCACCTTGACGTCGGAGCGGTACGCGATCCCCCATTCTCTCAGAAATTCGTTGAGGTTGGTGAGCTTGCCCGAGTGATCGGGGCTCTCGAATACGAGCAGTCCGCCGAGTCCGTCGAGCATTTTGTCGATCTTCGTTATCTCGTTCTTGTTTTTGTCCTCCGCCTCGGCTCCGATGAAGTCGTAGATCGGATCATAGATCACTATGATGCGGCAGTCCTCGCCGACTTCCTCGCGGGAGAGATCGGCTACGCGCACCTCGAAACCGCAGTCCCAGAAAAGCTGCGCGAGCGTCGAGGCGCCGTCGATATCCTCGCCGTGGCCCGTCGTGAAGATCACCTCGGGCGCGTCCGTCTCGGTCACCTGCATTATCGCGGAGACGAAGCGGTATTCGCCCTGATATCCCCACCGCTTGCCGTCCTCGTTGAAGACGAAGAACGACTGCGGGGTTAGAACGCGGGACTCCGTGCCCGATCTGACGACGACTGATTTCGAGGTGATATCGGTCGCCGCGGTCGAGTAGAATTCCTTGAAGAATCCGGGGTTCTTGACGACGTTGACGCACTTTATCTTCACGCCGTCGATTGCCTCTTCGAGCTGACGGGCGGTCGAATAAACGTAGCGCATATCCTCGTCCGCCATAAGCGTATCCGGATCGGACGCGAAATAGATATCGATCGGCTTGTTTATCCCCGCGACGTATTCTTTCGATTCGTCGGAGAGAGTGAAGACCGCCTCGTTCGTCATGTCTACGTACCAGCCGAAGCGGTACGCGAGCGCGGTGAAGACCGCGTTGAACAGAACGATCACGGCGATGAACAGAACGCAGAACAAAAGGGTGGTGGAGCGGTATCTGAATTTCTTTCCGAAAAGTTTATTCTTATTCAAGGCTCGCCCCTCCCCTCATATCCAGCGCCGTCTCTCGGTCACCCGGACGGTGAGGAAAACGAACACCGCCGCGAACGACAGATAGTAGAGAAGCGCCGCGAAATCGAACATTCCGTAGGTGAAGTTCGTGAACCGCGAGTAAAGGGAGATCCAAGAGAGGACGGTGCGGATCGCGTACGAGTCGATCATCCCGTTGAACAGAGCGATCGCCGCGAAGAAGGAGAGGATCGCCATCGTCCCCACCGCCGCGACGACCTGATTTTCCGTCAGGGACGACACGAACGTGCCGACCGCGATAAAGCACGCGCCGACGAGGAACATCGCGAAAAAGCACCCGAAAGTGCGCGCCGGGCTGACCGGGCTGTGCTCCGCCGCGTATTTCCCGAGAGAGATGATATACACGCAGGAGAGGAGCAGATTACCGGCGAATACGGTCAGCGACGCAAGATATTTTCCGAGAACGATCCCGGTCGCCGAGACCGGAGACGTCAGAAGGAGCGCGTCCGTTTTGAGCCTTTTTTCCTCCGAGAACGATCTCATCGTAAGAAGAGGAAGAAGGGCGACGAAACCGAAGATCATCATCGAGGAATAAGAGGAAACGTCGGACGACGACGCTCTCAGGGTGAGAAGGGCGAAAAGGAATCCGGACACGGCGAGATAGACCGCCGAGAAAACGTACCCGAGCGGAGTCGAGAAATACGAACGGAGTTCGCGTTTGAATATCGCAGTCACGCCGTCATCCCTCCCTTCCGCCGCGCGTCCCCGGCGCGGTCCTTCTTCTCTCGTCCTCGTCCGTTATCATGACGAAGACCTCTTCGAGCGACATCCCGCGCGGGGTCAGCTCCATTATAGGCCACCCCTTCGCGGCGAGCATATTGAACATCTGTTTTCTGATATCGATCCCGCGCTCCGCCTCGACCGCGAAGACGGCGCCGTCGGCGTCTCCGTCGCCGGTGTCCTCGGCAAGGCGAACGCCGTTCAGCGCGCGCAGCTCGCGGAGAACGTCGCGGCGCGGACCCGCCACCTTGACGGTGTACTTGCGGTCGGACGCCGCCGCGCGGGCTATGTTTTCGGTCTTCTCGTCGGCTATGAGCCGTCCTTCGTTGATAATGAGGATCCTGTCGCAGACCGACCGGACCTCCGAGAGGATATGGGTCGAGAGGATCACCGTATGGTTCTTTCCGAGATTTCTGATGAGGTTCCTGATCTCGATGATCTGCTTAGGGTCGAGGCCGACCGTGGGCTCGTCGAAGATCATCACGGGCGGGTTGCCCACGAGCGCCTGCGCTATGCCTACGCGCTGTCTGTAACCCTTGGAGAGATTGCCGATCACCCGACCCTTCACGTTCGCTATCTTCGTCACCGCCATGATCTCGTCGAGGTGCGCTTTCCTGTTGAGCGTGCACTTTTTGAGATCGTAGACGAAATTCAGGTATTCGGACACCTTCATTTCGCGGTACAGCGGCGGCTGTTCGGGAAGATACCCGATCTTCTTCTTCGCCTCGTCGGGATTCTCGAGAACGTCGATACCGCAGACGGACGCCTCGCCGGACGTGGAGGAGAGATATCCGGTGACGATGTTCATCATCGTCGACTTGCCCGCGCCGTTCGGCCCGAGAAATCCGACGATCTCTCCCTCGTTCACGGTGAACGAAACGTCGTCGAGCGCCGTGACGTTCCCGTATTGCTTGAATACGTTTCTGACTTCGATCATAGAGCCGTCTCCTCATCAAGAATTGCGACCGCGGCGCCCATGGCGCCGCGTCTGCCGCCCGTTTTCCGGTGCGAGTGGAAAAGGTCGGGACGGCAGGCGGTGCAGTCGGCGGCAACGTCGATCCGCTCCGCCCCTATCCCCGCTTCCGCGAGGATCTCAAGGTTCATGCCGGTCAGGTCAGCGTAAAGCGACCCGCCGCGGTCCTTTATGTGGCGGGACGCGAATCCCGCGCCGCGCGCGGCTCTCACCGCGCTTCTGAAATCTTCTTTCACTTCAAAACAGCAGGACCCTATATGCGGACCGATCGCCGCCGCGATCCCGCTTTTCGGGACGCCGAGCGCCGTCAGCTTTTCGACCGCCCGCGCCGCTATGCCCGCGACCGTTCCGCGCCATCCCGCGTGAGTTGCGGCGACGGCGGGCGAGCCGTCTTCCCTCAGCCCCGCGAAGAGGATCGGTACGCAGTCGGCGATCCTCACGGTGAGGATAACGCCCGGTCTGTCGGTGACGAAACCGTCGAATCCCTCGTCGTCGGGACTTCTGCGCGTCACCCCGTCTCCCGCGTCCGCCGGCGTCACGTACCGTATCTTGTCCGAGTGGATCTGCGGGGCGCATATCACGCGCTCCCCGCCGTACCGCCCGTCCGTGACGGCGCGGGCGAAGATCCCGATATTCTCGTAAACGACCGGATCGGGGTCTTCTCTGCCGAACGCGAGATTCATCTCGCGCGTCGCCGGGTCGGCGCTGACGCCGCCGAGGCGCGTCGAGAATCCGTGCGCCGCGCGCGGGAGTTCGAGCGCGGAGGATCTCAAAAGGATCCCGCTTTGATAAAACATAAGATTTCCTCTTATTTGACCTCAATAATACTTTCGTCCCAGACTTCGGGCTTTTCGTAACCCATGAGGTTGACGACCGTTCCGGCGACGGACGACAGACCGAACTGACCCTCGTCTTCCTTGACCGTGTACGACAGTTTCTTCGCGTTGTCGTAGATCACGCACGGAACGCGGTTGAGCGTGTGGGACGTCTTGGCTTTGTACGTGCCGTCGGCGTTCCTCTTCGGTTCGCCCGTCTTCTTGTCGATCTCCGCCATCTCGTCGGCGTTGCCGTGGTCGGCGGTCACGATCGCGACGCCTCCGACCTCGTCGACGACGGGAAGGATCCGTCCGAGCTGCAGGTCGAGCGCCTCCATCGCGCAGACGGTGGCGTCGAGCGAGCCGGTGTGGCCGACCATGTCGCCGTTCGGGAAGTTGACGCGGATGCAGTCGTATTTGCCGGAGCGCAGCGCCTCGATGACGCGGTCGGCGATCTCGGCGCACTTCATCCACGGCCTCTGTTCAAACGGAACGACGTCGGACGGGATCTCGACGTATTCCTCGAGCTCCTCGGAGAATTTGCCGCTTCGGTTTCCGTTCCAGAAATAGGTCACGTGGCCGTATTTCTGCGTTTCGGAGATCGCGAAGATCGAGAGGCCCGACTCGGTAAGGTACTCGCCCATCGTGTTGGTGATCTCGGGCGGGCTGACGAGGTATTTGCTCGGTATGTGCAGGTCACCGTCGTATTCGAGCATGCCCGAGAAACGAACGGCGGGGACTCTCTTTCTGTCGAATTTGTCAAAGTCCGCGCCGCCTTCGAACGCGCGGCAGATCTCGATCGAACGGTCGCCCCTGAAGTTATAAAAGATCACGCTGTCGCCGTCTTCAACGGCGCCGACCGGTTTCCCGCCCTCGGCGATGACGAACGCCGGGAGGTCCTGGTCGATTACGGAAAACTCGTTCCTGTACGCCACGATCGCCTCTTCGGCAGACGCGAACTGTCTGCCCTCGCCGAGAACGTGGGTATACCATCCGTCGCGGACCATCGCCCAGTTCGCCTCGTAGCGGTCCATCGTTATCTTCATCCTGCCGCCGCCGGACGCGATCCGGGCGTCGCAGCCGCGCTCGCGGAGCGAGGCGAGGAAGGACTCGAACGGGATCACGTAATCGAGCGCGGACGTCTCGCCGACGTCTCTGCCGTCGAGGAGGATATGTACTCTGACTTTCCCGATCCCCTCGTCGGCGGCGCGGGTGAGCATCGCCTTGAGGTGGTCGATGTGCGAGTGAACGTTGCCGTCGGAGAACAGGCCGAGGAAGTGGAGCGTCCCGCCCGACGCCTTCACGCCGTCGGTGAGCCAGCGCCACGTGTCGGAGGCGAACATCTTGCCGCTCTCGATGCTCTCGGTGACGAGCTTCGCGCCCTGCGCGAAGACCTGACCGGAGCCGAGCGCGTTGTGTCCGACCTCGGAGTTGCCCATATCGTCGTCGGACGGAAGACCGACGGCCGTGCCGTGCGCCTTGAGAGCGACGGTCGGATAGTCTCTCATTATTCTGTCAAGATTCGGGGTGCGCGCGGTGAAGACCGCGTTGGACTCGACCTCCCTCGCGAGTCCAACGCCGTCCATAACGATCGTAAGGACGGGGCGGTTCCCCTCTCTGCCGGTGAGTTTGTTGAGTTTGTGTTCCATATCGAAAAAGTCCTTTCAGGAAATATTATTAACTTTGTCATAGAGGTTTACGACGGGAAGGCCCAGCTTTTCGGCGTAGCGGACCGTGTACGCGGTGCCGCCCCCTTTTCGCCCGTCGTAGTACGCGACGCAGAGCGAACTCATGTCCGCCATCATACGGTCGCGCTCGAGCATCACGCCGTCGTCGAAGAAGTCGCGGACGTAGACGACCTCGGCGGCGAGCCCCTTGAGTTTCTGGTACAGGGCGACGTCCTCCGTCTTCTTCCACAGCGCCGTCTGATCGCGGCACGGAAGAACGAGGATCAGCCGGAATCCGGGATCCCGTTTTGCCGCCGCGGCAACGCGGCAGGCGGCGACGGTGTCGAATCCGACCGCCCCGCCGCAGACGAAATCGGTATACCCGTCGAAACGGAGCCGTCTGAGCGTGACGTCAAGCTCGGCGACGAGCGCCCCGTCCGCCCCGCGCGGCAGCGATCTGTGCCCGGTAAAAAAGCAGGTCTTTGCGCGCCCCGAACTCACAGCCTCCGTCACCTCCCCGATTTTTGCTCATACATAGATAATTGTACCACAAATCGTCCCGAAATGAAAGAAAAAAACGCCTCAAAACGGCGCTCCGAGCGAATTATTTGAACCGCATGCGTCCCGTACGCCCTCCCGCGTTCCGTTTTTTGCCCGAAAATCTTTACAAACCGCGCGAATTATGATAGAGTAATATGTTAAGAACGTAAACTGGATAAACGTTTGTTTTCGGAGGATGATATGGCAAAAATCGATATCAGGATCAAAAAACCGGAGGGGAGCTCTGCGATAGGCCGCGGTCTGCGTTCCGTCATCGCGGACGTCGATTCGATCTGCCGCCGCGACCCCGCCGCGAGAGGACGCCTTGAAGTCATCCTTCTTTATTCCGGCTTCCACGCGCTCGCGATGTACCGCGCCGCGCACGCCCTCGACAAAAACGGCGCGCACGTCACCGCGCGCGCTCTGTCGCAGTTCTCGAAGTTTCTGACCGGCATCGAGATCCACCCGGCGGCGAAGATAGGAAAAGGGCTCTTCATCGACCACGGATCGGGCGTCGTAATAGGCGAGACCGCGATAATCGGAGACAACTGCACCCTTTATCAGGGAGTCACGCTCGGCGGTACGGGCAAGGAATCGGGCAAACGCCACCCGACGCTCGGCAACGGCGTTATGGTAGGAGCGGGCGCGAAACTTCTCGGCGCGTTCACCGTCGGCGACAATGCGAAGATCGCCGCGGGCGCCGTGGTCCTCGGCGACGTTCCCGCCGATTCGACCGCAGTCGGGATCCCGGCAAAGATCGTCAAAAAAGAAGGCGTCAGGGTAAAGGACGAGTTCGACCTCGACCAGGTCAACGTTCCCGACCCCGTCGCCGAAGAACTCGCAAAAGTGAAAGAACGGCTCGCCGCTCTTGAAGACAAACTCGGAGGAAAAAAAGACTGACGTGAAAAAGATCTGTAAAAGCTGCGGCGCCGAGGCGCACCCGAATGCGAACTTCTGCCGCCGGTGCGGTTCTTCCCTTCTTTTCCCGTACGAGCCTCCGCGCTCTAAGGGACGCGCGATAGGCTCCTTCTTCCTCTATATCGGCATCTGGCTCGCCGCTCAGACCGTCCTGTCTTTCGCATTCATTATCCCGATAGCGATATCAGTCATGTCGGATCCCGACGCGCTGAGAATGGGAGGCGCGTACGTCAGCCGTCTGATGATGGAAAAGATCAACGGGTACGTGACGCTCATCTCCGTTCTGTCTTCCGTCCTGTTTCTGGCGACCGTTACGGTCATTTTCACGATAAGACAGAAGAGGCGCGACAGGCTCGGCGTCATCCCGAGGAAAAACTATTTTCATGAGATCGGTTTCATAAAAGCGCCGATTTCGGTCTGCGCTGTATCGCTCGTTCTGGGCGTCGCCCTCAACAGGGTCGTCACGTATATCGTCGATATTATCCCGTGGCCCGACTTTTTCATCTCCTCGTTTGAAGAGACGTACGAGCCGCTTCTCGGCGGCGAATCGTTCATCCTCGTTTTCATCGCCGCCGTGATAATGGCGCCAGCAACGGAGGAGTTCCTCTTCCGCGGAATCCTCTGTTCGCGTCTGTCTCCCGCGTTCCCGAGCGTCCTTGCCGTCATCTTTTCGTCCCTCGCCTTCGGCATAGCGCACGGTACGCCGATCGCGATAATATACGCCTCGGCGTTCGGCGTCGTTCAGGCGTGCATCTTCCTGAGGCACAGATCCCTTTACCCCGTAATGCTCTGCCATTTCGGGTTCAACCTCATAGCGACGCTGGCGCCCGATATGATCGGTACGGTCACCCTTGACCTTTGCGTATTCTTCGTATGCGCCGCCGCGTCTGTCGCGGGCGTCTGGTTCGTGACCAAAAAGAAAAAAGAAGTTCTCCCGGAGGAGATTGAAAAATATGAAACTGTATAACACCCTGACAAGAGAAAAGGACGAGTTCGTATCGAACGAGCCGGGCGTCGTGAGGATGTATACCTGCGGCCCGACCGTCTATCACTTCGCCCATATCGGAAACCTCCGCACCTACATAATGGAGGACGTCCTCGAGAAATATCTCGGTTATTCGGGCTACGACGTCAAGCGCGTGATGAACATCACCGACGTCGGCCACCTGACTTCCGACGCCGACACAGGCGAGGACAAGATGCTCGCCGGAGCGCGCCGAGAGAAAAAGACCGTGATGGACATAGCGCGGTTCTACACCGACGCGTTCTTCGCGGACTGCGAAAAACTGAATATAAGAAAACCCGCCACCGTCGTCCCTGCGACGACGGAGATCGCCGAGTTCATCAAAGTCGTCGAGGCGCTGGTCGAGAACGGCCACGCGTACGTCTCCGACGGAAACGTGTATTTCGACACCTCGAAGCTCGACGAATATTACGTGTTCAACCGCCACGACGCGGAGGATCTCGAAGAGGGCGTCCGAGAGGGCGTCGGCGTCGACGCGGCGAAGAAAAACAAGACCGACTTCGTCCTCTGGTTTACGAAATCGAAGTTCGAGGATCAGGAACTGAAATGGGAGAGCCCGTGGGGGCTCGGATATCCCGGCTGGCACATCGAGTGCTCCGCAATCAGCATGAAGTATCTCGGCGAGCGGCTCGATATCCACTGCGGCGGTATCGACAACGCGTTCCCGCACCACACGAACGAGATCGCGCAGAGCGAGGCTTACCTCGGCCACAAATGGTGCAATTTCTGGTTCCACGTCCACCATCTGAATACGAATCACGGCAAGATGAGCAAATCGTCCGGCGAATTCCTGACCGTCTCCCTGCTCGAAGAGAAGGGCTACGATCCGCTCGCCTACCGGCTCTTCTGCCTCGGTTCGCACTACCGCAAGAACCTGACGTTCTCGTGGGAAGGGCTCGACGGAGCCGCGTCCTCGTACGCGGGGCTCGTCAAAAAAGTCGCCGCGCTCAAGGGACCCGCAGAGATCGCCGACGGCGATAAAGAAGAGGCGGCGCGCCTCGACGCTTCTTTCCGCGACGCGCTCGATTCGGATCTGAACACCTCGATGGCCCTCACCGCCCTTTACGACGTCCTCAAGGCGAAGGTCGCGGACGGCACGAAACTCGCGCTGATCGGAAAATTCGACGAAGTCCTCTCGCTCGGTCTGCTCGCCGCCGCCGAAAAGGCGAAAGAGAGCGAAGAAAAAGCAGACGGGATCGACGGGATCGACGCTGAACTGAAAGAAAAAATCGAAGACATGATCAGGCAGAGAGCGGACGCAAAGGCGGCGAAGAACTACGCCGAGGCGGACCGCATCAGGAATGAGCTCACCGCGATGGGCGTGACGCTCATTGACTCCAAAGAAGGTACGACGTACAAGATAGGTTAAAAAAAGAAAAGGCCGCTGCCGTCTTTCCGACGGCAGCGGGTTTTTTATTTTGTCATGAAATCCATCATCGCGCGGTTGACTTTCACGGACGCGGGCAGGTCGGGATAAATGACGTTGTGGACGTGCGCCACTTTTTTGTCGTCCTCGTCGATATCGACCCTGACGTATTCCTTGCCGAATCTGTCGAGATCCCCGTAAAGACGGAGGACGCCCTCCCTCAGAAAATCGTTTTTGCACGTCGACACGAAGACCGGAACGGAAAGCGACGCGATATACGTTCTCGGAGATAGGCGCTCGAGCGAGCCCTTCTCCTTATAGTCTTTGCCGAGCATCCTTTTTTTCATCCCGCGGCTCAGTTCCTTCTGGTCCCTGTACGCGGCGAAATCGTAGCTCGGACAGTTGAGCAGCGCTCCGTCGAGGCGCACCCCGTCAAGGTCGATCCCGATCCCGGGATCGCACGCGCCCTCCGCGTTGATGAGGGCGAGATGGCCGCCCGCGCTGTCTCCGCTGATGAAGAACTTTTCCTCATCGCCGAGCCCGAGTCTCTCAAGCGACGAGAAAAGAAACCGCAAAAACTCCGCGACGTCACCGATCTTTTCCCTCGTCCCGACGCCCTTTCCGCCGACGCGATACTCGACGGACGCGACGTCGAATCCCTCCTCGAGAAAGGAGACGGCGAACGGGTACGAGTCCCTGTGTCTTCCCCTGATATAGTATCCGCCGTGAACGAGGATGAGGAGGATCTTTTTCCTCTTTTCCGGCGGCGCGAAGAAAAGATCGAAAACTTTCGCCTTTCCCTCCCCGTACGGTTCGTCGAGAAGAGGGGAATATTTGTCCCACGGCGGGGCGTCCTTGACGCGCCTGTCGTTGACGCGGTAAACGTATTTGTAAAAGAGGGACAGGGCGGGAAACGTGATCTTCATATCGTCACCCCGATAACAGCCTTATGAGATGATTATTGACAACCGGCCGTCAATTATACACCGAATCGATGCCGAGATACTCCTCGAGCGTCTGCCCGCTGTCGCGCAGAGGGATAGAGAGCCACGTTCCCACGTATCTGACGTGCCACGGCTCGTAAATGAATCCCGTCGACCATTCTTTGCCCTGAGGATAACGGATTATGAAACCGTATTCCCAGCAATGCGCGGCGAGCCACTGTCCTTCCGCGGAATAAGCGAACGCCTGCGTCGTCGAATTTACGTCGATCGCGAGGCCCGTCTGGTGCTCGCTGTGGCCGGGGCGCGCGGAGAACGTGTCCGCAGCCTCCTTGCCGTCGCGGTCAACGTACGTCTGGTACAGCCAGGACTGAAGAGCGTACGACCGGTAGTCGGAGATCGAGTAAAAATACAGTCCCTCCGCCGACGCGGCGGCGCACATCGAGTAAAACGCCGAGGCGCACTCGGGGGTCATCCCGCCCGGATCGTACCACGACGGGAGAGAATACGTTTTGTTGACGACCAGAAGGCCGCCGATATAGGTGCGTCCTTCTCTGTTCTCGATCGGAAAGCCCTTGCTCGTGTACCCGACGATCTCGTCCGTCACTGCCGGAGGCTCGGTATCGGGGACCGGGTCGGGGGTCGGGTCGGGTTCCGGTATCGGTTCGGGGATAGGTTCGGGATCGGGTTCCGGGACCGGTTCGGGAACGGGGTCGGGTTCGGGTATCGGCTCCGGCGCGGGTTCCGTTGCGGGTTCCGTAACGGGCTCCGTCTCGGTCTCGGTTTCCGTCTCCGTTTCCGTTTCGGTCTCCGTTTCCGTTGCCTTTTCGGTCGTCACGGCGGCCGTCTCCGTATCGGACGGTTCGGCGGGCGCATCCTTGCGGCATCCCGCAAGAAAGACAGTTGCCGAAATTATCAGGAATACGATCGCGATTTTGAGTGTTTTCATTGGCGCAAACCCTTTATCGTCTTATATCAGACGTGAAAGAATATCTTTGAATTCCGCTTCGGTCTCGGCGTGATTCAGCCGGTCGCGGACCGCGGCGGACCCTTTTATACCTTTTATGAACCTCGCGGCTCTGCCTCTTGACTCCCTGACGCCGCGCTCCTCTCCGTAGAGCGCGCAGACGTCGCGCAGAAGCCTGATCGCCGCGGAAACTCTTTCCTCTTTCGTCGGGAGAGGCGGGGTATCTTCGCCCGCGAGCGCAGCTTTTATCCTTCCGAATATCCACGGATCGCCGAGCGCCGCCCGTCCGACGAGCAGCCCGTCGCACCCGGTCTCTTTTATCATCCGGATCGCGCTTTCCGGACCGTCTACGTCTCCGTTTCCGAAGACCTCGGCTCTCTTCCCGATCTTCTCTTTCACGGCGCGGATCACGCCGTTGTCGGAGGACGGAGCGTACATCTGATCTCTCGTTCTGCCGTGGACCGTGATCCTGTCCGCGCCGGCGGAAACGAGCGCGTCGGCAAAAGCAGGCGCGGTCACTTCGCCCTTTTTCCATCCCGCCCTGATCTTCACCCAGAGCGGAAGACCCGCCGCGTGCGCGGCGCGCGACGCCGCCTCCGTTATCTTCCCCGCGAGGTCGGGGTCCTTCATAAGCGCGGACCCGTCGCCCGACGAAACTATCTTTTTGACGGGGCATCCCATGTTTATCTCTATCGCGAGCGGACGGCTCCCCGCGAGCGCCGCCGCCGCTTCCGCGACTGTCGCGGGATCGTGCCCGAAGATCTGAAGGGCGCACGGCTTCTCCCGGGGGTCGGTCGCGGCAAGATCCGCCGTTTTCGCGTCGCCTCTCGTGAGAGCCGTCGCCGAGATCATTTCGGATACGGCGAAATCCGCGCCGCGCTCTCCGCAAAGGATGCGGAACGGCATATCGGTAAAGCCCGCCATCGGGGCGAGCCCGACTTTTACCGCGCCGCTCACGACGGCGTCATCTTTCTGAGCAGCCGCCATCCGACGCCCTCCGAATACGCGGTCATGATCCCGTCGGAGCACTCGCTGATGAACGAGTATTCGAACGGAACGACGATATCGCCGTTCGCGTCGATCACGCCCGCCTTGCCTTCCGCCGTCGTCAGGACGCCCAGTCCCTCCGAGAACGGAAGCGCGCTTTTGTAGACCGGCTCCGCGATCCATGCGCCGGTATAGTCCATATATCCGTATTTTCCGTCTTTTTCAAGAAGGATGATCCCGTCTGAATACGCCTTGACCTCGAACCCTTCGGGGATCGGGAATCTCTTGCCCGATCTGTCGATGAGTATCTCCTTCGTGCCGAGGTATCTCACGCGGCAGTCGTACAGATAGTTGTTCCCGTCGATCGACTCGAGACGCACCCTGACGAGCCCGTGGTCGTAGTAGAAATATCCGATGCTCTCTTTTCCGTAACTGATCGGACCCATGAACGTCTCGAGGATGATCCTTCCCGTGTTGTCCTTCTTCTGCGTACTGATCGGGAACGCCCTGTTCCCCGAACGGTTGACGAAAGCCAGTCCTCCGTCGAGATAGTACGGCTCGGTCAGCGTGCACCCGAGATCTTCCGAGAAGTTATAAGCTCTCTCGAACGTGTCCTCCGAGATCGGGCTGTCCCAGACCTTGTACGTCCAGTATCCCTTGTGGAAAAGCTCAACCTTCCCGTTCGTATCCTTGCGGTACAGGTTATAGAGCTTTACGGAGAGGGTGAGCCCCGAATCAGACAGACCGTAATACGCCGGATAATCGAACTTCGGCCCGCGGGAATCGGTGAATTCCCTGAAATCGGAATACGCGAAATACGACCCGTCGTACGACAGGCGGTAATACGCCGCCGATTCTTCCCTGACGGGGTATCCGTCGACTTTTTCCCTCTCTTCCTCTTTTACGTTCTCCTGCCCCTCTTTGTCGATAAGGTCGCCGTCAACGAAGACCGTCTTGTCCTTTTCGCGCGGTTCGCGCGCGAGCAGGACGCGGGCGAATTCTTCCGCCGGATCGTCGAACTTCGGATCGTCTTCCTTGTATATCCTGATCTCGATCTGATCGCCGTCGTACGTGACGGACTCGGACGACGACGGACGCTTGAACAGCGGCGCGCCGGAGCGGTCGCGCTCGTAAGCGGGGATATATTCGGTATCGTCAAACTGAAGCAGGCGGTCGCCCGCCCCGGAATAAAGAGTCAGGATATCGCCCTCGTCGACGACGATATATCCCATATACGTGTCGAGCGCGGGACGGTCGACGGTCTTCTCGACCGCCGTCGGGATAAACGGACCGTAAAGGATCTCCTGATCCGCCACGTATTCCGTCTCGACCTTCGTGCGCAGCGAGAATTTGTCGGTCACGCTGAAATTCGGCGTCATGACCGCGATCTTCATCGACGCGGGATCGTACGGCAGGTTCGTCGTACCCCATCCTTCCGCCGAGAGATTTCCCGCAAACGGAAGCCGGAACGTCTCGCCCCGGAGGGTCGCCGTGTCGACGATCTTGCGGACCGACCCGTTCGGCGAGCGCCTCGCCTCGGCTCTCGCCTCGTCCTCCGTCACGGTCGGCTTTTTTTCCTCCCTGACGAAGATCGGATTCTCGTCTTTCTTTTCGTCGGGGATGAACGGAGCGGAACCGTTGTTCTTCGAGGAATTTCGCCCCGCGCCGCCGAGCGCGGAAAGGGAGACGACGAGCGCGGCGCATATCGCGAAGAAAAGCAAAGCGGAGAGAGCGACCGAAAGCGCTCTTCCGGCTTTACCGGAAAACGTCGAGCGAATATTCATGCCTCTCTCTCCTTTCGTAAGTATTATTTGTGATACCCGGTCCCGCGGCTTATCTCCGTCGCGCGGTAGACCGCCTCGTAGAGCATAACCCTGGCGAGTTCGTGCGGGAACGTCATCTTCGACATCGAAAGACGTCCGCGGCACTCTCTTTTGACTCGTTCGGACAGCCCGTGCGAGGAACCGACGATGAAGCAGACCGACGAGAACCCTGCGTTTTTGACGTCCTCGATCATACGCGACAGGCCGGGGGAATCGGTCTCTGCGCCCTCGATGCAGAGGGCGATCGCGTACGCTCTTTTCGGGATCGCGGCGATGATACGCTCTCCCTCTTTTCCCAGCGCGTCGGCGATCTCCGCCTCAGACGGAGAGGAGGGCGTCTTTTCTTCTTTTATCTCGATCTCTTCGACTTTCCACGAAGCGGAAAGCCTTTTTTTGTATTCGTCCGCGGCGTCTCTGAAATACTTCTCTTTCAGCGAGCCGACGGCGATGACGGTGAGATCCGCCACGTCAGATCACCCTGACCGCGCCGGCGGGACGGACGGAGAGAATATAGCACGCGCCGTCGCCGAAAACGGAATCCATAAGCGCCTTGAATTCGCTGGCGTAATCGAGCGGGACGAACGCCTGGACCGTTCCGGCGAAACCGCCCCCGTGAACGCGGTGAGCCGCTTTTTTGCCTCTCAGGAAATTGTCAGCCAGACAGAGCGCGACCGAAAGGCCCTGCTCTTTCACGTTCTGCGTGGTATATACGTTCTGCAAATACTTGAAGGACGAGTTTCCGCTCTCGTTGATGCCGCAAAGGAACGCTTCGACGTCGCCCCGTTTTATCGCCTCAACAAGTTCTCCGACGCGGTTATTCTCGCCGATGAAGTGAAGAGCGCGGAGAACGGCGCGGTCGCCGCATTTTTCCCTCAGCTCGCCGATCCTGCCGACGACGTCGGCGGTCGTGAATCCGCGAAGCACCTCTCCGCCGAGACAGGCGGCGACTTCTTTCATCTCGCGCGGAACGGACGCGTAGTCCTCGTTGAGGTCAGCGTGGTTACCGCCCGTATTGACGACGCAGAGAGAATAGCCGCGCGCCGTAAGATCAAAATCGAGCGCTTCGATAACGGGGTTTGAGGGATCCTTGAAATCTATCGTTATGAATCCGCCGACGGCGCACGCCGTCTGATCCATCAGTCCGCACGGTTTTCCGAAAAACACGTTCTCCGACCACTGCGCCATCTTCGCGATCTCGACGTTAGACACCTCTCCTCCGCAGTAAAGATGGTTAAGGATATTTCCCACCATCACCTCGAACGCGGCGGAAGACGAGACGCCGGAGCCCTTGAGGACGTTCGACGTCGTGTAAGCGGTGAAGCCGCCGACGCGGTGACCCGCGTTCTCGAACGCGCGTCTCATACCCGCGATGATCGCGGCGGAAGTGAAAAACTTCGAGGGATCGGGAGCCGCGGAATCTTCTTCGGTCACGACGTCCTCATCGAAGCCCTCGCTCTTTATCCTTATCACGCCGTCGGCGGCGGGCGCCGCGGCGGCTATAATATCGAGATTTACGGACGCGGCGATGACTCTGCCGTGGTTGTGGTCCGTGTGGTTGCCCGAGATCTCGCTGCGGCCGCCCACGGAATAAAGCGAAACGTCGCCCGCGCCGTAGAGTTCTTCATATTTGCCGAGCAGAGCGAGATATCTTTCCCTCTCTTTTTCCGCGTCGGCGACAGCGAGGCGCGCCGCCGTCTCTTTATCCGGGAAAGTCTCCCCTACCGTTTTTCTCAGTTCTTCGATCTTCATTCGGTTTCTTCTCCCTGTGAGTTTTGATTTTCTTTTTCCGCCTTGCGGCGCTCGAGGAACGCCTCGAGTATCAGGACGGCGGCAAGCTCGTCCACGTGTTTTTTGTGCTTCTTTTGTTTCAGTCCGGAGAACGACAGTATCTCGTGCGCGTCGACCGTCGTGAGCCGTTCGTCCCACGTGACCGTCTCAATACCCGAGACCGCCTCGACCTCGCGCGCGAAATCGCGGCACTTTTCGCTCCTCGGTCCCGCCGATCCGTCCATATTGACGGGATCGCCGACGACGATCAGTTCCGCGCCGACCTCCCGCGCCTTCGCCGCCGCGGCGGCGGCGACTTTTTTGAATCCGGGACGGTCGATCAGCCCCGCGGGAGAGGCGATCAGTTCCGTCCTGTCGCACACGGCAAGTCCCGTCCGGGCGTCGCCGTAATCAATGCTCATTATAACCATGGGTCACGAATTCTCCCGCTCTTCTTTTTCGCGTTTGTACTCGGCGAGCTCCTCGAGCGTGGGGATCGAAGTCGACGCGCCGGGACGTGAAACTGACAGCCCCGCGGCGGCGTTGCCGAATCTGATCGCCGCGCCGATGTTGCCGTGATTGACGTAGTAAGTCGTCAGGGCGGCGGTGAAAACGTCGCCCGCCGCGGTCGTGTCGACCGCTCTGACCCGCTCGGCGGGGTAAGAGAAATACTCCTCGCCGTCGAACAGGAACGCGCCGCGCGCGCCCAGTTTCAGAACGACGTATTTCGCCCGGGTGATCCCGCGCAGTTTGATCGAGGCGCGCAGGCAGTTTTCCTCGTTCACGGGGTCGATCCCCGTGAAGACGGCGCACTCGTTCTCGTTGAGCGAAAACATCTCGACCGGCCCGATCTTCTCGAGCGGAAAGTCTTCGCGGGCGGGCGCCGCGTCGACGAATATCGGGATCTCCCTCTTGTGCGCGATCGCGCACGCCTCGAGGACCGCCGCGTCCGGTATCTCGAACTGTACGTAGAGCGCGTCGGGATAGCAGTTGAAGCACTCCTCGACGTCGTCCGCGCCGAGCGTTCCGTTCGCGCCGGGGAAGACGATTATCCTGTTCGCCCCGCTCTCCTCCACGAGGATCGAGGCGAGGCCGGTGGGGGCTTCCCCGTCGACGATCACGTACCGCGTATCGATCCCTTCGGATCTGTACAGATTCGTGAGGATCTTCCCGTTCGCGTCGTCGCCGACCTTGCATACGAACACGCAGTCCGCGCCGAGACGCGCCATGGCGATCGCCGAGTTCGCGCCCTTCCCTCCGGGAACGTACGAATACGTCCCGCGGCTTTCGAGAACGGTCTCTCCCGACGCCGGAACGCGCCTTATGCGCTGTACCATATCCATATTCGCGCTGCTGACGACAAGCACTCTTTTTTTCATATTCCGGGTCCTTTCGAAAGGCATACTTTTCTTTTTATATTTTACCACAAAGGCGCCCTGAAAGTAAATGGAAAAATGAATAAAAAAAGCGTTTTACGCCGTAACGGAAGACGGTTTTTCACGGCGGATCAAAGGCGGACTCTCCGCGCGGAAAACGCCTCCGCCCCATAGAATACGTTTATAACCGTATATTTTTATATATATTTAACATTGCGCGATACGGAAATAAGTGGTATAATCTCTTTCGTGTACCGCAAAAAGACAGATTTTCCTCAAGAGGATGAAAAATGCTTTCATATATCGATCCCGGAACGGGGAGTATGCTCTTCACCGTTCTGATAGGAATCCTCGGCGCGGCGGTCTATTCCGTACGCGTCTTCATACTTAAAATGAAATCACGCGTCGGCGGCGGCAGAGCGAAAAAGGGAGCGCGCGTCTCCCTCGCCGTTTTCTCCGACAATAAGCGCTATTTCTCCGTTTTCGACCCGATCCTGCGCGAGCTGTCCGCAAGAGGCAGGAGCGTGCTTTACCTCACCGCTTCCGAAGACGACCCCGCCCTCGAGTGCGGATACGAGGGCCTCACCGCAGAATATATCGGTCCCGGGAACCGCGTCTTCACCCGTCTGAACTCTCTGGACGCGTCTGTCGTTTTTTCCACGACGCCGGGTCTTGACGTCTACCAGTGGAAAAGATCTCCCTCCGTCCGGTATTACGTCCACATACCCCACGCGGCGAACGATATCGTCCTTTACCGTTCGTTCGGCATCGACTATTACGACGCGATCCTTCTGTCGGGCGAATATCAGATGAAGGATATCCGCGACCTCGAAAAGCTCAGAAATCTGCCCGAAAAAGAGATAAAACTCATCGGGATCCCGTATATGGACGTGATGGCGGAGCGCCTTGAAAAAGAGGGACGCGCCGCGCCTCACGAACGCACCGTGCTTCTCGCGCCGTCGTGGGGCAAGTCCGCCCTTTTCGGCGTTTACGGCGGCAAGATCATCGAGGATCTCCTTTCGACGGGCTATCACGTTATCGTCCGCCCGCACCCTCAGTCGTTCCAGTCGGAGACGGAGATGATCGAAGAACTCATGAAGAAGTATCCGGAATCGGACAAACTCGAGTGGAACAGGGACAGGGACAATTTCGACGTCCTCAACCGCTCCGATATCCTCGTTTCCGATTTCTCGGGCGTCATTTTCGATTTTACGCTCATATTCGACAAACCCGTTATCTACACCGATCCCGATTTTGACCTCGCTCCGTACGACGCGTGGTGGCTCGACCGTCCCCTGTGGACGATGAGCGCGCTCCCGCGTCTCGGCGAAAAACTCACCCCCGAGGGCGAGGCGAACATGAAAGAACTGATCGACCGCTGTATCGACGATCCGCGTTACGCGGACGGCAGACGCGCGGTGAAGGAAGAGACGTGGGTCAACCCCTCCGAGGGCGCGCGTCTCGCCGCGGAATATCTCATCGGCAAGATCGAAGAGATCGAGGGAAAGGAGGAGACGAAATGAGTTTCTGGTCGTTCGTCGAGACCTTCTTCATCGGTCCTTTGAAACTCCTTTTTGAGGTCATCTTCAATTACGCGCACGACCTCGTTCTGTCGCCCGGGCTCGCGATAATCTTTCTGTCCCTGGCGATGAATATCCTCATTCTCCCGCTCTACCGGCGCGCCGACGCGATGCAGGAAAAGGCGAGGGATACGGAAGCCGCGCTGAAACCCGGCATCTCCCATATCAAAAAAACGTTCTCCGGCAACGAGCGGATGATGATGCTCCAGACGTACTACCGTCAGAACAATTACTCTCCGACCAACGCCCTGCGCGGGTCCGTCTCGCTGCTGCTCGAGATCCCGTTCTTCATGGCGGCGTACCGCTTTCTTTCGACGCTTGAGATCCTCAAGGGCGTGAGCTTCGGTCCGATAGCGGATCTCTCCCGCCCCGACGGGCTTCTCACGATCGGTTCGCTGACGCTCAATCTGCTGCCGATCGTAATGACGGTCATAAACTTCATCTCCGCGGCGATCTATCTGCGCGGTTTTCCGCTCAAAACGAAGATCCAGCTTTACGGAATGGCCGTTTTCTTCCTTTTCTTCCTGTACTCCTCCCCGTCCGGTCTCGTCTTTTACTGGACGCTCAACAACGTTTTCTCACTCGTCAAGAATATCTTTTACAAGATCCCGAAGCCGGGCAGGATCATCTCGGTCGTCTCGGCCCTCGCGGGGATCCTCTGTATCGTAACGTATTTCAACGCCGAAAGATTCGGCGTCCCGCAGATGAGACGCCTTATCGTTCCGACGCTCGGTTTCGCGCTTCTGATCCCGCTCACGGCGCGTCTTATCAAGTCGGTGCTTCCGAAGAGAAAAAAAGCGCGCGAGCCGGTCCCGCACAGGGCGGTCTTCATTCTGTCCGCCGTTTTTCTCACCCTTTTCATCGGAGTGCTGATCCCGTCCGCGTACGTGGCGAGTTCGCCGCAGGAGTTCATCGATATTTCGTATTTCTTCCATCCGCTCTGGTACGTAGCGCGCACCGGGGTGATGGCGGCGGGTACTTTCATACTGTGGTTCGGCGTCTTTTACTGGCTCGCGAGCCCGCGCGGTAAAGTCATATTCGAGAGGGTCGTCGCAGCATTCGCCGTCGTCGCCGCCGTGGACTATATGTTCTTCGGCACGAAACTCGGCATTATTTCCTCGTCGCTCGTTTACGAGTCGGGTCTCCGGTTCGAGATGACCGAGATCCTGATCAACGCGGGCGTCGTTATCGCCGTCGCCGCTCTTGTCGTTCTGGTCGTCGCAAAATGGAAGAAGGCCGCGGGAGCGGTCCTTCTCGCCGGCTCGTTCGCGGTCGCGGTCATGGCGGGCGTCAATATCGTCACAGCGAAGAACTCGATCGACGGGATCGTCACCGAAGAGGGCTCGGAGATGCCTCACTTCACCCTGAGCCGCAACGGAAAGAACGTCGTCGTGATCATGCTCGACCGCGCGCTCGGAGACTTTTTCCCGTATCTCGTCGCCGAGAACCCCGACCTTGAGAAGAAATTCGACGGATTCACGTACTATTCGAACGTGATCTCGTTCGGCGGCCACACGAACATGGCGGTGCCCGCTATGCTCGGCGGTTACGAATACACGCCCGTCGAACTGAATAAAAGAGATACGGAACTTCTCATGGATAAACACAACGAGGCGCTCAAGGTGATGCCCGTCATGTTCCTCAACGAGGGATACGACGTCACCGTCTGCGACGCCCCGTACGCCAACTACGGATGGATCCCGGATCTGTCGATCTACGACGAGTATCCGGAGATCTCGAAATATATCACTCTCGGATATTTCGGAGAAAAAGAGAAAAAGCAGCAGGCCGTCGATTCCGATCTGCGAAATTTCTTCTGCTTCTCCGTTATGAAATCGCTCCCTCTCGCGACGGAGTACGCGGTATATAACCGCGGGGATTACCACTCGATCACCCTCAGCACGGAATCGTCCGAGCAGGAGGCGTATTCGATGTCCGTCGCAAAAGGAGAGAATCAGGCGTTTCTCGAGCCGTACAACGTCCTTCGCAGCCTCGACAGGATGACGAAAGTGACGAACGGCGACGGCGGGACGTTCCTCTTCCTCAGCAACGACACGCCGCACGAGCCGATGCTCCTCAAGGAGCCGGAATACGCGCCCGCGCCCGAGATCGACAACACGCTCTTCGACAGCACGCATCAGTCGCGTTTCACTCTGAACGGCAGAACGCTCCACATCACGACGGTGAAGCAGATGGCGCACTATCAGACGAATATGGCCGCTCTGAAGGCCGTCGGCGACTGGCTCGACTATCTGAGAGCGAAAGGCGTTTACGACAACACGAGGATCATCATCGCGGCGGACCACGGGTATTACCTTTTCACGACCGACGAGCTGAACCTCTCGGTCGACGGCGTCAGGACGACGGACGCCGCCAACTTCTTCCCGCTCCTTCTCGTCAAGGATTTCGGGGAAACCGGATTCAAGACGTCCGACGAATTCATGACGAACGCCGACATCCCGACCATCGCGGTCGAGGGGCTCGTCGACGATCCGCGCAACCCGTTTACGGGCAACCCGATCAACTCGGACGAGAAGACGGCTCACGATCAGTTCATCATGACGTATCATACCGGATGGGACACGAAGACGAACAACGGGACGCAGTTCCTGCCGACTCCGTGGATCTCCGTGACCGACAATATCTGGGACAGAAACGACTGGGAGTTCGCCGACGGTCCGACGGTACTCACCGAACACAAGATGCCCTGAGGTGACGATAATGAAACGCAAAGTTGACAACGCCGTGATCATGGCGGCGGGCACGGCGAGCCGCTTCGCTCCCCTCTCGTACGAGGTGCACAAGGCGCTTATCGAGGTCAGGGGCGAGGTGCTTATCGAAAGACAGATCCGCCAGCTCAAAGAGGCAGGCGTGCCCGATATTATAATCGTGACCGGATACCGGGCGGACGACTTTTCATATCTTCGCGGCAAATTCGGGGTGACGCTCGTTCACAATCCCGATTACCTCACGCGGAACAACAATTCGACGATCCGCGCGGTCAGCGGCCTGCTCGGAAACTCATACGTCTGCTCCTCCGACAACTATTTCTCAAAAAATCCGTTTGAGAGCGAGGTCGACGGTTCGTACTACGCCGCCCTGTACTCAGCGGGCGAGACGAAAGAATGGTGTATGACCGAAGACGCGGACGGTTTCATCGATTCCGTGGCGGTCGGCGGCAGAGGAGCGTGGTATATGCTCGGCCACACCTTCTGGGACGCGGAATTCACCCGAAAATTTCTCGCGATCCTCGACCGGATATACGACGATGAGCGGACGGCCGGGCTGCTGTGGGAATCGATCTTCGCGGAGCACCTCGACGAGCTGAAAATGAGAATAAGAAAGTACCCGGACGACGAGATATACGAGTTCGACACGCTCGACGAGCTCCGCCTTTTCGATCCGACGTACGTCGACGACACCCGCTCGTCCATAATCGCGGACGTCGCGCGGAGGCTCGGATGCAGGCAAAGGGATATCACCGGCGTCGTATCGTTCAGATCCACCGACAACGCCGCGGCCGGATTCCGCTTCACAGCGGGCGGCTCGCGCTTTGAATACGATTATGAAACAAAATCCTTAAAAGGAGCTGAAGAAAAGTGAGAGAGATCATCAAAGAAGACGTACCGAAGATCGAAAAGCTGCTCTCGGACGTTCTCGGGTCGTCCGACTGCGCCGCGATCGAGCGGCTCGGCGGTCTGACAAACCACACTTATCACGTTTCGATGAAGGACGGCGCCGAATACGTCGTCAGGATCCCCGGAGAGGGGACCGAGGAAATGATCGTCAGAGGAGACGAAAAAAAGAGCACTGAGCTCGCATGCCGCGTCGGGGTCGACGCGAAAATGCTCTTCTTCGGCGACGACGGAACGAAACTGACCGAGTATATCAAAGACGCGGTGACCATGTCGGGCAAGGCCCTTCACGACGACGGCAGGATCGAAAAGGTCGCCGAGATCTTCAAAAAAATGCACACGTGCGGCGAAGACACCGGAGTTCCGTTCGACGTGTTCGACATGGCGGCGAACTACGAGAGGATCATCGGCGATATGAACGTTCCGATGTTCCCCGACTACGCCGAAGAAAAAGCGCGCGTGATGAAGATCAAAGAGATCGTCGACCGCGAGGCGAACCCCGTCCTTGTTCCCTGCCACAACGACCCGCTTTGCGAAAACTGGGTAGAGAGCGGCGACCGGCTTTACCTCGTCGACTGGGAATACGCCGGAATGAACGACGGCATGTGGGACGTCGCCGACGTTTCGATCGAGGCGAACTTCGAGCCGGAATACGACGAAAAACTGCTTCGCGCGTACCTCGGGCGGGAGCCCGACTTCGCCGATATGCGCCACTTCCTCGCCAGCAAGATCTACGTCGATTTTCTCTGGACGCTCTGGGCGAAGACGAGAGTGCCGTTCGACGGTCAGCCGATGGAAGACTGGGCGGCGGAGAGATACGCCAGAATGAAAGAAAACATCAGCGCTTTCAACGCGCTCTGAAACCAAGGAGGTAATTTGTATGTCTGCAGGAATATTAGCGGCGATAACGTGGGGTCTTGAAACGGTCGTCATCGGGATCGCGCTGGCGATGAGCCCGCTCGTCAACAGCGTCGGCGAAGCGATCGTTCTCGCTCCGTTCATAAGCACGTTCATCCACGACTTCTTCTCGGCTGTCTTCTCATGGATCTACAACGGCGTTCGCGGGAAACTTCCCTCCGTCTTCCGCTCCCTGTTCAAAACGAAGAGCGGAAAATGGGTCGTGATCGCCGCCATCATCGGCGGACCGGTCGGTATGACCGGATACATCATGGCTGTCACGTACATGGGCGCGTCGATCGGAGCGATCGCCTCGGCGATCTTCCCCGCCATCGGAGCCGTGCTCGCCTATATCTTCCTGAAAGAGAAGATGAAATGGTATCAGTGGCTCTTCCTTCTCGCGACTCTCGCGGGCGTGTACGGTCTTTCGTATGATCCCACGCTCAATATCACGAACTTCTGGCTCGGTATCATCGGCGCTCTGCTCTGCGCGTTCGGCTGGGGCATCGAGGCGGTCATCCTCGCTAAGTGCCTGCGCGACGGCGACGTGACCGACGAGGGCGCTCTGATGATCCGTCAGACGACCTCCGCGCTCTTCTACGGCGCGGTCCTTCTCCCCGTTCTCGGCCTTATCGGCCTCGGCGAAGGCGGAAAGAATCCGTGGGAATTCACCGTTTCCCTCTTCAAGGGAACCGGATGGCTCATCCCCGCGATCGTCGTAGCGGGTCTGTTCGCGACCGCTTCTTATCTGTTCTATTACAGAGCGATCGCTCAGATCGGCGCGTCGAAGGCGATGGCGCTGAACATCACCTACACCGCGTGGGCGATCATCTTCGCCCTGATTTACGACGTAGTGAGACACCTTATCAACAGCTCGCACGAGATCGCGTATCCGTCATGGCTGACGATCGTCTGCGCCGTCGTCGTCCTCGTGTGCAGCATCTTCGCCGCGTCGGACTTCAAAGAAATATTCAAGAAAAAATCAAAGGCATGAACCGAACGGGCGCCGTGAAAGCGGCGCCCTCTTTCATGTTGACGGCGCGTCCTTGATATGGTAGAATTGAAGCCGAAAAACAACGACCTTCAAAGGGAGATACATATGGAACTTATCGCGAGCTTCTCCGTCGACCACACCAAGATCGTCCCGGGCATATTCGTCAGCCGCGCGGACGGCGTGGGCGGCGGCGCAGTCACAACGTACGATATCAGACTCAAACGGCCTAACGTTGAGGATGCGATCGACACGGCGGCGATGCACTCGCTCGAGCATCTGATCGCCACGACGCTGAGGAACGATCCCGAAAACAAAGACGACGTTATCTACTGGGGGCCGATGGGATGCCTGACCGGGTTTTATCTCATTCTCAAAGGCGTCCGCCCCTCCCGTGATATCTACGGCCTCGTGCTGAACGCTTTCAGATCGGTCGCGGACGCGCGCGCCGTCCCCGGGACCGCCCCCGAAAACTGCGGGAACTACCTTCTGCACGACCTCGCGGGAGCGAAAAGGTACGCCGCGGAATTCGTCCGTTACCTTGAGGCGCACGCGGACGCCCCCGCGATCTTCGAGTACCCGAAAACGGGCCGTCCCTTGACGGACGACGGACGCGATTTTTACGATTCGTAAAAAGAAAAGAAGCCCCTCGCGATCGCGAGGGGCATTTTTATTGACTTATCCCTGTGGCTTCGAGTGCGAGAGCAGCCACGTATAGACTTCGGGGTCGGAGTAGACCTTATCCCAGATGCCGTGACCTTCTCCCCAGAACGTCTTCAGTTCGGCATCGCCGCCCGCCTCTTTGATCGCGTTCACGATGATGACGGAATCCGCGTACGGAACTGCGTCGTCAAGTTCTCCGTGGAACGCCCAAATCGGGACGGTCACGAGTTTTTCGCCGAGCTTCGACGATCCGCCGCCGCAGATCGGCACCGCGGCCGCGAAAGTATCGGGATACTTTGACGCAAGATACCACGTTCCGTATCCGCCGAGGCTCGTTCCCATCAGATAAACGCGCGTCTCGTCGACCTCGGGCGTTGAGGCGACGTCGCGGATCATGGCGATCAGGGCGTTCGAGTATCCGATCCAGCCCGCCCCGTCGTCGATGTTCGGCGCGAGCGTGATGAACGGATAGTTTTCAAGTTTCGCGATCTCGGAGAAAAACGAGTTCGTCGCGAGATATTCGTCGATCCCGGCGCCGACCGATCCCGACCCGTGCAGGAAGACGAGGAGCGGATACTTTTCTCCCGCCTTGAATCCGTCGGGATAAAGCACGGCGTAGGGCACTCCCTTTTTCTCGCCCTTGACGACCTCGGGGGCCTTTTCTCTGTATGAATCGAATCGCTGAAGGATCGCCGCGAGCTGTTCCCGCGTCGCGAAGTTAGCGGGTCCCACCGTCGTTTCGGTCACCCCCTTGACGAGGCCGGAACTGACCGCCCAAGAGAGCGCGGCTTCCGCCCAGCTGCTGATCTTTGATTTGTCCTTATATCCGTCGAGATCCGCCCTGCCCGTCACTCCGTAGCCCTTGAAGCCCGAATAGCGGTAAAACATGGCGGCGAGCTGCTGGCGGGTGATAACGCCGTAAGGGTCGAACTTGTCCTCGGAAACGCCGAGTACGACGCCCGCGTCCTTCGCCCAGATCACGGGGACCGAAAACCACTTGTTTTCCGGGACGTCCCTGAAATCGGCGCGGTACGCCGCTTCGGGTTCGCCTTCCATACGCCACAGAACGGTGACGACCATTGCGCGCGTCGTCGTGCCCTTCGGATCGAAATATCCCTCCCCGACGCCTTTGAGATAACCGTGATCGACCGCGTAATCGACGTACTCGCAGCTCCAGTCGAGCGGAGATACGTCGCGGAAAGACCCGCCGCCCGCCGCCGCCGCCGGTACCGCCGCAGCGATCAGGGCGAGGATGATGAGGACAGAAACGATTTTTTTCATTATCCGAATGCCTTTCTCTTTACTGATCAAATCAATTATATCACACTTGCGCGGAAAAACAAGAGAAAAACGGCCGGGCGTGAGCCCGACCGTTTTTAGTTTATTTAAGCATTCTCCTCAGGATTCCTTCGGCTGCGGCGAGCGCCTCGCCGATCTTTGAGATATCCTGTCCGCCGGAAGCCGCGCTGTCCGGTCTTCCCCCGCCTCTGCCTCCGGTGATCGCGGAGACCTCGCGCAGCAGGTTGCCCGCGTGGGCTCCCGCCGCGACCGCTTCCGCGCCGCAGACGGCGGTAAAGTTCAGTTTGCCGTCCGAGTGGATCGCGAAGACCGCGACGATCTTCGGATCGCGGTCGCGCAGCGTGTCTCCGAGCGAACGGACGGCGTCCATCTTCTCTCCTCCGAGATCGGCGGTAATGAGTTTCACCGTTCCGACGGGTACGGCGGAACCGAGCAGACCGTCCGCCTTGCCGCCCGCGAGTTTTGCCGAAAGCGCTTCCGCCTCGCGGCGTGTCTCGGACAGCTCATGCAGCAGAGAGACCGCTCTGCCCGGGATATCCGCGGGATTGTTCACTTTCAGCGCCGCGGCGGATTCTTTGATGAGGTCCTCGCGCTCCTTCATGAGAGCGAGAACGCCGAATCCGGTAACGCCTTCTATTCTGCGTACGCCCGCGGCGACGGACGACTCGGATACGATCCTGAAGAGCCCTATGCGCGCCGTGTTGTCGACGTGCGTTCCGCCGCAGAGTTCGGACGAGAAATCGCCCATGCTGACGACGCGGACCACGTCGCCGTATTTTTCTCCGAAGAGCGCCATAGCGCCCATTTTCTTCGCTTCCTCAATGCCGCACTCGGTCGTCGCGACCGGAAGACCCGCCAGGATCGCGCCGTTGACGAGCGCCTCGGCCTTTTCGATCTCCTCGGGCGTCATGGCTGCGAAATGAGTGAAATCGAACCTCACTCTTTCGGCGTCGACGTACGAACCCGCCTGACCGACGTGATCGCCGAGGACGCGGCGGAGCGCCGCCTGAAGCAGGTGGCACGAGGAGTGATTTCTCTTTATCGCGTCGCGCAGATCGCCGTCGATCTTCGCCTTGACGGTATCGCCCGTTTTGAGAACGCCCTCGTCGAGCGTGCAAAGGTGAAGGATCACGCCGTCTTTGATCTTGGTATCGTTGACGGTGAGACGGCAGGAAGGCGCCGTGATAACGCCTCTGTCGCCGACCTGACCGCCCATCTCACCGTAGAAGGGCGAGCGGTCGAGGATAACGGTACACGTCCCCTCGGTAACGGAACTGACGGCTTCGTCGTCCGAGACGATCGCCGTGACTTTCGCCTCCGTCTCGTATTCGCCGTAGCCGGTGAATTCGGTCTTGTTTATTCCTTCAAGAACGGTCGCGGAGGCGGCGGACCATCCGGAGATACTGCCGCGCGCCGCGCGGGCGCGCTCTTTCTGTTCTTTCATCAATTCGCGGAACCTGTCGGCGTCGACCGAGAGACCCGCGTCTTTCGCGCCGTCCAACGTCATATCAAGCGGGAATCCGAACGTGTCGTACAGGCGGAACGCGTCCTCTCCGGGAACGGTATCCCCTCCCTTCGCCTTCACGTCGGCGATAATGCTCGAGAGTTTGGACAGACCCGCGTCGATCGTGGAGTTGAACCTCTCCTCCTCGACGGAGATGACTTTCTTGATGAACGCCTGCTTTTCGACGAGTTCGGGGTACCCCGCGCCGTTCTCGGCGATGACCGTGTCTGCAAGTTCCGTGAGGAACGGCTTGTCGATGCCGAGCAGTTTGCCGTGCGCGATCGCGCGGCGCATAAGGCGGCGCAGGACGTATCCTCTGCCCTCGTTTGACGGGCTGACGCCGTCGGAGATGAGGAAAACGGTCCCTCTGATATGATCGGTTATGACGCGGATAGACACGTCGAACTTGTGCTCTTCGCCGTACGTTTTTCCGGAGAGCGCGACGACGTGGTCGAGTATCTTTCTGATAGAGTCGATCTCGAACATATTGTCGACGCCCTGCATGACGCAGGCGAGACGCTCAAGACCCATTCCGGTGTCGATGTTCTTCTTGGCGAGCTCGGTGTAGTTGCCGGCTCCGTCGCTGTTGAACTGCGTGAAAACGTTGTTCCAGACTTCCATGAAGCGGTCGCAGTCGCAGCCGGGGCGGCAGTCGGGCTTGCCGCATCCGTATTTCTCGCCGCGGTCGAAATATATCTCCGAGCAGGGACCGCAGGGGCCCGAGCCGTGTTCCCAGAAATTATCCTCTTTTCCTAGGCGGGTGATCCGCTCGGCGGGGATGCCGATCGTCTTGTTCCAGATATCGAACGCCTCGTCGTCCTCTTCGTAAACGGACGGGTAGAGGAGTTCCGCGGGCATACCGAGCACGTCGGTCAGGAATTCCCACGCCCACGGGATCGCCTCTTTTTTGAAATAGTCGCCGAACGAGAAGTTCCCGAGCATCTCGAAGAACGTCCCGTGGCGCGCGGTGATGCCGACGCTGTCGATGTCGAGCATCCTCATGCACTTCTGGCACGTGGTCACTCTGTGACGCGGCGGCTCCGCCTCGCCGGTGAAGTATTTTTTGAGAGGCGCCATTCCGGCGTTGATGAGAAGAAGCGATTTGTCCCCCTCGGGAACGAGGGAGAACGAGGGCATACGCAGATGCCCTTTCGATTCAAAGAACGAGAGGTATTTCTCGCGAAGATCCGTTACTGACGTCCACTTCATTTCAGTTCTTCCTTTTCGTTGTTATTCTGTCCCTGTCCGAGCTGTTTGATCTCGTCCGGTCTGTCGAGGAACACGGCTCTTACAAAGCCTGCCTCCTCGAGCGCCGCGAGCTGTTTTCCGACTTTCTTCTTGCGCGTCACGAGCGAAACGTCGTATTCCGCTCTCATCGTGTCGGCGAGCTTCGTCGCCTCGACGACTTCGCCATCGCCGTAAAACACGGCGGCCTTTTTCTTTGCGTCGGCGCTGCGGCCCTCCGAACTGAGGATCGAATAAATACGCTCGAAGCCGATCGAGAATCCGACGGCGGGAACGTTCTCGCCGATGAATCTGCCTATCAGCCCGTCGTATCTGCCGCCTCCGGCGACCGTTCCGCCGAACTCGGTGCTCTCGATCTCGAACACCGCTCCGGTGTAGTAACCCTGCCCTCTGACGAGCGACGGGTCGAAGACGACGTCGTAATCACCGCGGGAAAGTTCCCTCGCGCGGCGGATCATACGGCAGAAATCCGAGGCGACGGCGGGATCGGTGCGCTTTTCGATCTCGTCCTCGGTGAAAGCGTTCCTGCAGAGCGAGCCGATCAGTTTTTCGGCGCACTCCGCGGGATAACCTTTCCCGACGAGCTCGTCCCTGACGCCGTCCTCGCCGATCTTGTCGAGCTTGTCGACGGTCACGGCGACGGAGGAACAGCAGTCCTCGGAAAATCCGCACGACTTTATCACGTCGCGCAGAACGCGTCTGTCGTTCACCCTGACGGTGAAAGCGCCGATGCCGAGCGCCGTCAGAGCGCGCGCCGTGACGGTGATGAGCTCGACTTCCGAGTCGAGCGAATCGGAGCCGATCACGTCGACGTCGCACTGGACGAACTCGCGTGAGCGCCCCTTCTGAGGCCGCTCCGCTCTGTACGCCCTGTCGATCTGTATGCATTTGAACGGGTCGGGAAGACGCGCCCTGTTGTTCGCCCAGTAGCGGGCGAGCGGCAGCGTCAGGTCGTATCTCAGTCCGAGATCGCAGAACTCCGACGGCTCGCCTTTTTCGATCGCGTCCTCGAGTTTCTTTCCTCTTTTCAGGACGCGGAAGATAAGGCGCAGGTTGTCGCCCCCGTCGCTGTTATCGAGATTCTCTATGCTCTCGAGCGCGGGAGTCGTGATCTTCGTAAAACCGAACGAACGGTAGACCTCGACGATCTTCTCCGTCATCGCGTCGCGAAGTTCGACCTCTTTCGGCAGAAATTCGTTCATTCCCTCAGCGGGCGTGATCCTCATGCGGTTCCCTCCGGTTGATGTAATACTAAAATATAATGATAACTCTTTTTGCCGTGATTGTCAAGTTGCACTGAAGGGGACGGTCTTTCGGTACGCGATACCGTATTCCCTTACCGCCGGCAGCCGTCCCGCGTCGGGGGAAGACTGAAAAAAATCGGGGGATCTCCGTGAAAAGATCCCCCGAACCGAACCGAAATACCGCAGCAGCCCGCCGAAGACGGACCCGGCAGGACGAAAGCCTAACGTTCTATTCCCGATATCAACTCTTCCGCCGTCGTGTCTCCGCCGACGACGAATCTGCCCATGTCGTAGAGCGACTGCGGCAGACCTCGGACGACCTTATTCATCGGATCGCCCGACGTCGTAACCGTTGCGAACACCCCCGCCTCGCGAAGGATCACGCGGGCGCGCTCGTCGTATTTGCCGCTCGGGTACGAGACGAACCCCGCGTCCTCTCCGAGGAGCGAAAACATCTTCTGTGCGTCGGCGGTAAGAAAACTCACGTAGTCAGCCTCTTTCTCGCCGCGTCGGGCGAGCATCCCCTCGCGAACGGGCTCCGCGTCGAGCCCCTCGACCTCGTGGACGTCGTAACCGTGGCTCGCCACCGTGATGAGACCCGAGTTCTTCATCTCTTCCGCCTGTTCGAGCGTGAAATGAGGCGTTATCGCCTTCCCCGTGTCTTTGTACGTGTCTTTGCCGACCGAGACGCCGATAGCGAAGATCGTCGCCTTGAAACCGTACTCCTTCAGGATCGGGAAGGCGATCTCGTAATTGCCGAGATACCCGTCGTCGAACGTTATGAGCACCGGCTTTTCGGGCAGGTCCGCTCCGTTCTCGACGTACGCTTTCAAATCGTAGATGCTGACAGGCGTGAATCCGCTCTCGCTCAGCGCCTTCATGTGGCTTTCAAACGTCGCCTCCGTCGCCGTCGAGGCGTTCGTTTCGCCGTCTTTTACTATCTGGTGGTAGCAGATGATCGGCACCGTCGCAGTGTACTCTTCTTCTGGCAGAGGATCGCACTCCGGCGCTCCGGGCGCCGAGCCCTGCTCGACGTACCTGCCGAAGGGTTCGGGGCGGTATACTGAATCGTCGCCGAACATGACGGCGAGTTCCATTTTGCCGACGACTCCGCGCGAGTGGGTCGAGTCGTAAAAATACCTCGGGTCGTAACTCGCGGGCGTCAGCGTGAAATCCCAGTAGTCGGTGACCTCGGCAAGCGCGTTGAAAAACGCGGCCTGATCGTCTTTTGAAAAATAGTCGAGGTTCTCTTTATACGTCGGCTGACACAGAACGAACAGGCGCGTGCCCGTCTGTTCCGCCTTCGCCTTGATGCGCGCGACGGCCTCGACGGCCTCTCTCACGTGGTAGAGGGAGTAGTTCGCCTTAGGATAATCCTTAAAAACGGCGTACGCGTCGCGGCTGAGATAATCGCCGAGATCGCCGATCGGCTCCGCGTCGCGGCGGCTCTTGTCGTACGCGCCCGTCTGTTGGTTGAAGACCTTGTACGGCGTCTGCAGATACCCGTCCGATATCCTGTATTTCACCTTCGCGAGGCTGTCCGCCGGAGAGGCGAAAAGATACCGCAGATAAAAGGCGAAAGCGGATTCTCCGCTGACGTCGGGGTGAGCCGAGTTCGTCAGATCCTTTTCGTCGACCGAATAAGTGTGCGCCGTCATCAGCGACAGGTTGAGAACGAGGTTCTTCGGCCGGTAAGTCGTCAGAAGGTAATTCGCCGTCTGCTCGAACGTAGCCGTCTCCGTGCCGTAAAACATACAGTTGAAGAAGTTCGCTCCGAGGTATTCGTTCAGGTCGGCGACGGGGATCGAACTCGACCCCGACGAGCCGACGATGAAGCTGTCGTATTTATCGGCGTTCTGCTTGAGATACGAGATCTTGGCAAGACGCGGGTTGAGCGTGAAATCGTAGCTCCACCAGCCGAAAAGTCTGTCGCCGAAAGCGCCGTACGGGTCGACCGCGAGATTGAAGACGGGCACGAACAGAGCGGCAAGAAGGACGAGCGTTACGAAAAAGATAACGAGCCAGCGGGCGGAGGACAGTTTTTTTCTCTCTTTCATATACGCCTCCTAAAACTGCCTGTAGATCGACGACGCGTCGATAGCGTCGCCGCCGAACGCCGCCTGCGCCGTGATGATCGCGAGCGGGATCAGGATAAAGACGAACTGTACGAGCGCGCCCTTCCGGTCGAGCGCGTCGAGGATCTTCGCACCGCGCTCCTCAAAGAACTCGACGGCGAGGATGACGGCGACTCCGGCGGCGATCACGGCAAAGTCGAACGCCGTCAGACCGAAGGTGAGAGCCGTGCCGTCAGTCAGCTGATAGAGGCACGGGTGAGTAAACGTCCTGCCGAGCATCGCAAAGGCGGCGAGCAGTCTCGGCGCCCGCGTGAAATACCTGCCCACGAAGACGATCGCCATCGTGCGGACAAGGCGGAAAAAGTGAAGCGGCGCGCCTTTTTCGTTTATCTTCAGTTTGTTTCTCGTCGAAGAATAAACTCCGGCGAGAAGGACCGACGCCGTCATGATCGCGCCGTTGTATAAGCCGAAAAATATGTATTTGAGGCTCGAGCCGTGCCAGATACCGATGAGCAGATACACGACGAACGTCGCCGCCGCCGTCGGTATGACCTTGCCCGCCTTCCCCTTGACGTGCTTGCGCGCAAAGCGGCTTATCGCCCCCATAGGGCGGGAGAACGAAAGCGGATAAAAAACGTAGTCTCTCATCCACGTGCCGAGGGTGATATGCCAGCGGCGCCAGTAGTCGGCGAGCGATACGGCGAATATCGGCCTTTTGAAGTTTTCGGTAAGGTCGATCCCGAACGTAAGGGCGACGCCGCGCGCCACGTCGATGCCTCCGCTGAAATCACAGTAAAGCTGTATGCAGTAAAACAGAACGCCGATCGCGTAAAACGCGCCGCCGTAATTCTCCGGGTTTGCGAACACCGCGTCTGCGACGACGGCGGCGCGGTTCGCCACGATGAGTTTTTTAAGACAGCCCCACATGGCCGTCTGCAGACCGCGCTTTACGTTGTCCGCCGACCTTTCCGCCGCCGTGAACTGCGGGGCGAGCTGACCGAATCGGCTGATAGGCCCCTGAACCACCGTCGGGAAGAACGAGACGAACAGAAGGTATTTGAGCGGGTTTTTCTCGGGGCTCTGCTTGCCGCGGTAACAGTCGATCACGTATCCGATACTCGCGAACGTGTAAAAACTGAGGCCGAGAGGCAAAACGAGCGAAAGACGGGGCAAAGAGAAAAGGCCCGCCGCCTGAT
Organism: Clostridia bacterium; assembly: GCA_017428635.1. Taxonomy (GTDB): domain Bacteria; phylum Bacillota; class Clostridia; order Oscillospirales; family CAG-272; genus RUG11130. The sequence goes on along the minus strand of JAFRQK010000037.1, from coordinate 13,783 downwards.
CCCAGTATTTGACGGCGAACAGGACCGAGAAATTCAGAAGAACGCACGCCGCGACCGTCAGTTTTTTCCGCGCCGCCCGGACTTTGCCCTCATCCGCGTCTCGCCTGTTGAAGCGCCCGAGAATAAGGCCCGAAGCGTACGTCGTGCCCGCCGTGAACAAGAGATAAAAGATCGTCTTCACGCCGCCCCATGCGTAAAAAGCGAGGCTGACGGCGAGGAGGACGACCCATCCGCATTTTTTCGGCAGGGCGTAGTAGAATATCAGCGCCGCGGCGAGGAGCGCGGCGAACTGAAGGGTGAAAAAACTCATTACAGTTTGCTCCCGATCAGTCTCAGCATATCGTCTACCGAATTGAAATTCTCCGGCAGAAGGTCGTCCACGGACAGCGTGACGCCGAACGTGTGCATGATATCGGTCACGATGGTGACGATATCGAGCGATTCGAGTATCCCGTCGTCTATGAGCGACGTCTCCGTCTCAAAATCGACGTCGGGGCAGCAGTCTTTCAGTATCTCGATCAGTTTTTCACGCATTGGAACGCCTCCGGATATTATTCGAATATCATTACCCTCGATTTCATCCCGTCGGGGACGAATCCGAAGTTTTCGTAAAGTGAGAGAGCGGGAGAGTTGTCGGCTCCCGTCCAGACGCGGCATCTTTTGCCGCCGCGCAATTCGAGAAAACGCGCGAGAAGGGCCCGCGCGAGACCGCGCCGCCGCCTGTCCGCCAAAACGGCGAGATGGCGTATCTCAGATACGGCGCCGACCTCGCGGAATCGGAGCAGAGCGCCGTCCGCGGCGATCAGCCTGTCCTCTTCCAAGTCGTCCTCAAGTTCGCAAAGGTCCGGCAGACAGCCCGTCAGGGGCGAAAAGCAGGCCTCGAGCCACGCTCTCGCCTCCGCCGCCGTCGGAGAGTACGGGTCAAAGCCCCCGCCCTGCGGGATATCGCCGCCCGCGGGCCGGGTCAGCCTGACGCGGCGCAGCGCGTCGCGCCATCCGAGTTTTCCGAGCCGGTCGAACGTATCGTCGACCGACCGGTCGGCGGCTCGGTACGCCGTCTCGACCGCCACGGTCGCGTCCGGCCTCACGGAATAAAGCGCGGACGGATCCGTGAGGATATAGTTGAGTCTGAAAAAGCCGTCGGCGCGGGTGAGGAGAAGAAGTCCTCCGTCCGTTTCCATCTCGTAAAGGTCGCCGCGGGAGATCCTGACGCCGAGCGTCTCTCTGTCGGGTATCCCGTTGGTCAGTTTCACGTCCGGAAAGACGAGGTCGATCCGCGAGAACAGTTCCGCGCCGTTTTTGACGCGCCTCATCCCTTCGCCTCCGAGGCGAGCGCCTTTCTGTCGGTCTTGCCGTTCGGAAGACGGGGCATACGGTCTTTTTTGACGAATCTGTCGGGGGTCATGTATTTCGGAAGTCTGTCGCGCAGCGCGGCGCGGACCCCGTCTTCATCCGCCGAACCCGTGAAAAAGGCGGTGATGAGTTCGCTTTCCGCATCGTATACGCACGCCGCGTCGCCGACGCCTGCCGCCGACGCTATCGCGGATTCGATCTCGCCGAGTTCTATCCGATAGCCGCTGCGCTTTATCTGGCTGTCGCGTCGACCGAGATAGTATATCAGCCCGTCGTCCCTGACGACGCCCATATCGCCTGTGCGGAAGATCCTGTCGGGATATTCGTTTATAAGGGGATTCCGGACGAAAGACGCCGCCGTTTTTTCGGGGTCGTTATAGTACCCTATCGCGACGCCCGTGCCGCCGGCGCAGATCTCTCCGGGCTCTCCCGCCGCGCAGAGCTCGTCTTTTTCGTTGAGCAGAAAGACGGTCATGTTCCCGCACGGCCTTCCGATCGGGATGGGATCGCCGTCTTCGTATTCGTCCTTTATCGGGAAATACGTGCAGTCGACCGTCGTCTCGGTCGGTCCGTACAGGTTGAAGTATTCGACGTCGGGCATCGCGCGGCGCCACATATTCAACTGTTTTGAACGAAGCGTCTCGCCGCCCAGCAGAGCGCGCTTCAGATATTCCGCTCTGTATTTTTCAAATACGCCCGAGTTGCCCGCCATGTTGAACGCGGCGGTCGACCACGAGAGAGTCGTTATCTTATTCTCGTTGAGCGCGCGGACGAGAAGTACCGGGAACGAAAAGCATTTTTTCGGAATGATAAAAGTCGGGGCTCCCGTCCTGAGCGTCAGATAGATATCCTTGACGGAGAGATCGAAGAAAAACGGCGCCTGATTTCCTATGCGGTCGTCCTCCGTCACGCCCGTCGTACGGGCGTACCACTCCGTGAAGTCGATAACGCTGCGGTGGCTGACGGCGATACCCTTCGGCACCCCGGTCGAGCCGGACGTGAATATCACGTATGCGGGCCGTGTATCGCAGTGAGCCGCGCGGATCCCGGCGAGTTTTTCCCCGTCGCACGGCGGGTATTCTCCGTCGATACGGAAGCACGGGACGCCCGGCGCCGCTTCTGCGGCCGCCTCGTCCGCGCCTGACGAAAGGATCACGGCGGGACGGAGTTTTTCAAAGATCGCGGCAAGACGCGCATGAGGCGTCGCCGCGTCGATCGGCGAGTAAAAGCCGCCGGCGTACAGGGCGGAGAACATGCCGACGAGAGAGTCGACGTTTCTTCTGACGAGAACGGCGACGGGCTTCGAGGCGCACTCCGCCGCGCCCGCCAAAAAGGAACCGAGGTCGCGCGTCCGGCTCAGAAAAGAGCCGAACGTGATCCCGTTTTCCCCGTCCGAAAAGGCGACCGCGTCGGGCAGACGGGAAGCCGTCGCCTCGAGATATTCAAGTACGTTCGTGACCAAAACACCATCTCCGTTCTTAATTGTGGTTTTCCGAATGATGCGGTATCATATCAAATAATTATATCACACGCGTAATGATCTGACAATACGCGGGGCGTCAGCCGTTTATCATCTTCAGCGCGGCGATCTGCTCGGGATCGAACGATCCGTCGCGGTATATCGCTATATCGTAAGTCACTACGCCGCCCATCATATTCACGCACTTCGTGAAGTGGCGGAGAAACTCTCCGTCCCTCTGAAGCCCCGGCGCGCCCCATACGGGTCCCACCGGGACGAGCATGTGCGCCTGAGCGCCTTCGACGAACCGTCCGTCGGGGATGGCCGTCGGATGGTCGAACTCGCCGCAGGTGAACTCCTCGTTCGCGTACGTTTTGCGGTATCTGATATCTACGCCGTCGTTGAGCGCGACGATCGCGTTTTTGTTGCCCGCCTTGGCCGCATGGTAGAGCAGATCGAGCAGCTCGTCGGTGAAGCCGAACATCTCGCGGTAGCACCCGTCGACCCACCATCCTTTGACTTTGTCGCCGTAGCGGAGCGAGTACTCCTCGAGCACCGCCGCCCACTTTTCGACGAACGGACGGGTGACGACCTCGCCCTCGCCGCAGCAGAAACCGAACTTGGGTCCGTGCTCCGGGTCGTCCGCCGGTCCGCTGCCCGTGAAATACAGATACAGGTCGACCCCGCGCTTTGAAAGCGCGTCGAAGAGATCGAGCACGAGGTCACGCTTCGACGGTCCGGCGTTCCCTCCGCCTCCGACGATCTGCTCGTACGTTTTGTTCGGCGCGATGATATAGCGTGTCCCCTGCTCCATCGTGAAGAAAAGGTAGCTCGCTCCCGTCGAAGCGACGGTCTCGGCGATCAGGTCCACGTCGATGTTGTCGACGCACTCGTCCCACGGCGTCACCCCGACGCCCTGATTGTGCAGATCGCCCTCCGCGTTCTGGACGAACGAGAGATAGTGGGTCAGCACGCCCCACTTGCTGTCGTGAAATCTGTCGGTAATGTGCATATTATACCTCCTGGGGTAACTCACGTTATCCTAAAACAGCCGCCGGTTGACGGCGGCTGTTCTCGGTTTTGAATTTGATTACTCTTCGACCTTCGCCTCGGCGATGATCTTCTGAGCGACGTTTGCGGGAGCTTCCTCGTATCTGTCGACCGCAAAGTCGAAGCGGCCTCTGCCCTGAGACATGGCGCGCAGGGAGATGGTGTAGTCAGCCATTTCAGCCGCGGGAACGTCCGCCTCGATGACGGTGTAGCCCTTCTTCTTCTCGTGCGGGTTCATACCGAGAACGCGGCCGCGTCTCTTGTTCAGGTCGCCGATCGCGTCGCCGACGAGGGCGTCCGGGATCGTGACTTTGAGAGAACCGATCGGCTCGAGGATGATCGGGTTGGCAAGCGGCAGACCCGCTTTGTACGCGAGCCTTGCGGCGAGCTTGAACGAAATTTCGTTACTGTCAACGGGGTGATACGAACCGTCGTAGAGGTCTGCGGCGAGGTTGACGACCGGATATCCGGCGAGAACGCCCTTTTGCATCGCCTCGAGAAGTCCCTTTTCAACGGCGGGATAGTAGCCCTTCGGCACGTTGCCGCCGACGACCGACTGCGTGAAGGTGAGTCCTTCGTCTTCGCCGTGGGAGAATCTCATCTTTACGTGGCCGTACTGTCCGGAACCGCCGGACTGTTTCTTGTGCTTTCCTTCTACGTCGGAGGAACCCTTGATCGTCTCTCTGTAAGCGAGGCGCGGGGTCTCAAGAACGACGGAGGTGGAGTATCTGTTCTTCAGTTTCGACACGACGACGTCGAGGTGGATGTCGCCCATACCGGCGATCGTCATCTGCTTCGTCTCGGCGTTGTTCTCGTAAACGAGGGTCGGGTCCTCTTCAAGCAGTCTCGCGACGCCCTGGGAGATCTTGTCCTCGTCGCCTTTCGCGGCGGGAAGGAGCGCCTTCACCATGTAAGGATGCGGGAAGACGATCTTCTTGTATTCCGTATCGCCCGCTGCGGAGAGCGTGTCGTTGGTGTTGATGTCGGCGATCTTGGTCACGACGCCGATGTCGCCGCAGTGGAGCGTTTCGACCTCGGTCTGCTTCTTGCCTTTGATCGTGTAGATGTGAGCCATCTTGACGCTGCTGCCCGTCTTGAGATCCTTGAGAGTGTCGTCTCTCTTGACCGTGCCGGACATTACCTTGAAGATGCTCATCTTGCCGACGAACGGGTCGGCGATCGTCTTGAAGACGAACAGAGAGGTCGGACCGTTCGGATCGACAGCCGCTTTCTTGAATCCGTCGCCGTCGATGACGGTCTCCTGACCCTTGTCTATAAAGCTCGGGAACGCGTGCGCGATAGCGTCGAGCAGAGCGCGGACGCCCCAGAATTTCGCGGCGGAACCGCAGTAAACGGGAACGATCGAGCCGGTGGTGATGCCGTGGTTCAGAGCGCCGATGGCCTCCGCCTTCGTGATCTCCTCGCCGCCGAAGTACTTCTCGAGAAGTTCCTCGGACGTCTCGGCGATCGCCTCGTTGAACGCCTCTTTGTATTTCTCGGCGTCAGCCTTCATCGCGTCGGTCATCTCCGCCGCGGTGCGGTTGCCCTTGTCGTCGTACTTGAACGCCTGCATCTCGATGAGGTCGACCATGACGACGTCGCTGCCGTTCTTGAACGGGATGAACACGGGGCACACGGAAGTGCCGAACGTGTCTCTCAGTTCGTCGAAAACTCTGCCGAAATCAAAGTCGGGATCGTCGCACTTGTTGACGAAGATCGCGCGGGAGATGCCCTCTTCGTCGGAATATTCCCAACCGAGTTCCGCACCTACCTCGAGACCCGCCTTACCGTCGACGACGATAACGGACGCGTCCGCGACGCGGACAGCCTCGATCGCCTCGCCGGCGAAATCAAGGTATCCGGGGGTGTCGATGATATTGATCTTGACTTTTTCCCATTCGACGGGAGCGATCGCGAGCGTGAGAGAGAACCCTCTCTTGATCTCCTCGGGGTCGTAGTCGCAGACGGTGTTTCCGTCGGTGACCTTTCCGAGTCTGTCGCTGCCCTTCGAGAGGTACAGCATCGCCTCCGCGAGGGAGGTCTTACCCGAGCCGCCGTGGCCCAGGAACGCGATGTTTCTGATCTTGTCAGCGGTATAGTCTGCCATTTGTAACTCCTTGTATGTAAACTTTAATTTTTCGCAAAGAACGCCTCTGTGCCGAGACGGCCTCCTTATAATTATATACTAATCATTATTTTTTTTCAATATGGGAAAACAACGAAACGGCGCGGTCCGGCGTCAAAAAACTGACGCGCTTTTTGTGCAGATGTTACAAAACGGCTCTCAACATAAAACCGGACCGCCGAGGGGACGGTCCGGTCAGTATCAGGCTGTGTGAAACTCAGTGTCTCTTCTTGCGGACAATGAACGCGCCCGCAGCGGAAACTGCCGCGACAGCTGCCATGATGATCATGGGGTCGCCGGTCCCGGCGGGGGTAACGTCAACTTTCTCGCCCGTCTCCTTATCGACGACGATTTCATTGCCGTTTTCATCCTTCTGCAGTTCGTATTTTTCGGGATCGGGATTCACGACCGGAGCGGATGTCGGATCGTCAGCGGTCGGGTCCGCGGCCGGAGAGGGTCCGGGGGTAGGAATAAGTTCATCCGAGAGAGTAGCCGTGACGTGGCTCTTTGACGACCTCGCCGCGACGAGCCACGACCAGTCGCCGAGCGCGACGGAATAGCATCTTTCCCCCGCGGCGGTCTCGCTGCGGCCGCCCTGCGCGCCGAGTGAGAAATAGAACACCGTTCCGGCGGCCGCTTCCCCTTCGACGAAGTTGTCGAACGGAACGGACCACTCGATGGTGGAATATCCGTCGTCCGAATACGAGATCACGTAATCGACGCCTTCCGCAGGATTGTAGTTCCCTTTGAGGCCGAGCTGATTATAGTGACCTTCCTCATAAGCGCCCGTGTCGGTACGCTTGCATACGGCGTAATACATAAGCGTGTCGGAAAGCTTGCCGAGCTTCGTCCCCAGATCGGCGACGAAAGTGTACGCAACGTTCTTGTTGAAGCCGTCCTCCGGCGGATCGCCCGTTCCCTCGGGGATGATCTGCTTCAGCTCGACCGGTTTGTTCCTGATCGCAAAGTTGAAGCCGTGTATCTCGTCCCATGAGAAATAGTATTCCATGGTGGGAAGCATCTCTTCGGCGTCGTCGAGGTCATCGGTCGACCAGAAGCATCTGTTGAGCGGAGAATTGTCCGGATCGAGATCGACCTCGAACCGCTCGTACTCGCCCTCCCTGATAACGCCGTCCTTGACGACGTACGCCGGGTCGGCGCGCTTGACGGTGAGCGTAACGGGCGTGTCGTCGAGCCTGACCGAATCGGCAGCGGACGGCAGCGCAGCCAGAGTGAACGCGAAAACGGCAGTCAGAACGATCGCAAAAAATTTTCTCATTTCAAACGTCCTCCATACGACGCGGCGGCGCGTCTTTTACGTATCCTTTATATCACGAAAACACGTTTTTGTCAAGAAAAACCGGACCGCCGAGGGGACGGTCCGGTCAGTATCAGGTTGTGTGAAACTCAGTGTCTCTTCTTGCGGACTATGAACGCGCCCGCGGCGGAAACTGCCGCGACGGCAGCCATGATGATCATGGGGTCGCCGGTCTTGGCGGGGGTAACGTCGACTTTCTCGCCGGTTTCCTTGTCAACGACGATATCGTTGCCGTTCTCATCCTTCTTGATCTCGTACTTGTCGGGATCGGGATTCACGACGGGAGCCGGAGTGGGATCCGGGCCGGGGACCGGGTCGGGAACGGGATCGGGAGTACCCGCAAGTTCCTCGCCGGTGAGCAGATAAGTGACCTGGTTGATCATTGACTTCTGGTTGACCATGAATCCGAAGTCGCCGAGAACGACGCCGTATGCGGACGAGAAATCCGGAACGGTGTTCGTACCGCCGTTGGCCCAGAGAGTGAACTCAAGTTTGGAGCCCTCTCCGCCGCCTGTCAGGAAGTTTGAAAGCGGTATGGACCACTCGATCGTGCAGTAGCCGGTGCCGTAATCATAATTGATGATATAATCCGTGCCTTCGGTGGGGTTATAGTTGTGGTTTACGCCGAGCTGATCGGATCCGTACTGACCTTCAAGGTATTTACCGTTGTCGGTCCTCTTGCCGAGAGCAAAGTAGAGAACGGTATCGTTTTCGGTCTTGGCGCTGATACCCCATGCAACGTTCTGGCAGAAGTCGTCCTCGGTCTTTTCGGCGTCTTTGACGTCGAGAAGCTGCTGGATAGCGGCGGGTTTGTTCCTGATGGCTATGTTGATACCGTGGGTCTCGTCCCAGGAGAAGTAGTACTCCATGGTCTTGAGCATGTCGAATGCGCTCTGCATATCGTCGCCGGTAATGTAAGTGATCTGAAGCGGGCTGTTATCCTCGGAGAGGTCGACCTCAAACTTCTCGTACTCGTTCGAGTTGATTTTACCGTCTTTTACGACGTTGGCGGGGTTCGCCTTCTTGACGTTCACGACGACGGAAGGATCCCAGCCGGAACCGTTCGGCGCCAGCGACTCTGCGCCGACCGTGATCGCAAACAGAGCGACGGTCATGACCGCGGCGATTGCAACGGCAATAATTTTTTTCATTTTGCACCTCAAAATAAATATTTGCGTCCGGATCGTTGTCCCTCGTGCTCCGTCCGGACTATTTTCCACTTTATTTTATACCACACGCCTTTCCGTTTGTCAAGTGTTTTTTTCCGCTCCGCGTCCGTCTTGCCTCCCGCTCGCGGGTCTTGACAAATCCCTTCCCGAAATGTAAGATTTTACTGAAAGAATAACGCGGGGAAGATGCTTTATGAGACCGTTTTTCACGAAAGATGATTTTTTGAGCGCGAAAGGGCGCCTTCCGTTCTCCGACGACGTCCGGATCCTCGGCGACCCGGTCGCCGCAGGGGGTTCCTCTGCGCCGTCGAGGATCGTCTACCAGCCGATGGAGGGATGCGACGGAGAACCGGACGGATCGCCCGGCGAACTCACCGTAAGACGGTATGAACGTTTCGCCTCCGGCGGGCCCGGGATAATCTGGTTCGAGGCTGTCGCGGTACTGCGCGAAGGACGGGCGAACCCCCGGCAACTGATGCTGACCGGGAACAATATCGGCTCTTTTTCTCGCCTCGTTGAGGATATAAAGGAAACGGCGGTAAAGGCAGGACGTGCCGAACCGCTCGTGATCATGCAGGCGACGCACTCCGGACGGTACTCGAAACCGGACGGGTCCCCGGAACCGCTCGTCGCGTTTCGTCGTTCCGCTCTTGAAAAAAACGGCGCGCCGGTCACAGTCGTAACGGACGAATATCTCGACCGCGCAGGGGAGGCGATCGTTCGCTCGGCGAAACTCGCGGAGCGGTCGGGATTCGACGGCGTCGACGTGAAAAGCTGTCACGGATATCTGCTCTCGGAACTTCTCTCGGCGCGTGAGCGCGACGGGAAATACGGCGGCGCCTTTGAAAACAGAACGCGTCTTCTTCTCGGCGCGGTCTCGGGCGTCCGCGCGGCGTGCGGCGGCGGATTCACCGTCGCGACGCGTCTGAACGTATACGACGGAGCGGAGATACCGGGCGGATTCGGCGTCGCGCCCGACGGATCGTTCGACCCCGCCGAACCCGAAAAACTCGCGCGTGAGCTCGCGCGCCGCGGCGTGTCGCTGATCAACGTCACGATGGGAAACCCGTATTTCAACCCGCACGTCAACAGACCGTTCTCGCAGGGGGCATACGACCCGCCCGAGTCTCCGCTCGAAGGCGTCGCGCGTCTTTTGCGCGGAGCGGAGACGGTCAAGCGCGCGGCTCCGTCCGTATCCGTCGTCGCGTCCGGTTTTTCCTTCCTCGGAGCGGCTGCGCCGAACGTCGCCGCGGCGTACGCGGCGAACGGATCGTTCGATCTGTGCGGATTCGGCAGAGCGGCGATCGCGTATCCCGACCTTGCCGCCGATATTCTCCTCGGCGGGGGAATGAAAAAAGAAAAACTGTGTCTGTGCTGTTCCAAATGCACGGAGATCATGAGAAAGCCGGGCGGCACGCCCGGATGCGTCGTCAGAGACGCGGAAAAATATCTCCCGATATACCGGGAGTTCTGCGGGGAGGGTTCAAAATGAAGACCGCAATGATCACGGGAGTCGCCGGAGGGATAGGCGGCGCGTGCGCCGGGACGTTCCTGAAAAACGGTTTCGCCGTCGTCGGAATGGACGTGGCGGAGAAAGCGCCGGAGTTCGGGGCCAACTTCACGTATTTCAGAGGCGATCTCTCCTCTCGCGAGGACCGCGCGGCTTTCCTCGCCCTCGCTCTTGAAAAGTACGGCTCGGTCGACGTTCTCTTGAACGTTGCGGGCGTCGCGCCGAAAGTCAGACGCGATATCCTCGAGACGACGGAAGAGAGTTACGATTTCGTCATGGGGATAAATACGAAGGGCACCTTCTTCCTGACGCAGGCGGTCGCAGGCGAGATGATAAAAGCGGGGCGCGGAGGCGCGATCGTCAACGTGTCCTCGATGTCCGCGTACACGAGCAGTACGTCGCGCGGCGAATACTGCATCTCCAAAGCGGGCGTCTCGATGATAACGGCTCTGTTCGCCGACCGGCTCGCGGAGTACGGCATCGCCGTCAACGAGGTGCGTCCCGGCATCATCATGACCGGTATGACGGGCGCGGTAAAGGATAAATACGACAAGCTGATCGGCGAGGGTCTTCTCCCCGTCGCGCGTTGGGGAAAGCCCGAAGACGTTGCGGCGGCGATGCTCGCGCTCGCGGACGGCTCTTTGCCTTACGTGACCGGTCAGTCGGTCGACGTGGACGGCGGATTCCATATCCGGAGGCTGTGATGAGCGAATTCAGATCGTATTCCGCTCTCGTCGTCGGCTCCGGGTGCGCCGGACTCGCCGCGGCGTGCCGTCTCGCGGAGGCTGGCGTCCGCACCGCCCTTCTTACCGAAGGGCTGACGCTCGGGACCTCTCGGAACACCGGCAGCGACAAACAGACCTACTATAAACTGAGCCTTTCGGGATCCGAGCCCGACAGCCCGCGCGCGATGGCGGACGATCTTTTCGCCGGGGGCGCGGTCGACGGAGACTGCGCTCTTTCCGAGGCGGCGCTCTCGGCGCGCGCTTTTTCGGATCTCGTCACGCTCGGCGTTCCGTTCCCGCACAACGCGTACGGCGAATACGTCGGATACAAGACGGATCACGACCCGCGCGCCCGCGCGACGAGCGCGGGGCCGCTTACCTCCCGCTTCATGACGGAAGCGCTCGAACGGCGGCTGCACGAGCTGCCCGTCGACGTTTTCGACGGCTTCCGCGTCCTTGAAATACTGAAATCGGGAAACAAAACGGCGGGAGTTCTCGCACTCGATCTCAAAACGGATAAAATGATCGCTTTCCGCGCGCCTGACGTGATCCTCGCGACGGGCGGACCGGCGGGCATCTACGCCGACTCGGTCTACCCCGAGAGCCAGACCGGCTCGACCTCGCTCGCGATCCTCGCGGGAGCGCAGCTTTCCAATCTCACCGAGTGGCAGTTCGGCCTTTCGTCGGTCGCACCGCGGTGGAACGTTTCGGGAACGTATTTTCAGGTCCTTCCCCGCCTGTTCTCGCGTGACGAAGACGGCGAGGAAAGAGAATTCCTGACGGAGATCGTAAAAGATCACGGCGAGGCGCTCGGTCTGCTCTTTCTCAAAGGGTATCAGTGGCCGTTCGACTCGGGGCGCGTCTCGGACGGCTCCTCGATCGTCGATATCGCGGTCTACCGCGAGACGGTCCTGAGAGGCAGAAAAGTCTATCTCGACTATACGAAAAACCCGTTCGGTCTCGGCGAGATCGATCCGGACGATCTGCCCGCCGAGGCGCGGGATTACCTCGCGGGGGCGGACGCTTTTCTGCCGACCCCGTGGGAACGCCTTGAAAAAATGAACTCCCCGGCGCTCGATTTTTACGAAAAACGCGGCGTCGATCTGAGGCGCGAACCGCTCCGGATCGCGCTGTGCGTCCAGCATCACAACGGCGGGGTCGCCGTCGACGGCAGGTGGCGCACCAACGTTCCCGGCCTCTTCGCGATCGGCGAATGCGCGGGGACCCACGGCGTCAGAAGGCCCGGCGGTTCCGCTCTCAACTCAGGACAGGTCGGCGCGCTGCGCGCGGCGGAATACATTTCCGTCAGAGGCGGCGAGCCGTGTTCCGACGAAGAATTTTCGACAGTTGCCGAAACGGCTGAAAAGAAGTACTCTTCCCTTAGGGACAAAGACGCACCGGAGATCGGCGCCGACGCGATGATAAAAGCGGCGCGCAGGCGGATGAGCGACTGCGCGGGCGCGATCAGAGATCCCGATAAAATGAAAGCGGCGCTTTCCGCCGCGGAAGAGGACGAAAGAAAAGCGCGCTCGGCGTCGTTCAAAGGCGCCGGCGCGACGGCAAAGTATTCCGAACTGATCGACGTGCTGACCACGCAGCGCGCCGTGCTCGCCGCGATGATCGACTATGCGGCGCGGTCCGGCGGCTCGCGCGGCTCCGCCCTTTACACGGACCCGAACGGAGAGGTACGCCCGGGCCTTGAAGAGATCTTCCGCATGAGCCCCGAGGACGAAAAACTGAGGGGTTCCGTCCAGACCGTCGAGATGCGCGGCGAGGACTTCGCCGTCTGGTGGCGTCCGGTGCGGGAAATCCCGCCCGAGGACGGCTTTTTCGAAAACGTCTGGCGGGGGTACAGAGAGAACAAGAACGTAAAATAGCAGACAGGGGACGGAAAACCGTCCCCCGTTTTTTATTCTTTCTTCATCTTGGACATCTGGCGCTGAGCCATGACGAGGCCGTGGTAGATCCCGCCCTGCTTCATGAGTTCCTCGTGCGTTCCCGACTCGACGAGTTTTCCCTTATCAAGGACGATGAGGAACGTGGCGTTGCGGAGCGTCGACAGACGGGAAAGACAGGGGGCGGCTCGCGCCTCTCTCAGTGCCTTAATCTAAACCGTCAAGACACAGAACCGTCCTCTTGTCTTTTTTGAAATCGCGTATAGATATACTGATAATTACCGCAGCTTCAATAATCAAAAATGACATTGTTACCAAAGAGATAGTTAATCCAATTACTTCACCTTTATGGAAACCCAGCACAGCAGTTAAAACATATAGAACAACAAACCCCGTTTCTAAAAGATTAAGAATCAATGAAAAAACCAAGCAACTATTTTGAGGCACTGAATGACGGAGACTTAAAAACGACATCACCCCAGTAAGCGCAACAAACAACCGTAATAAAACGACCAAAAGGATATGAACAGCACCATACTTCCACGAATCAATCAAAAACGACATCAATACAGGAATCATAAGAAAAACGTAAAAGAAAATCGTTCTGCATGCGCCCATTACAATCAGAGTAATCGATGCACAACTCTTCTTTTCCTCTTTTTTTTCGCAGTTTTTTTTTGACGCATAAAATACTAAAAAGATTTTTTCAACAAGGAGTAGAAAAAGAGAGGTATAAAAGAGAAGTTTTTCGGTTCCCCAAAAGTTTCCGGTCTCTCCAACAAATACTGTCCGATATAAACCTGTCCGGACAATAATACTATTTGAAACCGTCACGACCATTAAGAGAGAGAGTACTCCGGATATGACAGCGAAAGCAACGTATGTTTTCTTCTTCAGATTATCTTTTGTTTCAACAAACATCCGAATATCAAGCAGAAGAATCAGAACCCGTCCCATCAATATCAATATAATTTCAATAACATAAATAATGAGGTTGCTACCCTTAAGTGGATAAAATGATGGGTCATGTAGCAAAAATCTTCCAATTTCAAAACAAAGAACATAACCAAAGAACACCAATCGGGTCATGAACAATGAAATCATTTTTTTCATAATACCCTCTTTTTCATTTAACCATCTGATTATTTCTCGAGATTTGTTTGTTCCCTTTTCTAACAG
>JAFRQK010000036.1 GCA_017428635.1 Clostridia bacterium | reverse complement strand
CCACTTTCGCGGGCGCGGTCGCCAAAGTGCGCGAGATAAAGGCGTCGAAGACGGATGGCGATATCGTCGTTGCGTTCAAAGCCGGCAATTACGGCCCGATAGAGGCGGAACTGACCGCCGAGGACGGCGGCTCGCCCGATCGGCAGATCGTCTACTGCAAGTACGGCGACGGCGACGTTATCTTCGACAACGGTGTGACGATCGAGCCTGAAGAATTCGAGCCGATCTCTGAGGACGAACGCGCGCTGTTCCAGGCCAAGCAAGCCGACAAAATAAAGAAGATCGATCTTTCCTCGCGGCTCGCCGATATCCCCGCATACGACGACTTCGCTCTGTTCTCGGACGACGGATTCTGCAACGTGGCGAGATATCCGGATAAATACGACGACGGCACCGACCATTTTCTCGCCGCATCCGAGACGATCGACACAACGACCTTACACATATTCCATACTTATATGGCGAAAAGATTCGCCGCGTATCCCGCCGAGAGGATCCCCGAGATCCTGATCTACGGTTACATTGTCCGCGGATACAGAAAAGACACTTTCACTCTGGAGAGTTACGACGCGGAAACCCAGATGCTCACCGTCGGGTACGGCTCTTCCTACGAGTATGACCACAAACTCAGGCAGGAAGGCGGAATCTGGTGGAGAGGCGAAGGCGACACCGGGATACTGATGTACGTGTTCAACGCGGCATACGAACTCGACCACACCGACGAATACTGGGTCGACAGGGAGACCGGTACGCTTTACGTGTACGATCCACATGGATCCTACCACATCCCTCTTCCTCACGGAGAGTGGAAGGTCCGCGGAGAGGGTATCATCAATGAAGGAATGATGAACGAGGAATCCTACTGCGCGATCTCTGCCGAAGATACGGGATATATCACCTTCCGCGGTCTTGACTTTACCAACACGGTCGGCGAATTCATCACCGGGATCAGAACGTCCGGTTTTGAGATCGACAGATGTTCTTTCTCCTGCTGCGTCGCGAGCGATCTGCTCCTGTTCGTCCGTTCGCTCCCGGACGAGCCGCTCGGGCTTCGAGTCACCGACAGCGAGTTCGATCTGAGTACCGGCAGGCAAGTCTACGTTTACGACGAAGCGGGCGGCCCGGAGAGATTCACCAACAGGACCGACGCTCTGATCGACAACTGCCTCTTCTCGCGCGCGAATCTCGTCGTTGACGTCGAGGGCGCGGTCAACCTCGCCTGCTGCAGCGGCGGGACCGTGTCGCACAACAGGTTCGAAAACTGCTCGCGTTACGCCGTCATGTTCACGGGTTCCGCCGACGTCGTCGTCGAATACAACGATTTCGATTCCGCAATGTGTAATTCCGATGACGGAGGGATCACACGCGGGTGCGGCGACATACTCGGAAACAATATCGTGAGATACAATTTCTACAATACGATCTCTCCCGGTTCCGTAGGCCATTTCGCTCACTACTGCGACAACGGAGACTGCGGAACGGTTATGTATTCGAATCTGTTCTATAACGCGGGAAACGTCTGCTATCACGGGTCCGGGCGCGACAACGTGCTGAACGACAACGTAATGATCGAAGGCAGCGGATGGGCTGTCGGATCGTTCACGGAGGGTATCATCAAAGGAGAGGGCGTCAGCTGGATGGTCTCAGGCCTGACGAGAGACTGGAATAAAGTACGCGGGTATATGGAAACCGTCCCCGGGTACGCCGAGGATCTCATATCGAGAAGGCCCACTGCGGCGACCATGAAATTCGATTACGCGGACGCATTGGATCGCGACTTCTACCTTGCGCCGACTTCTACGTTTACAGGCAATCTGTTCGTCAACGACGATAAAGAGATAAAGGGACTCTTCGTTAATAATTCTCTTCAATACTGTACCTTTGAAAATAACGTCGCGTATACGAAAGCCGAAAACCCGATATTCGTCAATCCGACTCTCGGCGACTACCGCATACGCGACGGGGTAGACTTCCCGGATTATCATTTTGAACTGATAGGCAGATATTGATCAGGGCGAAAACCTTCCCCGCCGCGGGAAGGTTTTTCGTTGCGCTTTTATTGCATTATCGCTTCCGGTTTGATATAATTTGATTAGTGTAACGGGAGTTACCCTAACAAATCCCGAAAGGAAAAAACCATGAAAAAACTGTTTTCACTTCTGTTCGCGCTGATTATGACAGCGACGGTATTCATCTCCGCGCTTCCCGCGTCGGCGGCAAAGACCGGATTTTCCGACGTCGCGGACGACCGCTGGAGCGCGGCGTCGATCGCGTACGCCGTAAAATGCGGCTATATGAACGGAGTCGGCGACGGGAAGTTCGATCCCAAGGGTCCCCTGACCCGCGCGATGGTCGCCACCGTTCTGTGGCGGCGCGAGGGATCTCCCGCTCCCTCCGCTCCGTGCGGATTCGAGGACGTACCCGAAGGAAAGTGGTACACCGACGCCGTGGCGTGGGCGAAAGAGACGGGTATCGTCAACGGGCTAACCGATAAGACGTTCGGTCCGAACTCGTATATCACCCGAGAACAACTCGGCACGATGCTCTTCCGTTTCTCGTCTTCCGCTCCGGTATCCGTACCGGAACGCGCGGATCTTACGTCTTTTGAAGACGATGAAAAGGTCTCGGGTTGGGCTGACGAGGCGTTGAAGTGGGCGGTCGAAGCGGGCCTTATCAACGGCACGGGCGGGAACGTTCTTTCGCCTGACGGAAAGGCGACGCGCGAGCAGTTCGCCGCGATTATTGAGAGGTACGACAACACCTTCAAACTCAAATACACTACCCCGGTCATTCGTTCCCACTATACCGAGAAAGAATACCCGCTCGTAGAAGACGCGGATAT
>JAFRQK010000004.1 GCA_017428635.1 Clostridia bacterium | reverse complement strand
TTGTCAGTCCTCTGCTCTACCAACTGAGCTACAAAGGCATCCCGTTCCCCCGGATGATCCGGGGGAAGGTTGGCGACCCGAAGGGGACTCGAACCCCTGACCTCTAGCGTGACAGGCTAGCGTTCTAACCAACTGAACTACCGGGCCGTGTGAAGTGGAAACAACAGGGCTCGAACCTGTGACCCCCTGCTTGTAAGGCAGGTGCTCTCCCAGCTGAGCTATGCTTCCTCAGCATCGAAGGCGATTCCCTGTGCCTCGCGACGGAGACCATTATATCATATCGATTTTTCTTTGTCAACACTTTTCTTTCAATTTTTTTGAGTGCTCCGACGGACCTTTTTTCGCTTTTTCAAACCGGTTTCCGACTGCTTTCCGTTTGCGGGAGCGAAACTTTTTGTGCCCGCGTCAAAGCCCTCTTCATATAATCAAGACGAGGAGATCTCTCCTCGATTTGAAAAGGAGGTTCATAAAACTTATGGATCAACAAAGAGATTGCGGGAGTCCGTTCGACCGTATCGACGAGAACGTGCTCCGCATGATGCTCGGGGGCGAACCGGACGGCGTCGCGACGGCGCGCAACTCCCGCCGCGCGGCGGCAACGCGCGGATCGGGCGCGCAGAACGCGGGCAGAGAACGCGCCGGGCAGGGCGCCGCGGGCGCGACTTTCTCGCTTCCCGACCTTTACGGCGCGCCGCTCGCCATGGTGTACTCGCCCGCTCAGCGGTTCGACAACCTTTACGACCCCGAGGAAGGGCTCGAGGCGGGAACGATCTTCCGCGACCTCGACTTCCCGTTCTACCCGACCGGCTGCGCCTCGTGCGGCAGGGGAAGGTAAGCGAAAGGAGCGCATCCCGACATGAACGAACAGAAAAAACTATTCAAAATGATAAGAGCGTACTCCTTCGCCGTGTACGAGACCGCTCTGTACCTCGACGGCCACCCGGACGACAGGCGCGCGCTCACGTACTACGCTAAATACAACGAAAAACTGAAGGACGCGACGAACAGATACGAAAAGAGATACGGTCCCCTGACCGTCTACGGCGCTGGAGGAGCGGATGAATGGACGTGGACCGCAACGCCGTGGCCGTGGGAATACGACTCAATTTAAGAAAGGAATCCGGGATCCGATATGTGGATTTATGAAAGAAAACTTCAATACCCCGTGAAGATCAGAAAGCCGAATCCCGCGCTGGCGAAGATCATCGTCAGCCAGCTCGGCGGGCCTGACGGGGAACTCGGCGCGGCGACGCGATATCTGAATCAGCGTTACAGCATGCCATACAAGGAGGTCGCCGGGATCCTGACCGACGTTGGCACGGAGGAGATCTCGCACCAGGAGATGATCGGAGCGATCCTTCATCAGCTGACTCGCGAGATGACGCCCGAGGAGATCAAAAGGACGGGCTACGACGCGTATTTCGTCGACCACACCGCGGGCGTCTATCCCGCCTCCGCCGCGGGCGTTCCGTTCGACGCGAAATACGTCGGCGTCAAAGGCGACGTCATCGCAGATTTGAACGAAGACCTCGCCGCCGAGCAGAAGGCGAGAGTGACCTACGACAACCTTCTGCGCCTGATCGACGACCCCGACGTCTGCGACCCGCTGAAATTCCTCCGGGAGAGGGAACTCGTTCACTATCAGCGGTTCGGAGACGGGCTCCGCATCGCGCAGGACAATATGGACTTCAGAAACTTTTACGGTTACAATCCCGCGTTCGACAAAAAACGCGCGAGATAAAAAAAGGCTCCGCGGGCGTGTCCCGCGGAGCCGATATTTTTCAGTCCAATATTCCTTCTTCGAGCCCCCTGCACATCGGCGCTGTCCTGTCATAGTGTGATTCGATCCTTACGTGTTCGCGACTGCCCTCGGCGTTCGCCAGAGCGAGCATCACCTCGAGCGCGTGATAAGTCAGCCCGCAGTTCGCGCGCGGCGTTCTGCCGTCCCTTATCGCGTTCGCCATATCGCACAGACCGAGCCCGCGGCAGTTCCACCCGTAGTCGAACGTGAGGTCTCTTTCCTCCCAGTCGCCCTTGCCGCGTATCCTGATCTTCCCGCCGCAGTTGTTCGGGTCGGGAACGATCATCGTGCCCTCCGAACCGTAGACCTCGATGAGATCGTAAGACCCGGCGGGGTAAACGTCGAACGACGTCGTCAGCGTGCCTATCGCGCCGTTCTCGAACTGCATGATGCCCGAGACGTGCGTCGGGACGTCGACTTTTATGACCTGACCGGCTTTGGGCTCGCTCGTTATCGTCCTTTCGGGATACGTGATCCGAGACATCGACGTGACCCACTCGACCGACCCGAAGAGATTGACGAACGCAGTCACGTAGTACGGGCCCATGTCGAGCATCGGACCGCCGCCCCTCTTGTAGTAAAACTCGGGGTCCGGGTGCCAGCTCTCGTGACCGCGGCATTTCATATATCCTGCCGCGCCGACGATCACGCCTATATCGCCTCTGTCGATCATCTCGCGCGCCGTCTGTATCGCCCCGCCGAGAAACGTGTCCGGCGCGCCGCCGAGCGCGAGTCCGCGCTCCTTCGCGAGCGCGACGAGTTCCTTGCCTTTTTCGAGCGACGTGGCGAGCGGTTTTTCGCTGTAAACGTTCTTTCCGGCGAGCAGCGCCGCCTTCGTTACCTCGTAGTGTTCGTCCGGGCGTGTGATATTCAGAACGATATCGACCTCTTCGTCCGCGAAGAGCTCGTACATATCTTCGTACAGTTTCGGTATACCGTACTTTTTGACCGCGCGTTCCGCCTTTTCTCTCACGAGGTCGCAGACGCCCGCGATCTCGACTTCCTTGTATTTTTTCGTCAGGTTTTCAAGATAGATGCCGCTGATATCGCCGACTCCGACGAATCCGATCTTCATTTTCCTCATTTTTATCACCTTTCAAAACGCTCTGCCCGCCCAGATCATCCCGCGTTCCATCAGCAGTTCCGATTCGGGCGAGTCGCGAAATACCTCGTCGGTGTGACCGACGGAGATGTAGAACACGCGCCCCTCGCCGTATCCCTTCGTCCATACGACGGGCATGACGACGTCGCGCCCGCAGATATTGTCCCTGAAAACGGTCGTCGCGAGGACGTCGACGCCGGGGTCGACGTGCAGGTAATACTGTTCGCTCTTTACGTCGAAATCGCCGATCCCTGCCGTTATCGGATGCTCTTTCGTTATATTGACGCGGTACAGGACTCCGTCGTTTCCGGGATGCGCGACCCACTGACCGCCGGTCAGATATTGCCAGTCGGTGTTTTCTCTGAACGCGTCGCAGAGCCCGCCGTGACATCCGGCGAGACCGACGCCGGACTTCACCGCCTCGATGATCGCGGACGCGGCGGCGCCGTTCGGCGCGGCGAGCGTCCAGCTGAAGACGATCAGATCGAACGTTTTGAGAAAATCAACGTCAGTGAAACTGTCGAGAGTATCGAACTTTTCCGTCTCGAAACCGTTTTTGTGCAGAAGCCTTTCGAATCTGTCCGTGGTGCGGACGGGGTCGTGAAAATCCCCTGCGCCTCCGTCCCTCGTGATGATCGCTCTTTTCATACAGTCGCCTCCGGGCCGTTTTTCTTAATTATACCAAACGGCCGGTTTTCTTTCAATTATAGAACCCGAAAAAACGTCGAAAAAATATTGCCGTACGTGTTGACACGATTATAATAATATGGTATAATCATCATTACCTCAAAAGGAGGGTTCTTTTTTTGCGCTGTTTTGTTCTCGGCGCAAGGGCAGGATCCGCCGTTCCCGGAAGAGCGGCAGAGAACCGTTCGGCCGCGGTTTGAGGGAGGTACAAAAAGGCCGGTGAGGCCAAATAAAACAGGAGGTGCCGAAAATGAGAGTTAAGATCACTCTGGCGTGCAGCGAATGCAAACAGCGCAACTATGACACGATGAAGAACAAAAAGAACGATCCGGACAGGCTTGAACTCAACAAATACTGCCGTTTCTGCCGCAAGCATACCTTGCACAAGGAAACGAAGTAAGGAAAGGAATCCGAAATGGCTGACAAAGAAGAAAAGAAGGCTGTGGCGGAGAAAGCCGCCAAAAAGCCTGCGAAGGCTTCCGGCAAGCCGTCCGTATTCAAAAGGATCGGAACGTGGTTCAAATCTCTCAATTCCGAGAGAAAGAAGATATCATGGGCTACATGGAAGTCGGTTCGCAAGAACACCTTTATCGTTATCGTCGTGGTCGTCGTCCTCGCTATCGCCATCGGCGTAGTCGACTATCTTCTCACTCAGGGGATCGTCGGACTGAGCAGGATATTCTGACGGTATGAGCGACATTAACGAAATGAACGAAGGACTGCGCTGGTACGTGGTCCACACCTATTCCGGCTATGAGAACCGGGTCATGGCGAACATTGAGAAGATAGTGGAAAACAGGGGTCTTTCCGATCTGATCGCCGAGGTCCGCATCCCCACCGAAACGATAGTGGAGACGGACGGCGGATCGGAGAAGGAGATCGAGAGCAAACTGTTCCCCTCGTACGTTCTCGTTAAGATGGTCATGACGGACGAGTCCTGGCACGTGGTGCGCAACGTGCGCGGCGTTACCGGATTCGTCGGCCCCGGGTCGAAACCCGTTCCGCTCACCGATGCGGAAGTCGCCGCTATCATAGCGGACGAAGGTCAGGTAGTAAGCGTCTCCGCTTTCAATATCGGGGACGAGGTGGATATCGTCGACGGAGTCATGGCGGGCTTTTCCGGGATCTTGTCCGAGATCTCGCCCGAAGGCAGCGAAGTCACCGTCACCGTCCCGATGGCGGGACGCGATATGCCCGTTAAACTGGATATGAAGAATATCCGCAAGAAAGCCGCGCAGTAAAAGCGGCGAGGCACGGTCGGCGCCTTGAGCCGTCCAAAACGTGGGAGGGAGAAAATTTTTCACACATTCTCCCGTCAGACACCACATTCGGAGGTATAAAAGACAATGGCAAAGAAAATACTCGGCTACGTAAAACTCCAGCTTCCCGCAGGGAAAGCGACTCCTCAGCCGCCCGTGGGTCCCGCCCTCGGTCAGTACGGCGTCGCTATCGCTAACTTCACCAAGGAATTCAACGAGAGAACGAAGAACGACATCGGCATGATCATCCCGGTCGTCATCACCGTTTACGCTGACCGTTCGTTCACGTTCATCACCAAGACTTCCCCGGCTGCCAATCTGATCAAGAAGGCGTGCGGGATCGAGACTGCTTCCCCCACCCCGAACAAGACCAAGGTCGCTACGATCACCAAGGCGCAGGTCAAAGAGATCGCCGAGATCAAGATGAAAGACCTGAACGCGGGTTCGATCGAAGCCGCAATGAGCATGATCGCCGGTACTGCCCGTTCCATGGGCGTCGTCGTCGAAGAGTGAGGAGGGGCAGAAGATGAAAGGTAAGAAATATACTGACAGCCGCAAGCTGATCGAAAAAGGTAAGCTTTACGATCCCGACGAGGTATTCGCTCTCGTTTGCGAGACCTCCAAGGCAAAGTTCGACGAAACGATCGAACTTCATATGAGGCTGGGCGTTGACTCCCGTCACGCAGACCAGCAGGTCAGAGGCGCTATCGTTCTTCCGAACGGTACCGGTAAGACCGCCAGAGTCCTCGTATTCGCCAAGGGCGACCGCGCGGAAGAGGCGAAGGCCGCCGGAGCCGAGTACGTCGGCGAAGCGGATCTGGTCGAAA
The DNA here is from genome assembly GCA_017428635.1 of Clostridia bacterium. Classification (GTDB taxonomy): domain Bacteria; phylum Bacillota; class Clostridia; order Oscillospirales; family CAG-272; genus RUG11130. The sequence goes on along the minus strand of JAFRQK010000004.1, from coordinate 47,159 downwards.
AGATCCAGAAAGAGAACTGGTTTGAATTTGACGTCGTTATCGCGACTCCCGACATGATGGGTACGATCGGCCGTCTCGGCCGTGTGCTCGGTCCTAAGGGACTTATGCCGAACCCGAAGGCGGGTACGGTCACGATGGACGTCGCAAAAGCCGTCAACGAGGCTAAAGCCGGTAAGATCGAATACCGTCTTGACAAGACGAACATCATCCACTGCCCGATAGGCAAGGCGTCCTTCGGTCCGGAGAAACTCCGCGAGAACTTTGACGCTCTCGTCGGCGCCGTCATCAAGGCGAAGCCGGCCGCCGCAAAGGGTCAGTACATCAAGAGCTGCGTCGTGGCTTCCACGATGGGCCCGGGCATCCGTGTCAACGGTGCAAAGCTTGGTTAATTAACAGAAATACCCGCCGTTTTTTACGGCGGGTGTTTTTCAAGTAAGGAGACGAAAATGAACGACCTTATCAAAAACGGAGAACTCCGCGACTACCACGGGTTCGAGTGGCGCGTGTTTGAGTTCGAGGGCAGGGAAGCGAACGTGATCTTTCCGAAAGAGCCCGATTATCTGAAACGCTGGATCTGGCGCGCGGAATTTCTCGGCGGATTCGACACGGTCGACGTCGAGATGGTCCGCCGCGGGTATTTCCTCGTTTACTACAAGGTTTCCGATATGTACGGCTGCCCGAAGTCGATCGGTTATATGAAAAAGTTCTACGATTTCATCGTGAGCGAGCTCGGCCTTGACAAAAAGACGATCCTGTTCGGCTTCAGCCGCGGCGGTCTTTACTCGGTGAACTTCGCCCTCCGCTATCCCGGCATCGTCCGCGCGCTTTACCTCGACGCGCCCGTTCTCGATATAAAGAGCTGGCCCGGCGGGCTCGGCGTCGGTCTCGGAGCGGAGAGGGAATACGCCGAAGCGCTCGAGTGCTACGGCCTTGACAGATCGTCCGTCCTCGCGTTCCGAGAGAATCCGGTCGACCGCCTTTACGAACTGGCGGACGACGGCATCCCGGTCGTCACGGTCGCGGGCGATTCGGACCGCGACGTTCCGCATCTCGAGAACGCGGAGCACCTGCACAACGTTTACGCGGAGCGCGGGATGAAGCAGCTCTTTATCCCCAAACCGGGCTGCGACCACCACCCGCACAGTCTTGAAGATCCGACTCCGGTCTGTGATTTTTTGTGTGATTGCTAAGGGCCGCCGCATTCAGCGCAGAACGAAAAAGCATATTGGATGAATTGCGCCTTCGTCGCATGAATTGAACCCCTCGCCTTGCGGCGAGGGGTTCGTGAATTGACGGCTGCGCCGTCATGAATTGAACGCTTCGCGTTCATTATTAAAGTCAAATACTTTGAAGAGCCGACTCAAGATCCGCGATGATATCCTTCACGTCTTCGATGCCGACGCTGAGACGCATCATGTCGGGACCGACCCCGCAGGCGATCAGCTCCTCGTCCGTCAGCTGACGGTGAGTCGAGCTCGCCGGGTGGAGGATGCAGGTCCGCGCGTCCGCGACGTGCGTGACGATCGCGGCGAGTTTCAGGTTCTTCATGAACGTCTCCGCCGCGGCGCGGCCGTCCTTCACTCCGAAGGAGAGGACGCCGCACGAGCCGTTCGGAAGGTATTTTTTGCCGAGTTCGTAGTATTTGTCTCCGGGCAGGCCGCAGTACTGTACCCACGCGACCTTGTCGTGCCCCGAGAGGTATTCCGCGACCGCCTGCGCGTTCGCGCAGTGACGCGGGACGCGGACGTGGAGCGTCTCCATGCCGAGATTGAGAAGGAAAGCGTTGAACGGAGCGGGAGAGGAGCCGAAGTCCCTCATCAGCTGCGCCACGCACTTGTAGATGAACGCGCCTTCCTTGCCGAACCGCTCTGCGTAGACGATGCCGTGATAACTCTCGTCGGGCGTCGTGAGACCCGGGAACTTGTCGGCGTGAGCCATCCAGTCGAACTTGCCGCCGTCGATGACCGCGCCGCCTACCGACGTCGCGTGGCCGTCGAGATATTTCGTCGTCGAGTGAGTGACGATATCCGCGCCCCACTCGAACGGACGGCAGTTGATCGGCGTCGCGAACGTGTTGTCGACGATCAGCGGCACTCCGTGCCTGTGCGCCGCGTCCGCGAACAGTTCGATATCGAGAACGGCGAGCGCGGGATTCGCGATCGTCTCGCCGAAGACCGCCTTCGTGTTCGGTCTGAACGCCGCGTCGAGTTCCTCTTTCGTGGCGTCGGGTTTCACGAACGTGAAATCGATGCCCATCTTCTTCATTGTGACGGCGAAGAGATTGAACGTGCCGCCGTAGATCGCGGAGCACGCGACGACGTGATCGCCCGCGCTCGCGATATTGAACACCGCGAATAGGTTAGCCGCCTGACCGGACGACGTCAGCATGCCCGCCGTGCCGCCCTCGAGGGCGCAAAGTTTCGCGGCGGCGCTGTCGCACGTCGGATTGGCGAGACGGGTGTAGAAATATCCCGCCGCCTCGAGGTCGAAGAGTTTGCCCATCGCCTCGCTCGTATCGTATTTGAAGGTCGTGCTCTGAATTATCGGAAGCACGCGCGGTTCGCCCGTTTTAGGCGTATATCCCGCCTGTACGCATTTCGTACCGAGTCCGAATTCCATATTTCAAGTCCTCCCCCGGAGCACTTCGCTCCTTTTCTTCCTATATATTACCTCAAAAGACGCGGATAATCAAGCGTTTACTGTCTTCCGCGCAGCTCGACGCGGCGGATCTTTCCGCTTATCGTCTTCGGCATCTCAGAAAGAAATTCCACGATACGGGGATATTTGTACGGCGCGGTGTGCTCCTTGACGTAATTCTGGATCTCTTTTTTGAGTTCTTCCGAGCCCTCTTTGCCCTTGACGAGAACGACGGACGCTTTGACGAGCTGACCGCGGAGCGGATCGGGCACGCCGGTGACGGCGCATTCGAGGACGTACGGAAGTTCCATGATGACCGACTCGATCTCGAACGGACCGATGCGGTAACCGGACGATTTGATCAGATCGTCGACTCTGCCGACGTACCAGAAGTTTCCGTCCTCGTCGCGGTACGCGGTGTCGCCGGTGTGGTAGTACCCGTCTCTCATTACCTCGTCGGTCGCCTCTTTATTGCGGAAGTACTCTTTCACGAGACCGAACGGTTTGCCGTCTTTGATGTCGATGACGATCTCGCCCGTCTGACCCGCTTCGGCGCGCTTGCCGTCGGGCAGGAGGATGTCGACCTTGTACTGAGGGGACGGATGACCCATCGAGCCCGGTTTCGGGATCTCGCCCGCGTAGTTCGCGATAACCAGCGTCGTTTCAGTCTGACCGAATCCTTCCATCAGACGCAGACCGGTGTGCTCGTACCACTTGTAGTAGACTTCCGGGTTGAGCGCCTCGCCCGCTATCGTCGTATGCTTCAGGGTGGACAGATCGTACTTTGACAGATCCTCTTTTATGAAGAAGCGGTACATCGTGGGCGGCGCGCAGAACGTCGTGATATTGTATTTTTTGAAGAGTGGCAGGATATCCTCCGCGTGGAATCTGTCGAAGTCGTAGACGAAGATCGCTCCCTCGCAGAGCCACTGGCCGTAGAGTTTGCCCCACAACGCCTTGCCCCAGCCGGTATCGGAGATCGTAAGGTGAAGTCCGCCCGGCTCGACGACGTGCCAGTAACGCGCGGTGAGATAGTGGCCGAGCGCGTACGTGAACGCGTGCGCCGCAACTTTCGGATATCCGGTCGTGCCGGAAGTGAAAAGCATGAACATCGTCTCGTTTCCGCCGACGCCCGGGACGCGCTCGAATACGTCGGGGAACGACTCGAACTCACGGTCGAAATCGTGCCATCCGTCGACGTGGCCGTGGGCGGATACTTTTATCATATCTCCGAGACCTGCGTCGCGCGCGCCGAGTTCCGCCTGGTGCGCCGTATCGCCGTCCGCCGTGCAGAGGATCGCCCGGGTGTCGGTCGCTCTGAAACGGTAGTCGAAATCCTTTTCGACGAGCATGTTCGTCGCGGGGATCGGGATCGCGCCGATCTTGTGCAGTGCGAGGAACGATACCCAGAACTGCCAGTGGCGTTTGAGCACGACCATGACGGTATCGCCGCGGCGGATGCCGAGCGAGGTGAAGTAGTTCGCGGCTTTATTCGAAAGGCGCTTCATATCGCCGAAAGTGAACCGCGTCTCGTTCTTGTCCGCGTCGAGGTGGACCATCGCGAGCTTGTCGGGCGTCTTTTCGGCGATCGCGTCGACGGTGTCGTACGCGAAATTATAGTTTTCACAGTTCTTGAATTCTATCCCGACGGGGAACCCGTTGTCCTCTTTAACGGAGATATACCGGAGCGCGACCGGATTGTCGGGAAGATCGGGGATGACGACTTTTTCTCTGACGGTCGGTTTCTCCGTCAACTCGTCCGGGTAGTCGTAAGCCGCTCCGCCCGAGGAGATCGTAACGGCGAGAAATTCGCAGTCTTCGCCCCACGCGATCATGCCGTGCGGCAGGGAAGAGTCGTAGTAGATCGAGTCGCCCTCACCGAGGATCTCGATCCTTCCGTCGACGGAGACCTTGAGCGTTCCCTTAAGGACGTAGTCGAACTCCTGCCCCTCGTGGTGAGCGAGTTTGATCGGAAGATCGGCTTCCTCGGGGATCCACGGCGCCTTGACGACGAACGGCTCGGCGATCTTTCCGCGGAAGAGCGGAGCGATATTGTTGTATGAAAAGCCCTGACGGCGGGCGATAGGCAGACCGGTCCCCGCTCTGTTGACGCAGTACGCGTTCAGCGTCGCGCTCTCGCCGGCGAGCAGGTCGACCGTCTCGACGCCGAGCCGGGCGGCGCACTTGTAAATGAAAGTGAAGGAGAAGTCGGTGTTTCCCTCCTCAAGGGCGCGGTACGCCTCAACCGTCGTACCGGTCGCGGTCGCCATTTCCTCCGGCGAGATCTCTCGGATCTCGCGCAGGGTCCTGATCCTCGAAGCTACGTCTTTCAGAATGTTTTCCATTTTTTCCTCCTTGGAGTGGAAAAAAATAAGCCCGTCTCATCTTTGAGACGAGCGATCGCCCGCGTTACCACTCAAATTGCGCCGGTGTCGGCGCCTCTCTGCGGGCTCTGACAAGCCCTCCGCTCTGACGTCGCGGTCAACGGGGAACTATTACTCAGCCGCAGCAGACGGCCTTTCCTTTCCCGACTCGGAAGTGATAGCGGCGCGACGCCTTGCCGTCCGCTTTCCACCGCCGCGGACTCTCTTGGGACAGGACCTGTCGTGCGCAGTCTTCGTCACAGTCTTTCAACTGTTCCCGATTTTACCATACGAAAGGATCGTTTGTCAACAGTTATATTTATAAAAGGATAAGTTGAAAAAACCGCGTCCGTATGTTAAAATTATCAAAAAGGACGATCCGGGAGGACAGTATGACCTGGGAAGAACTTGAAAAAACGTGTAAAGAGTGTACGCTTTGCTCTCTTTCCGAGACGCGGACGAACTGCGTGTTCGGCGTGGGGAACCGCGAGGCGCGCCTGATGTTTGTCGGCGAGGCGCCGGGGGAGAAAGAGGATCTTTCCGGTATCCCGTTCGTCGGCGCGGCGGGCCAGTTGCTCGATAAATATCTGACGGCGGTCGACATCGACCGCGACAGCGTTTATATCGCTAACATCCTCAAATGCCGCCCGCCGAAAAACCGCGATCCGAATCCCGAGGAACAGGACCGCTGCATCGGATATCTTCGCGAACAGGTACGCCTGATCCGACCGGAGATCATCGTCTGCCTCGGCAGGATATCGGCGATGCGCCTCATCAAACCCGATTACCGCATCACAGCGGAGCACGGGCAGTTCGTGAAAAAGGGGAATTTCACCCTGACCGCGGTCTACCATCCCGCCGCCCTCCTGCGCGACCCGCGCAAGAAAGAGGATATGTACCGGGATATGCTCCGGATCAAGGAATTCCTCGACGGAAAATAACGCAACTCAACCGATGGTTCAGAAAACGACCCGAAGTTCAACCGCGGGTCGCTTTTCTATTATATTTGCTCGCAATAAAAAAACAAATATAAAATTTACAAAAAAAGAGAAACATTCGGATAATTGCGTCATTATTAAGTAGACGTCGAAAAATCCCGGGAGGACGAAATGAAATCAGAGAAAAAGAAGAATAGCGTTGAAGTTGACGAAACAGTAATGAATTATTACGGTTACGTCAGGTCCCTCGCGCTGTTTCTTTCCGGCGGAGACACGGACGCCGCGGATGAGATCGCTCAGGAAACGTTTCTTTTTCTCGTTGAAAAATGGGATGAGCTTACGCGCGAGAATATTGGCGGATGGCTCTCCGCCGTCACGAGGAACAAGACGCACGAGTACCTTCGCGAGCGCGCGCGGCGCGGTAAACGTACCGCTGTTTCAAGTGATATGGAAGATTTATATATCCCCGTTACGGACGAGTATTTCAGAGTCACGGACGAAGAGATCGAAGAGGCGAGAAGACACATAATCGATTCATTATCCGATGAAGAAAAAGAACTGTTCGCTTCCTATTTCGGAAAGCGTATGACGTACGGCGAGCTTATGGCAAGATTCGGAGCGTCGTACGACAGCGTCAGAATGAAACTTTTTCGTCTTAGACGCAAAATCAGAAAAAAAGCGAAGGATAAGAACTTTCTGACGCTTATTCTGATGTGAGAGGAGTAAAAATGACTAAAGAACAAAAAAACGCACGGATCCTTTTGTGGATGGACTTGATGGACCGTGAACTTGAAAAGTCGGAGGAAGAGAGGGACGACCGCCTCATAGAGAAGTGTCTGTCCGAGCTTTCCTCACTCGATTCTCGGTTTGAGGTAAACGAAAAGGCAAAAGAAAGCGTCGTAAAATCAGTTGCAGCAGCGAACGCGCGACGTGCCCGTATGACGAAGATCAGATTTGCCGTGATCGCCGCGGCAGTCATCATGATCCTCGTGGCGACTGCCGCGGCTGCACTGGGGATAGCAACGCGAAACGGAGACTTGAATACCGAAACGGAGCGTGCTATTCCCACGGAGTCGGTCGCCGCGCCTGAGAGCGATGATATTCCTACGGAGTCGGTCGCCGTGCCGGATGAGGAACGAGACTACAGCCCGGTGAATCTCAGCAGTCTTCTGATACCCGAGGCGGATATCGCTCCCGGGGTCACAGCGGGCGGCAGGGAGGCGGATATCGCTCCTTTCAAAGAGGAAGCGGTGGGTTGCTGTTGTACGATCATTGAGGGAACGGTGACGGGAGTCACTCCGAAGCGCTATACGAGCAAATATCACTGGACCGGGGAACAGTGGAACACAATTGCCTATACAAATACCGTCCTCTATGAGATAAAAATCGAAAAAGTGTGGTACGGCGACGGGTTTGAAGTCGGACAAACGTTTTTGCTCGAGGACGACGAGATCTCAACTTGCGATCCGATTATGACTTACAGAGTGGGAAGGACCTACGTTATACCGGTTATAAATCACGGATATGAATTGAATGAGTTGGTCATTCAAAAACCGAGGATCGACAGCGAGATCACGGGCGATACGGAATACGAATCTCCTTACGGATCGATTTTTCCGTACGGTTTCCCGCAGATAACGAAGACGGACGACGGGAAATATCTCACACTTACCGATTTTCCGACCCTGACGTCAGAACCCTGCATTCACGTTATCGTAGACGACGGATCGGAATTTGCCGACAGCTTCGAGATGACGGACTTTCTTCGTGACAAACTCCGGCTTATTGACGGCGACGTCTTCGCTGAGCGAATGGAAGAGCTTGTGAGCAAGTATTTCGATTAACGAAAAAAGGCAAGCGCATATGCGCTTGCCTTTCTGATTGACTATTATTTGAGATCCGGTGACGCCGAACCGTCTGAGAGTTTTTCTTTTTTCGGACGGATCAGTTTCTGCTTAAGGAAATCGCCGAGTGGTTTCTCAATGTACTTGAATGAAAAATGCGATGCCATAAGAGATACCGTGAGGGTCAACGCCATAAACCTATACGTTGACGGGAAAGTGACAACGTAACCCGTTTTTTCGAAAAAGATCACCAGAAGAGATTGTATTACCGTATGCCAAAGATACAGCGAATAACTTATATCTCCGACATAGGCGAACGCGCGAACGGGTTTTGACGTACCCTTTTTTACTATCACCAGCATGGACAGAAAGATCACGAGCACGGGAATACCGTAAACGACGGGCCGCTTCAGCGACCAAGTCCCGGCGTTGACGTTCCAGACCAGCTGATCGACGAAATTCGTATGTACCGCTACTGCGGACAGAACTATGAGGCATCCGCAGATGATCTTGTGATATATCTTTACGAGTCTGTCTTTCAGTATCTTATAGAGATAGTACGCGGCGATACCGAAAACAAAAGCAAGAGGCATTGACGGTACTATAAACGCGCCTCGGAAGAAGAAATAATTGATCAGACACCAGATGATACATACGGAGGAAGCGATCAAACCCCTGAATTTCCGGTTGATCTTAGCGGATAGCCAGAAAAATACGTAAAACCGGACTTCGCAGTTCAGCGTCCATCCGACGTTAAGGATCGGAGGGTTGTTCCAGTTGATGAAAAACAGAGATTTAATAAAATAAGAAACGGTAAAAGTTGTCGGCCTCACAAAAAGGACGAATGCAGCGGTCACGATCCAGTATAAAGGAATTATACGAATGATCCGCTTCGTAAAAAACCTTTGAAGACCGTTTTCGGACGTGAGCATCATCATGAAACCGGAGATAATAAAAAAGAGTTCAACCGCCGCAGCGGATCCGACAAGGACCGTAGCATGCCCAATCACGATCAGAATTGCGGCGACGCCGCGCATGATCTGAGGAGCAATCAGTTTTTCCTTCATTCTGTTTCCTTCAGACTTTATTCCGCTTTTTCTTCCTCATCGTCTCCGAAGAGCGGTTTCTTGCACGACGGGCAGACGACTTCGTCGGGATCGGTCGACTCGTCGAAGTAGATCTTTTCGCCGCAGTTCGGGCACAGAGCGCAGCGGAAGCCGCCTTCTCTCAGATCGCACTCCTCGTCGTCGCACTCGTCGCAGTTTCCGTCGCAGTCGTACTCGTCGTCTTCGTCGTCGAGGTCGTAAACGATATCCTCGAGGAATCCGAGATCTTCGTCGATCTCCTCGATGTATTCGCCGTAATCCTCAACGTCCTGCTTCAGCTCTTCGAGTTCGGCAGCCATCTCGTCGACCGCCTCGACGAGCGCCTTTATGAGTTTTCCCTCGGGCTTCGAAGCGTCGATATCGAGACCCTCGAGCAGTCCCTTGATGTAGGAAGATTTTTCTTTCATATTCATTGTCTTACGCCCTTTCAAGATACTCGCCGGTACGCGTGTCGATCTTGACCTGATCGCCGACGTTGATGAACAGCGGGACTCTGATGACCGCGCCGGTCTCGACCGTTGCGTTCTTCGACGCGCCCTGAGCGGTATCGCCTCTTACGCCGGGCTCGGTGTCCGCTACTTCGAGAACGACGAACATCGGCGGCTCGACCGCGAACGGTTTTTCCTTATAGGAGATGATCTTGCAGATCATTTCTTCTTTTACGAACTTGAAGTTGTCGCCGATGAGGTCGCGGCCGATCGGAGTCTGCTCGTACGTTTCCATATCCATAAAGTAGAACAGATCGCCGTCGTTGTAGAGATACTGCATCTCTTTGCGCTCGATGCGCGCTTCGGGATATTTATCGGTGGGGGAGAACGTGCGCTCAACGACCGCTCCGGTGATGACGTTGCGGAGTTTCGTGCGGACGAAAGCCGCGCCCTTTCCGGGTTTGACGTGCTGGAATTCGATGACCTGCATGACCGCTCCGTCCATATCGAACGTTACGCCGTTTTTGAAATCGCCTGCTACTACCATAATCAAAAAATCCTTTCGGGTTATTTTTTTACTTTTTTAATTATACAACAACGCCTCGCGTATTGCAATAGCAAAAAAGTCAATTTGAAGCGGGGAACCTTATCACGTCCGCGTCGCGGGCGGGCAGGGTTATCTTCACAGATCCGTTCTCCGCCCTGACCGAACGAAGGCCCCAGATGCTCTCGCCGAATTCCGCGCCGCGCGAGTCGAATTCGAACTCTTTCTCCTCGTCCGTTACGTTGAAGATACCGACGTACTCGCCGCCGCCGTCCCTTATCCTGACGACGGAGGTGTCGAAGCGGTCGACCTCGGGCGCCGCGTCGGGCGTGCCGAGAAGGATCATGGCGTCGCGGAGGTCCTCCTCCGTGTACTCCGTCATATCGTCGCCCGACAGCATCATACCGCCGGAGACGAACATAAGGCACTTGTGGACGCGTATCTCATTGTCCGGGATATCCGAGCCGAGCTGATTCATCAGCGTGAACACGTCGGGGTCGTTGACCCAGAATACGCCGTTCATCCAACCGCGAAGCGTGATCTCCTGCTGAAGCATGGTGATCGTCTTATAATGCCTTGCGAGGTCTCCCGATATCCTCATCGCGTTGACGGAGCCGATCGACGGCCACATCGGGGCGTTGCACCCGAGGACTACGGCGTCCTCGCCGGCTCCCTCGAAGATCGCTTCCATCCCCTCGCGGTACGCCTCGACCGACGTCGCGTCCCTCCTGTATCTGACGCCGTTCTTGAAACAGCCCCACACGTTCGCGTCGAGCTTGAAATATTTGATATTCATTTTCTCTCTCATCGTCCGGAAGACGCGAGTGAGATATCCGCGCGCGCCGGGGTTCGATCCGTCGAGCATATACCACGGACCGTACCGCCATCCCTCGTAGGTGAACTCGCCCGAGGAGAGCGGCGCGCCCTTATCGTCCTTGACGAAATACTCGGGATGTTCTCTGAACACGCGCGATTCCGCCTGCGCGATGAACGGGGCGACCCATATCGCCGATTCGCAGCCGTTTTCGTTTATCTTCGCCAGAACGGAATCAAGATCGCCGAACTTGGGGCTGACGTACAGCCAGTCGCCCATGTATTCCTGATATCCGTCGTCGATCTGTATGTATTTCAGTTCGGGCAGATTCTTCGAGATAAAATCGGTGTTGCGGTCGACGTCGTCCTTCGTGACCTTCGGACCGAAGCAGTACCACGAACACCACCCGGCGGGCCTTTCGGTGAGTTCTCGCCTCGGATGATGCGCGCTGATAAGCCGACCCGCTTCGGAAAACGCGAAAGACGAGTCGAAGTCTTTCATTACGCTGAAAAATTCGGTCTCGACCGTCTCGCCCGGGGCGATCTCGACGTTTTCGAGGTCGAGGGTCATTTCAAGCGTGACCCCGTTCCACTGTATCTTGCCGTTGAACCGCCTGCACGAGGTAAATACGTACAGATCGCATCTCCCCTGCGTGGTTTTCACCGCTAAGAGATTGTATACCGTGTTGAAACCGTCGCGCTGAGGCATTCTGTAATGGTCTTTGTCGGACAGATACGTTATGTTCCTCGGCTCGCCGACGGTCCCTCTGTACTGGCTGAGCATCTGATAGCCTTCGCCGTAGATCGGCGCGTCGGGAGAATACCCGTGATCGACGCTCAGAACGGCGATCTGTTCGGGTTTTATCGGAGCGTCGCCGACGTTCGTCACGAGCGCGACCGACTCCGCGCCTCTTTTTTCGATTTTTACCAGAATGTTCTTCACGTACGCCTCCCGTCAGAAACTTCTTCCGCCGCTCGAGAAACTGCCTCCCGAGGAGTGGCCGCTTGAGAACGAGGATCCGCCGTGGCTTCCGCCGCCTCCGCCCGACGACGACGGTTCTCTCGGCTTTTCATGACGCGTCAGGGTGGTATACAGATAGTCGCATCTGCGGTCGCGGACGAAGTAACTGTCGTGGATCAGATAGTTGTTTGCGGTTCGCGGAGGGTTGATCTTCATTTTCTTTCTGAGCGAAGCTACGCGTATGCCTCCTCCGATCAGACCGACGATGAGGCCCGCCCCGACGACCGTAACGGCAGACGGACCTTCCTTCGATCTGCCGTTTCTGTATCCGTAGTTTTCGTAATAGGGATCGTAGTCGTCTTCATCTTCATACGTGTATTTGAAGTCGTGATCCTCCGGCGTCCAGTTTTCGGTCGTCGCGATCTCCTCGAAGAGGTCCTCGACGTAGTTCGCGTGCAGCATGAACGCATCGTAATAATCGCCCGACCGTATCGCGGAATCGACCGTCTCGTCGATCTCGTACATTATTTCTTCGGTAAAGTAATCCTCGCAGGAGTTGATCGCCGTCGTTCTCCAGCAGCGATCGCCCGGATCGAAGCAGAGGAAGAACGTCACGGCTCCGTATTCGTCCCCCGTGCCGTATCCGTTGAAGTGCAGAAAATCGGATGAATAGTATTCCGGCGAAAGACCGTGCAGATCGTCGTCGGTGAAGGCGACGTACCCGATCCCGTATTTTCTGACTATCGATTCGATCTTTGCGCTCAGCTGCGCTTCTTCTGCGTCGGTCATGATATCGGCGTCGTCGACGACGTACGGAAGATCTTCCCCGTGGAAGTCCTCAAATCCGTCCGTGTCGAGCGGATACCAGTACGGCATACCGTTTTCGTTGTCCGATTTATCGGGGTTCAGCAGCGGCGTGTCGGCGAAAACAACGATGCAGAGAGTGAAGAGAAGCGCTGCCGAGAAGAGAAGGCAAATCATCTTTTTCATCAACGTCACCCCCTCACCTGAATAAGAAATACGCAATAAGCGAAACTATCGCGCCGAGGCCTACCAGCCAGCCGCCGAAGTACAGCCACGATTTCAGTTTGCTTATCGGCAGTTCTCCGACGACCTTCCCGGTCTGTCCGTTGACTGCGAATCTGTAATTCTTTTCATTGTATTTCACGTTGAGAACGTAAACGGGGAGCATCACGTATCTGACCGTAGGATGGGTCAGGCGCATAAGACTCTTCCTCACGCTGACGGTGGTGAAGTCGCTCGCTTCCGAGCGGATCACGCTCTCCGCGCTGTTTTCCATTCTCTCGTTGGCGCGGGGTATGCTCACGTCGGGATCCTCGTCGAAGCGGTCGGCGAGAAAGCCCGAAAGATACACGGGATCGAAGTCTCTCATCTCGGAATAGTCGAACGGTTCGAGCGCGTCCATCACGTCGTTGTCCATCTTCGTCGAAGCGTCGACCGGAACTCCCGCGAAATCCATCGATCCGCTGACGGAGAGCAGATAGTGTTTCGTCTCAGTGTAATCGTAACGCGAATCGGACCACATTCTGACCTTCGTCGCGTCCATGACCATCGTACCGTCCACTCCGGCGTCAAAGAGCCAGAACGGGACGTACACGCCGCGGATCTTTTCGAGAGTGTGTCTGTCCTTGAAGTTCCCGGGAAGGAGTTTCTTTCCTTTGAAATGCGCCAGGACCGAATCGATGGCGCGGTTCTTGTCGATCTTGAACGGGATCACTCCGCCCGGTTTAAGTCCGCCCTCGAGACGGTCGGTAATGACTATCTCGTTATCGCAGTACGGACAGTGCGTCGCCGCGGTCGTAGCGTCCGTTTCGACGGTCGCGCCGCACGAACGGCACACGTAAACGACGCTGTTTTCGATCCTCTCGGCGTTTTCCGCGAGTTTCTGCTTATAGTCGCCCCAATCGAACTCCGCTTGCTGTCTGTCGTACGAGTCCATCAGTTCGATGACTTCGGGATCGTACTCGTTGCTGCACGAGTCGCATACGAGTTTGCCCGAGGGGTCGTACCTCAGAGGCGCGCTGCAGGACGGACACTTGTACGATTCAAGTCTCTCACTCATCGTCTGTCATCCTTTCCGCTTTTTCCCGGAGCTGCTTTTACGGCAAACGTCCGAAGCGTTATGATCTATTATTTCATTATGAGTATAACATACAGCCCTCGCCCGTGTCAATCTGACCGACTTGAAAAAATCGCCCCGCGGGCCCGTCCCGCGGGGCGATTTTTGATGATCGCCTTCAGTTTTTCGCTCTGTAAAGGAAGGTCACGACCTGACCTCTGGTGCACGTGCTTTTCGGCGAGAAGTGAGTCTTGTCCGTACCGAGTGTGATACCTTTCCCGACCGCCCAGAGAACGGCGTCGCGGAAGTAGTCTCCGGATCTCACGTCGACGAACGGATTGGCCGCCGAGCCCGCGGACGGCGAACCGGACGCGCGCCACAGGAACGTGACGATCTGTCCTCTCGTGCAAGTCTGGCCCGGAGAGAACGTGTTTGCGCCCGTTCCTTTGGTGATGCCGTTTTCGACCGCCCACAGTACCGCTTTGTAGAAGTAGTCCTTTGCGTCCACGTCGCGGAAAGGATTATCGGATCCCTCGGGTTCCGGACACCCCACCGCGCGCCACAGGAAAGTGACGACCTGACCGCGCGTACATCCTTTGTCGGGCGAGAATTTCGTCGCGCTCGTGCCGTTCGTTATGCTGTTCGCGACCGCCCACGCGACGGGAGCTGCGTAGTACGCGTTTTCGGAAACGTCGGTGAACGACGGGGCGGGCGCGTCGCAGAGGAACGAGTACGTCCTGACCGCCGAATCCTGATATCCGGCGCGGACGGCGTAAACTCTCAGCGTCGTGTCCCCGGTGACGGTGATCGGTTCCGTGTAAAGCACCCTTGACGTGCTCTCGTCGTCGCACGGACACGTTCCGTCGAGCGTATAGTAGATCCGGACGCCCTCGGTCGCGCAGGTCAGCGCGATCTTCGTACCGTATGGCACGCGGCTTCCGTCCTCAACGCTTGCCGCGACCGCCGCGCAAACGAGGCGCTCGGGCGCAGCCGTTACGTCGACGTCGCAGAAGAACGCGCAGACGGTTCCCGCGTACGTCGCGACTCCGTTGACGCGCACCCTGTACGATGAATTTCTGTCGAGCGGTACTTCCGCCTCCGCCGCCATCGTCAGACCTTCTTCGATTCCGAGCGGAACGAAGGAGACGCCGTCGAGCGTCTGCCCGTCGCACTCGAGCGTAATCAGTCCGGCCTCGATATCCGAAGCCTTGACCGGTTTCGAGAATTCAAGACGCAGTCCGGTCTCCGTAAGCACGGAAGTCAGCTCGAACGGATCGGCGCTTATCATGTTTTGATTGACGTCGAGCCACACGGGCGGAACGTCCATCTCATCCGAGTATACGGCTTCGTTCCCGTTGTAGCCCTCTTTGAAGTATTTGACGCGCCACGTGCCGTCCGGAACGTCCCAGCGGTAGAAACCGCTCGCGTCCGTGACGTACTCAGGGAGCTGATCGTTGTAGTCGGGCGCCTCTTCCCAGAGTTTCCATTCGCCGCCTTCGAGATACTCGATCGAGACGGTGACGCCCGCGAGAGGATTCGAGAGCAGTCCCTCGTAAACCGTACCGGACGGGTCGATGATCCTCTTCGATCTGATCTTGACCGGAGCCGGGGGGTCGACGAGCGAATAGTTCTTCGATCTCTCCTTGAGCCAGTCGGTCAGGTCGACCGGATCGGGTTTTTGTTCTTCGCACGCGTCGGGATCGTATTTTCCGTACGCTTTTCTCATCGCCGTCTCGGCTTTGTAATACGCCTGCCATGCGGCGGTGTCGTCGAAGAACTTCTGATTGTCTCTTGCGAGATCTTTGTTCTTATCGTTGATCGCGCCTATGACCGTCCCTGCGAACGGGATCGGAATGAAACCCGTCGCGGAGACGGCGATATTGAACCCCGACAGCGCCTTGTTGCTGATCTTGCTGTTCGAGAGGATCTCGGCGAAGTCGAAGTCCGCCATCTTTCTTATTGTTGCGAGAGAGGACTGAACGGCTCCCGCGCCTCCCTTGTAGCAGGTCAGTTTCGAGTTGTAATAAGCGAGCGACTTGTCGAGATTGCCCTTGAGTTCGGCGATGAGTTTTTCCATCGCCGACTCTGCCTGTTTGTCCTCTTTGCGTTCGAGCGCCGCGGTCATTCCGACGGAGGCGACGTTGAGCACGTTACCGAATCCCTCGGCAAAGCCCTTCGCAAACTTTGCGGCTTCGGCGTTTTTCGCGAGAAGACGGCCCGAGTCGATGAGTTTCTCCGGTGCGTTGGTCGCTATGTCGAGCATAACGCCCCCGACCGTCTCCTTCGTGCTCTGGCTGACGCTGAATATACCTCCGTCGCCGCCTCCCGCGCGCGTTGCCGCGGCGCGGACCGCACGGAGTACGGGAGAGCTTGACGAGGCGCCGTCGGGGATCGCCGATACGTCGACGAGCATCGACCACGTTGTCTCGAGAACGAGATCGGAGGTACCGTCTTCACCCAAGACGACGTACGCTTTTTCGTCGGCTCCCGCGTATTTGATGAAGCTGCCGCCGCCGAACGAGCGCGAGAGCGAACCGCCGTTTTCAGAGAGTTCTGCGATCGCCTCAGCCGTACCCGACGGCGCGACCGGTTTGATCTCGATCTCGTTTTCGATCGAGAAGTGCGCCTCGCCCGAGTAGGGCAGGATGACGGGCACGTCTTCATCGGTCAGAGGATCGTATGCATCCTCGATATCGCTGAGGTAAAGGCCCTCGAAGTTGAATTCCGCGAAATCGCACTCGAGCGTGCCGACCCCGACGTACGGCTCTTCCATTGCGGAGACTGCGCGGCCGAACTCGCGGAACTCGGCGTCCTGTGCCGCGGTACCGCCGAACGACGCGGCTCCGTCGTCGCGGGTCGCCGGCTCGTAAACGGGGGTAAGATCGTAGTCTATCGACATCGCGCCGAAGTTCGCCGCGTTATATACCGTGTAGTACCGCGTGGCGTACGGAACGTCCTTCTCGTCGATCCCGAGCTCCGGGATCGAAAGATCGAAAGTTTCCTTATCGAGCGCGAAAAAGTCGTATTCGAACGAGAACCTGCCGTTCTCCGGGGTGACCGTCAGATACGGGTCGCGAACTCTTCTCGCATCGGTCAGACCGTACGCGTCCTCGTTTTCGTCGTCGAATTCGATCTCAACGCAGACGCCCGTCCGGTTGAAGCCGGAGTCGAACGTGAGGATACCGGAGTCGAGCGCGGGGAACGATCCCGTCTCGTCCGGAAATCCGGTCAGCTCGCATCTCTTTTCGTTGAAGATCCATGCGATCCTGACGCACGACGGCACGACGCCGGAGGACACGTATTCGGTCCTTCCCTCGCCGAGAACGACTCCGTCGGAATCGCGGAACGTTACCGTGAACGTATCGGACTGCCCGTTCGTCGGATATTCGATCATCGCTTTCCAGTACCCGTATCTGGAGACGGGGATCGTCTGCGTCGAGGTCCTGCCGGGATCGGTCTCGGACGTGACCGTCGCCGTTATGTCGCGGTTGCCGGCGCCGCGCCCGGACGCGGCGGCCGTGGGTCTCAGCGTCGTCGCTCTGACAGAGAACGTGAACTCCTCGACCGTGCAGACGCCGCGGCAGTAATTGTATTTTGAATGATCGACCGCTCCGCGTTCCGCGTCGAGATGAGCGGAGATACCGGAGCCCGCTGCCGATACTTTGCCCGACACCATCACGACGCCGGAGACGACGGACGAGGTCTCGGGAACGATCAGATTATCCGTGCCGTTTACCGTCGGAGTGACGATCCTGCCT
Source organism: Clostridia bacterium (assembly GCA_017428635.1). Taxonomy (GTDB): domain Bacteria; phylum Bacillota; class Clostridia; order Oscillospirales; family CAG-272; genus RUG11130. The sequence goes on along the minus strand of JAFRQK010000004.1, from coordinate 29,687 downwards.
GACCCGTCGCGCAGTGACGAGCTGACCGAGTCGATCTCAAAGCGGCTTCCGGACGTGTTGAAGTCGAGCGTTCTTTCCGTGAGAGTTCCGCCCGGGACGCATGCGAGGTGAACGGCGAACGTCACTCTTTCGCCCGCGACCGCGGCGTCCTTGTCGGGCGTTACCGTGATCGATCCGATGCCCGGGGCGTTCGTTACGGGTTCCGCGGGCAGATCGAGCCGCACGGCGGCGTCGGTTTCCGTCAGCGTCGCGCCGCGGACGACGGCTCCGCAGACCGCAGCGGGCACCGAAACGGCGCCTCCCGACGCGAACTGTCTTTCAAGCTGCGCCTGCGCGTCGCCCGTGCCCACGTACATGAGCATATCGTATTCCCCGTAGGTAAGACCGTCTATGATATGCGACAGGATCGCCCCGTCGTTTCTGTACGGAAGTTCGAACGACTGACTGAGAAGCGAGCCGTTCGCCGTGTTTCTGAACACGTAGGTAACAAAGTCGCCCCTGACGGCGCGTCCGGTGCGCAGTTCGACGCGCGGCGTGTCCGCGACGCGCAGACCCTTGATCTCGGCGGGAACGACGGCACCGTCGCCCTCTTCGATCGCGCTGACCGTCCAGACGGCGCTTCCCTTGCCGTTTCCGGTGATCCTGAGCTGAGAGGACAGTCCCCGCGCCTCGATCCCACCGTTTTCATCGCACGGAACGGTGTAGAACGTCTGACCCGAAACGAGGTTTATCCGCTCGCCCTCGTACGGGTAATCGCGCATCGTTTCAAGCTGCGACATCCCCGTCGCGCGGGCTTCGGTTCCGAAGACGAGTTTGAGTCCTTTGTCCGTATCGACGTTCGGGAAGGCCACGTCGTCCGACGTGAAATTCAGGGAGAATCCTTTTTTACCGTACAGCGATTCGTCCGCAGATCTCACGACGTAACCGTCGACTCGCGTCCACTCGCCGGTGACGCGGTCCGTATAGTACACGTCGAAGTCGGCGGTGATCCCGCGCTCATACGCGGTCGCGCCGGTCCCGAGCTCGTCGGTGTAGAGCATCACGTCGAGTTCTATGCGTACCGAACGCATGAACGTTACGGTCGGCAGTCCTTCGGGTCCCGTTCCTCTTTCGGGAACGCGGAACTCCACGGGATCTCCGACCAGACCCATGTCGGGGGATCCGACCGCTTTCAGCGTACATTCATCGCCGGGTTCAAGATCGAGCAGATCGAGTTGCCCGGTCCTGTGGTACCAGGTCGTTCGCGCGTAGCGGCCGTTTTTTACGATCTCAAAATCGACGTCGAACGACGGGACGGTACCGTCCTCGGCGTTCACGACGTTGAGGTAAACGAAACCGTCGCCGAGACCCTTGACCCCGATCGTCCCGGACACGGACAGATCGGCGCCGGGCGCGAACGGGATCCCGTCTTCCGAGAGGATCGCCTCACCTTCGGACGGGATGAACGAATACGCTCCTTCGACAGGGAGAACGGAAAGCACGATATTGGCCGAACTCCCGCCGGTCCTCTCGACGTAGAACGTTGATACTCCGTCGGCGGACGCCGCCGCGGTCACTACGGGCTGTTCGCCCGCAGGTGAGTTTTTGAAATGCGCCGAACCCGAGAGCGGGGACGCACCGTCGTCGACGGTCGCGGTCAGTCTCAGCTTGTCGGGCAGCGAGGACGGCGTGACGAAGATCGAATCGCCGTCGCGTCTGAGGCCGGAAAGCGCGCCCGTCATCGCGAACGGTTCGCTTCCGATATAGAAGGTCACTTTCGCTTTTGCGAGAACGTCTCTCTCGACTTCGCCTTTCAGTACGCCTTCCGACAGAGAGAACGCATAGGAGTCGCGGTCGAATTTTGCCACGGCCCGGTCGAACGACGCCGAGAGGGGATAGTCGCCCGTCGGCAGGACGAGCGAGTATACGGACGCGACGAGAAGACCTCCGAGGTCTGCCGTATCGAGCGTCAGCGGCGTCCCGTCGATCCGGCACGTAAAAGTGACGGACAGAAGGACGGCGGCGTCTTCCGGTATCGCGAGATCCGCCTTGAAGCCGCCCGCTTTCGAGAGCGACGCGGAAGTTGACTTCGCCGCGCCGGAGATGTCGGTATATCTGAGCGTCGCCGTGACGGATGTCACGTCGGCGGTCACGTCGGCGTCGGGCGTGAACGTAAGCGCGAGCGCGCCGGTCTTGCCCTCCGCGACCGTGACTTTACCGCTTTCGAGCGACGCGTCTTTCAGCGTATATGAGCCGACGCCGCGGAAAGGGGCGAGCGGGTCGTTCACGCGTACGGGACCCGCGTCGGAAGATTCTCTCTCTCCCGCAGCCGCAGTGAGCGTGAAATACCAGGGACTCTGTCCCCACGAGGCGCGGTCGATCGAAACTGATACGCCCGTCGCGTTCTTTGCCGCGGTCGCGACGGGAACTCTGTTCCGGCCGTCGGCGTCCGTTCTGTAAATATTGAAACCCGCGAGCCCGTCGAACGACAGGGGATCCCACGAGAACGTTACCGTATTGTTTTCGGCGGTCGCCGAAAATCCCGTCGGAGTCTCGGCGACGGCGCCCCCCACGGGGATGGTTGCGGTTGCCGACGCGGTGAACCCGTCGGGCGAGTCTTCTCCGAACGATGCAGTCGCCGTCATCTCTTTCGAGGCGGACGGCGCCTGGAACGTGAAGTACGGGACTGTACCGGCGTCCGTCACAGCACCGCCGTCGCCCCAGACCGCCTCCGTCGTCATGAGCGTGACGGATTCTTCGCTGACGTGAGCTATGCCTACGAGACGGTAATCGCCGACCGTCAGCAACAGATCGCCGCGGACGGTCTCGCCTTCCGAGAACGGTCCCTGTTCTCCCGTTTCAAGCGACGTGAATACGAGCTCCGACGTGTATGCGTCCGCGCCGAGAGAGCGGGAGGGAACGGTGAGGGAGACGGCGCTCCGGATCGCCCCGATCTCTTTTTCCCAGAACATGATCTTCGATTCGTAAAGATCGCCGCCCGCCACGACCAGACGCGTTTTGCCGTAGCTGCCCGGTTTTACCTTGAGGGGGCGCGTTACGTAGGACATCGAATAGTCGGTCATATCGAAATCGTAACAGACTGCCTGGGCCGAAACCGCAGCGGATCCGAGTTCGCCTCCCGTGAGATATACCGTCAGCGATACGGTATAGTCGTCGCCTAGGCCGTCTTCGCCCGCAGTCAGCGTCACGAATCTTCTGCCCGAGGTGAAATCGACCGACGCGCCGGACTGTCCGACCGTGACTTTTTCCCAGTCGACGAAAGGATCGGCGTCGATACCGTTTATGATCTCCGAGCACGCGTCAGAGGCGGTCGTGACGAGCATCTCGCCCTGCGAGACGTAAAGCGGAGAGTTCGCGGGAAGCGTGCCGCAGGGGTTGCCGAACGTTCCTATATCCGATCCCAATTCTTCGGGGTCGCCCCCGAGTTCGTATTCTTCTTCATCGTCCGGTTCCTCTCTTTCGGGAAGAGCCGGTATCGTATAACCGTCCGCGATGAAGTAAGCCCGGACGTCGGAATATCTTTCGACCTGCGCCCCGGTCGTCTGATCGTAGCTCAGGCCGGCATAAACGGGCGTGACCTCGAGCGGCGAGCACGCGTCGAAAAAGTTCGCCCCGACGGTGAAGCCCGACGTCAGATCCGATCCGGACAGACGGCGCAGAACGGTGCGCCACGTTTTGTCCGTGTCGGAGGGTTCGTCCCCTCCGCTCCCGCCGCCCGGGGCGGACGGAGGCGTGTATCCCGGAGGCGCGTATTCGGGATGCAGGATATACTCCTCGATTATGGCTCGCTTGGTATATATATCGTATGAGAAGTACCCGGAACAGTAATAAAGATACGCGTCAACGTATTCGCCGACGCACTCGCGGGCGATCTCGTCGTAGTCGTCCCAGTCAGGATCGTACCAGTCGTTGACGGTCGCTTGGATCTCTTCAACCGACAGTTTGTCGAGCCATGCGCCCTCTTCCTCGTCGTCGTTCCAGACCCAGAAAGCGTTCTCTTCGAGCAGCGCCTCATACCATGAGAACAACTCCTCGGCTGCCGCACCCTCGTCGGGGATCCCGAGCGTCGGAGGTTCCTTTCCGTACACGGCGGCGTAGTAAAGGTCGAACTCCGCCTCTATCTGTTCGTCGGTGAGACCGGATGACCCGCCCGAGCCGCCCGAGCCGCTCGACCCGGAGCCGCCGCTCTCCGAAGGAGTGTACGACACGACGGCGTAATAGTCGGCGCCGCGCCGGAACAACTCGTCAGCCGTCGCGCCCGCACGTATCGAACTGCCCGTATCGGTCCATTCGGTCGCGACCGTCGCGTCGGCGCCCGCGTCGAACAGAACGACCGACAGCGTCCCCTCACCGTACGCGTCCGCGTCGTAGGAGACGCTCCAGCGGCCGCCCGCCGCAAAGACCGTCGCGGGGACGAGCGCCGCGAGCATAGACAGGATCAGCGCAGCCGAAACGAGTTTTTTGAAGTATTTCATGACCGTCCTCCGATTATTCCGGCAGAGCGCCGGCGAGATGGCTGGTTTTTTGATAATATATCTAAATGTATAATAGCATATATAAAGAATTTATTCAAGTTATATTAAAATCAGGGCGTTTCCCTTGACTGAGGCGGGCAGGGGCGGTAAAATATAAGCGGAATGATAGAAAATAAGAAAGGAAACGAAATGAACGAAGTCATAAAGGCGATGCTCGGGAGAAGGAGCGTGCGCAAATTCAAACCCGATATGCCGAAAAAAGAAGATATCGACGCGATAATCGAGGCGGGTCTCTACGCGCCGAGCGGGATGAACCGCCAGTCGGCGATCATCGTCGCCGTGACGGACAAAGAGTTCCGCGACAAACTCGCCGCCGACAACGGAAAAGTCATGGGAAGGGAAGGGGGCGACCCGTTTTACGGCGCGCCCGTGGTCCTCATCGTCCTCGCGAGAAAGGACGTCATGACCGAAGTCTACGACGGCTCTCTCGTGATGGGGAATCTGCTCCTCGCCGCGCATTCTCTCGGGCTCGGGAGCATATGGATCCACCGCGCGAAGGAGGAGTTCGAGACGGAAGAATACAAGAAACTCCTGAAGGATCTCGGCGTCGAGGGCGAGTACGAGGGTATAGGCCACTGCGCTATCGGCTACGCCGACTGCCCGACCCCCGACCCGGCTCCGCGCAAAGACGGCAGAGTGTTCTATATCTGAAAAGGACGCTGATATGAAAAAGATCAGGATCACGGTCATGCGAACCGCGCGCTATGACGATCTTATCGAAAAATACGAAAACCCGCTCGAGCACGCCTGCGATATGAAAGAAGGGCAGGTCTTCGTCGCGAACGGATGGGAGAGGCCGGACGGCTTCTGCGACAGCGCGTGGGAGACGGTATCGCCGTTCGTCATGGCGCTCGCGCACGGCGCGGAGAACTTTTACGACGGCTGGATGAAGAACAAAAAGTCCGCGATGATTTCGTGCAACGACGGCTTCCGCCCGGTCAGCTTCCTCCTCGAAGCGACGGAGGAAGACGCGGACTGACGGCGGTATTATCGAAAATGGATATCGTTATCAAAAAAATGCAGACGGACGCAGAGATTCGCGGGAAGGCGTACGTTCACTACAGAGCGTGGCAGGAAGCGTACCGCGGACTGATGGATCCCGCCTATCTCGACTCGGTGACGCTCGAGAAATGTGAAAAGGCCGCGTATCGGTGGCCCGACAATATTCTCGTCGCGAAGGACGGTGAAAACGTCGTCGGCTTCGTCGTTTACTCCGATTGCAGGGACGAAGATCTGCCCGACGCGGGCGAGGTCGTCGCGATCTACGTTCTGAGCGGATATTACGGCACGGGCACGGGTCAAAAGCTGATGGACGCCGCCCTCGGTATCCTCGATCGACCGTGCGTCGCGGTTTGGGTCCTCAGGGGCAACGCCCGCGCGATCCGTTTTTACGAAAAGAACGGCTTCGTCTTTGACGGAGCGCAAAAACCTCTTTCGCCCGGAGCGAAGGAGACGGAACTTAGAATGATCCTTACGCGCTGAATATTCAAAGGACAAAAAAGCCGCGGCATCCTTTTTCTGGATGCCGCGGGATTTTATTGCCTAACGTTACAGATCGAATCGGTAAATACACTTTTCGGTCTCGCCGTCTCTTAATCTCATATCGTTGTCTTCGGGCAGCTCGGCGATCTCAACAAGCTCGCCGCCGAGGCGTTCGCACGTTCTTTTTGACGCCGTGTTGTCGGGATTACACGTGATGAACAGGTGATCCATTCCGTGTTTTTTCGCGAGCGAAAACAGAAGCCGGCACGCCCTTGCGGCGTAACGGTGACCTCTGTATTCTTCGTATACGGTATATCCGATATGGCCTCCGTAGTAAAGGCCTTCGTTTTGACCGACCCTCAGGTCGCACTCTCCCATCCTGACGCCCGACGCCGAGCAGATCCCGAAATAATACGCAGGGACCCACCCCTTTACGGGATCCGCGTCCGCGGTCCTGTCGAGGACGAGTTTAATCTCGCCGTCCTCAAGGGACAACGTGTCGAAAAAATCCATAAGCGGCCTCCCGTGCAGTTTATTTGAACCAAAGATCGAGCTGACGGGCGGTCTCGTTCTCGACGCTGCGGATATAAGCGATTATCCTGAGGGAACTTTTGACTTCCGAGACGCCGAGAGCCCGTTCCGCCTCGTCCTCACATTCTCCGAGCGCTCTTCTTACGTTGTATTCGAGCCATTCGAGCCGGGTATACGCGAGGCCGAAGACCGATCCGTAGTCTCTGAAACCGTTATCGTACGCTTCAAGGTAACCGTCGAAAAACGCTTTCAGTTTGTCGGTATCGAGATCAAGCGTCTCGACGCCGGACCACGCAAGAGAGAGCAGCAGAGCGTCCGATACGGGGTTGCCGCGGTCGAGACACTCCAGGTCGATCACGAACGGTTCGCCCCTCTCCCACATGACGTTTTTCGGGTCCATATCCCCGTCTGTCACGCACTCTATCGGGGGAAGCGCGGCGCGCGCTTCGTTCAGCCTTCGCTCGGCGTGACGGAGCAGTTCTTCGTTTTCGCCGAGCAGCGATGCGATTTCCGCGTTCTGCGACGCGGCGGCAGCCGCGTATCCGGCCGGGTCTGCGGTGAATATCTCCGGCTCGGTTTTCGGGACTTCCCGCGGGTCGACGGCGTGTATTCTTCCAAGGATATTACCGACCCTGAGGCATTGATCGGCGATGATACCGTTCGGATCGGTGATACTGCCGTTCTGCCAGTGGAAAATATAGAAATACTCCCCGTCGGTCTCTCTCATTTTTTCGCCTTTTACCGCAATCGCCGGGATGACGGGTATCCCCGCGTCCTCGAGCAGTTTTTCGTAGGATTCGGCGCGTTTCAGGTTACCCATGGCGTCGGCACGCCTCATGACGTTCGGGTTGAGGTGTTTTACCGCGTAGGAAGCGTTTTCGGTATTCACTTTGTAAGTTCTGTGCAAAAGGCCGCCGGTCACGGGCGTGATCGGGGACGAGACCGTCCCCATGCCTGTTTTAGCAAACAGTTTTACGATCAGGTCTTCTGTCATATAAGACTTTTCCTTATTTCCACTCCTCGCGGAGGATGCGCATCATTATGAAGTCGCTGTACTCTCCGCCCCAGAGGTATCCCTGCTCCTGTATTCCTTCCTCTTTGAAGCCGATCTTCCGGTAGAAAGCGAGCGCTTCGGGATTCAGCCCCACGACGCCGATGGCGACGCGGTTCATTTCGTACTTGCCGAACGCCGTATCGAGCATGAGCCGGATCGCCTCGGTCCCGTATCCCCGCCGCCTCATTTCCGGATCGGGGATGATGATCGAAAGATCGGTGCAGTGCCACGCGGGCCACATTCGCAGCAGTCCGGTCTCCCCGATGATCGCGCCGTCCTTATCCGTTATCGTATACCAGACCGAATCTTCCGATTTGTGTCCGTTTCTGATTATCGACCGCTCGTTTTCCTCGTTCGTCGGCTCCGTGAAAGCGCAGCGGAACATAACGTCCGGCTGATTGAACCAATATGCGAAAAACGGGGCGTCCTCTTCTCTCTGCTCGCGAAGTATGATTTTCTTTCCAATTATTTCTTTATCCATACGGTTCCTCAGACCTCCCGCTTTTTCCTGCAGATATACAAAAGGTGGCTCGCGTGGCCGAGCAGCTCGCGCTTTTCGGCAAAGTGCAGATACCACTCGGAAAACGCGTCGAAATCCTCGTCGGAGAAGGAGAAATCGGGCCTCTCCTCTATCGGCTCGAGGATCCCGTCGACTCCCGCCGTCGTGATCGGGTCGACAGGCTTGGTGGAAAAAAGTTCCTCAAACTCGGTCACGTCGTATCCGGTGAAAAGCTGTTCCTTGTAATGCCTGACGCGGTAGTCCTCGGTGAAGTTCTCATTCTGCCCGAACGCCCATCTGCCGTACGCGTAGTTTGAGTACATGATGGCGAAGATCGACAGAAACGCGAACATCAGAACGCCGCCCGGCTTCGTGACGCGGATCGCCTCGTCGATCGCGCGGTTTACCTCGTCGGGGTCGTACAGGTGGTACATCGGACCGAAAACGAGCGCCGCGTCAAACGCGCCGTCCTCAAACCTGCCGAGGTCCGTGGCGTCGCCCTGATACGCTCTCAGGTTGTCGATTCCTCTGCCGTTTTCTCTCAGAACGGCGAGATTCTTCTCGGTCAGTTCGACGGCGGTCACGTCCATCCCGTCTTTCGCGAGAGCGACGGAATATCTGCCCGTACCCGCCCCGATCTCGATGATCTTCGATCCTTTCGGTATATATCGGAGAATGTAAGCCATGGTCGTTCTGTATTCAAGCTGACCGTGGCGGGTCCTTTGAAGCCGTCCGTCTTCGTCGAACTGCCCGTAAAACCCTGCTACTATCTCTTCTCTTGTGCTCATTTTCGTTCACTTCCTTTTTGACCATTATATCACAGTCCAGCCCTTAAAACAACGGGACCCCTCCCGCCGCGAAGCGGGAGGGGTCATCCGTTTTATTCAAGCTTTATCAGTCCTCGGTCCAGTTCTCGTCGAGATGCTTGATCTCGCCGACGTCCGGCATGCCGAGGATCCCTACGCAGAAGCGGTGGGTCATGGCGGCGAACTGACATCTCAGAGTCGCATCTTTCGGAGCCAGCCGATCTCCGCCGACTCCGATGACGATCTGTGTCTCGCTCATCCACGCGAGCGCGTCGCGCGCCCAGGAGGCGACTTTGCCCGCGTCAACGAACCGATCGAGCGACGTGCTGACGCTGACGTCGACGCCTTTGTATTTTGCGTACCGGTAGAAAATAGCCGCAGACTGTTCTCTCGTGATCGGGGCGTTCGGGTCGAACCTGTCGGCGGATACTCCGAGGACGATACCGCAGGACGCTGCCCAGTTGACGGCCGCCTCATACCAGCTTCCCGCTTTGACGTCTTTGAATGCGGAGCGCACAGCGTCGGGCTTGCCCTCGACCCTCCACAGCACGACCACCGCCATGGCGCGGGTCATATTGCTTTCGGGGAGAAACATTAGGGCGGAGGACGGCGCCGCGGCGCGTGTCGCCGCGCCGCCTTTGTCGGGAATCGGGGACCACGGCGTGACGCCCATCATGAATGCGTCTGCGATAACAAAGTCCAGATCCTCGTGGTACCAGTCGTCTACGCTGACGTCGGCGAACTCAGCGCACGGGCAGTCGGTGTGCGGCAGCTGCGGGATCACGTGAGTCTGCACGTGGTCAACGTCGTTGAGGCAGATCCTCTCCTGCAGACCGCTATGGTACTCCGTAGCCGGCCTCACGGTGAACCACATGCCCCAGTTGTGGCCGAGCGCCGGGGCGACGGTGTCCTCGAGGTTGATCTCATGCTCTGCCGCCACGTCGGTGAAATATCTTGCGCAGCCGGTGCAGACGTAGTATTGAATATTGCCGGGTTCGGTGCAGGTGGCGGGAACGGCTTCGGTGAGGATCAGGGAATGTTCGTGACCCAGTACCGGGATGCTCCGGGTCTCAACGGCGCCGCAGACGGTGCAGGTCCGTATCTCGGAACCTTCCGCTTCCTCCGTGGGTTCGGTGTTCACGATCCAGTCGCCCCATCTGTGGCCCGCGGCGGGTATGATCCAGCTGTTCTCCTGGATCCCGTAGGTTGCGGCTTCGTCCGAGAAGTACGCGCCGCAGTGTTCGCACGTATAGTACGCCGAGTTGCCGGGCTCCGTGCACGTGGGAGCGACGGCGTTCGTCGGAATGAGCAAGTGACCCGTCGCGGGGATCGTCTCATTATAGGTGTGGGTAGGATCGTTCATACAGACGTACGTCATTAAGCCGTCTTCTGTACACGTAGCGGGTCTTGTCACGTGTTCTACGTAATTGTGCCCCTTCGCGGGGATGACCCAGCTGTTCTCGTCGATCGGCTGCTGTCCCGCGTCGTCGGAGAAGAATCTGCCGCATCTGTCGCAGACGTAGTATTCGGAATTTCCGGCCGTCGTACAGGTCGGATCGTGCGCTTCCGTTATCTTCAGGTTGTGGCCCGCGGCGGGGATGACCGTGTCTTCAAGGGAGATCTCATGCTCGCCCGCGGGGTCGGTGAACAATCTGCCGCAGTTTTCGCAGACGTAGTATTCGGAATTTCCGGGTTCCGTACACGTCGGAGCGTTCGCGCCGACGCGGCTCACGTTATGCACGTGACTGAGCGTGGGGACCGGCCTCGTTTCGAAGTGGGTGGGATCGTTCTGACAGTAACGCGTTTCCACGCCTTCTTCATCTTCCGTCGGCTCGGTGGTGACGATCCAGTCTCCCCATCTGTGACCCTTCGCGGGGATCGGCTGCGTCTCGACGTGAGTCGGATCGTTTCCGCAGACGCGCTTTTCTTCACCCGCCTCCTCGCAGGTCGCGGGCGCGGTCTCGACCCAGTCGCCCCATGCGTGGCCCTTCGCGGGGACCGTTACGGTCTCGCGCGACAGCTCCTCCTCGCAGGCGGTGCAGTATATCACCTCGTCGTAACTGCCGGTCTCCTCGCATTTCGGCGCGGTCTCGTTCTCTTTGACCGGATCGCCCGGTTTGTGACCCGGCGCGGTCAGGATCTTGGTCCTCGTCGATCTGTAATCGTCTTCGCCGAGCGTCACCTTCGCGTTATAGACGGTCTTGCCGTCCACCGTGCAGGTGGGATTCGTGGTCTCGGACGTTATATCGGCGTTCAGGACTTTTACGTCGCCGCACTTCGAGCAGGTGAACTTCGCCGACGCCGCGCTGTAGTCGGTTTCCCATTCCCAATCGGGCGCTCCGTAGCTGTGACCCGTCGCGGGGATGGCCGTCGTCTCTCGCGAGATCTCGTCGCCGCCGGCGGTGCAGTAAACGACCGTGTCGTAGCTGCCGTCCGCCGTGCAGGTGGCGGGATGCTCGTTCTCTTTTACCGCGGCGCCCGGTTTGTGGCCTGCCGCGGGGATGACCCAGCTGTCAGGAGCGATCTCGGTCTCGCCGTCTTCCGCGAAATACCCTCCGCAGACCGTACAGGTGTAGTACGCGCGGTTGCCGGGTTCCGTGCAGGTGGGCACCGCCGCCTCGGTCAGCACGAGCGTGTGGCCGTCCGCGCACAGTTTTCTGATCGTCAGAGTGCCGGTCTCGTAAGCGACCCTGTAGTTGCCCTGTAAGGACTCTCCGTCCGGGGTGACGGTATAAACACCGACGTCGTCTCCGTCCTCGCGGAAATAGGAGAATTCGATCTTGTCGCCCTCGTTCACGAGGCCGGTGACCGTCGCCGTGAACGCAGGATCGTCGGCCCCGACCGTCTTGAATACGTTGTCCGCTTTGACGGTCACGTATTTCGGTTCGACCGTCAGCGTGCCGGCGGCGGGGGTGATGACGTAGTTGTCGGTGACGTCAACGTCGCCGTGCATGATCTTGTATCCGGGAGTTATCCCGTTGTTGCCGTCCTCCGTGTCGGCGACGTTCGTGACGCTGCCCGCCGCCTCCGCGACGAGCACGTCGCCGTCGAAGAGTTCGCCTTCCGTGACGGTGACCTCGCCGTTCGTATGCTCCGTCCCGTCGTACGTCCACGAGCCGCTGCCCGCCGTGATCGTGATCGCGGCGCTCGCGTTAATCATCGTCAGCTCGCCGTCCTCGGTCGTGACGGAGTAGTTTCCGGGCGTGCCGGAGGTGAACTTGTATCCGGTGACCTTGTTCTCCACGGGACCTTCGCCGGGGAACGTGATCGAGCCCGACACGGTCGCCTCGATCGCGTCGTCTCCGACGAGACCCTCGACCGTGTATTCGGGACAGGTCTGCGCCTCGCCGTTATACGTGAACTCAAAGCTCTTTGCCGTGACGGTGACCGGTTTCGGTTCGACCGTCATATATCCGTCGGTGATTTTGAACTTCACGCCCTCGAAGTTCGTATTCCTGTTTGTAAACTGATCCTCCCCGAGGCCCATTTGAGTCGTTCCGGCGTTCGTACGCTTCGCCGTCGATCTTCCGTTGAACGTGAAGTCGTCCGCCGTGTAGAGCGGGTCGCTGATCCCCACGTCGTATCCGGTGACCGTGTGCTGCGCGCCGTCGTAGACGGCCTTGGCGTTGTGACCGGTGATCGTTACCTCGACGCCCGACAGAGCGGTGACCGTCAGCGTTCCGGCGGCGGGGGTAATAACGTAGTTTTCGGTGACGTCGACGTCGCCGTGCATGATCTTGTATCCGGGAGTTATCCCGTTGTTGCCGTCCTCCGTGTCGGCGACGTTCTTGACGCTTCCCGTCGTCTCCGCTACGAGCCGGTCGCCTTCGAAGAGTTCGCCGTCCGTGACGGTGACTTCATTATTCGTATGCGCTGATCCGTCGTACGTCCACGAGCCGCTTCCAGCCGTGATCGTGATCGCTGCGCTCGCAGCTGTCATCGTCAGCTCGCCGCTTTCGGTCGAGACGGAATAGTTGCCGGGCGTGCCGGAGGTGAATTCGTATTCTTCGATCTTGTTTTCCGCGGTGTCGCCCGGGAACGTGACCGAGCCGGAGACTGTCGCCGAGATCGCGTCGTCTCCGACGAGTCCCTCTACCGTGTATTCGGGACAGGACTGCGCCGTGCCGTCGTACGTGAACTCGCGGCTCTCCGCCTTGACCGTGATCTGTTTCGGCTCGACGGTAAAGGTGACCGTCGCCGGCGCGGCGTCTTTGAAGTCGCCAGCGCCGTTTACCGTTATGAGGTAATCTCCCGCGTCGACGACCGCGTCGACGGGCTCGCCGTCCTTCGTTATGCCGACGGTATAGTCCTCGCCCGCCGTCAGGACCTCGTCCGCCGACCTGACGGTGATATCCGGGGTCAGATCCGTGCCGTCGAAAGTCACGGATTCGATCTCATCAGGAACGAGCGGGGTCGGGGTCCACTGAGCGAAGAGCTCGAGGTTTGCCGCAAGCGTGACCTTCGCTTTGTCGGCGTAACCGGTCCCGCCTCCCGACTCCTCAGTTGTCCATCCGGCAAAGGAGTAACCGCGGCGGGTGAATATATTCGCATCGAGCGCCGTCTCCTCACCGTCGTAAACGGTCTGAGGATCCATCGTCCCCTTGCCGCCGTTCGCGTTGAACGTAACGGAGAAGGCGGGCTGAACGGCGCCGCATTCGCACACGTGGTTTACGTAAACGTGCTCAGAGAGAGGCGACTGTTCGTAGCATTTATCGCAGTAGGAAACGTGCGTGTTGTCGTCGACGAGTTCATAGAAACTGTAGACGTGGTTTTCGCTGTCGCCCGGTTCAAGACACCGGCGGCAGATGCAAGTGTGTGTCAGCCCGTCGTCGTTCGGTATCCCGAGAGCGGTCATATCGTGCTCGGGACACGGTTCGATCTTCACCTTGGGGAAGGTGCAGGCGTATTCTCTGGCGTCCGGTGTGACGGACTCGTCCGCCGGGGTCATCTCGTCCGTACCGTCTCCGTACGAGGCCGCGAGGCCGGTCGCTATGGTCACGGTGCCGGGGTCGAGCTGCTCGTCGGATTCTCCGAACCAGTACGCCTCGTCGAAACCGTTGCCTATCGCAAGCGCGAAACTTCCCGCGCTCGCCGTGACGGTGCCTGCGTTTATGACGACCGCGCCGCCCGCGCCGGAAAGGCCTCCGCCGATGCCGGCGGCGTTCTCGCCGCCGATCGCGGTGACGTTACCGCCGTTTATAGTGACGGAACCCGCGGCTCCGCATTCGTTTCCTCCGATGCCGGCGATGCCGGGCAGTTCTCCCGCCTTTGCGTTGAGAACGCCGGTGCCGCCCTGCTGAGCCCAGACGGTCAGTCCCGCCCCTTCGGGCACGCTGACGCCCTGCTTCGCGTCGAGAGTCGCGCCGTCAAGGAGAATGAGGTTCACAACGTCGTTGACCTCTATGCGTTCATCCACCTGCACGTATCCGTCGACGACGTACCAGCCGAAGTTCAGCGATACGCTGTCCCGGTCAATATAAGTGTAGACGGTGGGATACGTGACGTTTCCTTCCTCATCCAGATAAGAAACGACGTAACTTCCTTCCGCGAACACCGCGGCGGGCAGCGTGCCGATGCACATCAGCGCCGCGAGTACGGAAGCGATAAGTCTTCTTATTTTCATTTTCCGGTACCCCCCTTGCATTGAGAGATTGGATATATTCTTGATTATATAATAACAAAGTAGAACGGAAAACGCAAGAATCTGACGGCTGAAAAGCGCCGTTTTTTTATCGGGAACGACGAAAAGAGGAGCGCCGGAAAGTGCTCCTGATAAAGACACCGCATCTTGCGACTCGAACTCTCGCTTTGCGAGCAAAGCGCCGAAAAACCCTTGCGGGTTTTTTACGCTCGATACCCGGGGAGAAACCGAATGCGTAAGAAAGCAACGCGGCGGAAAAAGCCTGCGGGCGCTCCTGATGAAGAATGCTTCATTTCGAACAGGACTCGAACCCCGTGTTGCGCGTTCGTTGAGCGGGTGTGTAAGATACTGTCCGCAACACGCCGGAAAAATCCCGCAGGGATTTTTCACTGAGTCCGAGACGAAGTCTCGCTGAATGGAAAAGGACCCGGATGGGTCCTTTTCCATTCAGGGGCACTAAGACTCGAACTCAGGACACGCGGTTTTGGAGACCGCTGCTCTACCAACTGAGCTATACCCCTGTATTCCTTTTTTGAAAGCGTATCATAGTATATCACAGTTTCCCGCTGTTTGCAATACCAAAAAAGCAAAACCGGGATTTTTTTCGTTTTTGCTATTGACAGAGCGATCATTCGGAAAACGTATAAACGCCTGAGATCGTTCCGGGCAACACCCCATACGATCTCAGGCGTTTGTTTTCACTAAAGAGAATTAAAACCAGATCCCCGGGCAGAGGACGAACGCGTCAAATGCGATCAACACCAGCGCGACGATCCACAGAATGATCTTCTTTTCTGCGCAGGGAGAGAAGTAGTAAACGTTCTCTTTTCTCGGCTTGACCATATGCGCGACGAACATATAGCCCCAGAAGAAGCCGATCATGCCGAAGATGTTGATGAGCGGGCTTATTATCAGGAAGGATTCGATATTCGCTTGCGCGACCGGTCCTCTCAGCTCGACCAGTGTGAACACGACAGCGTTGAGAAGATAGGGGAACAGATAGATCGCCGAGGCAACGCGACCCCGCTCTTTTTTATCGTTATTGTCGCTGATAAAGTGGAACGCCTGACGGTAGGCGATATAGAATACGAGCAGGATGCCGATGCAGCCGATGACCAGCATCGTGATCCTGAGCGCCATATTGCCGCCGAAATTCTCATACACCTTAGCCCAGTCGCCCTGCTGAACGTCAGGATCGGGGTTGGGATCATAAAGGAAGAAGTCTCTGAGAAAATAACCGAAACCCATGCTGAAGTGCATCATAGTCGTCATCAGTACGAGCGGTCTGCTCAGAGGACCGAGCTTCGCTTTTTTCAGAACGATCAGCAGGATGATACCGATCACGATGTTCATCAGCGCCGCCGAACCGGTGTACATCACCTTCCAGAAAACGGAGCCGATATTCGCGGTCGGGTCGACGGTACCGGCGCATCCGAATGCCAATACCTCGGGTTTTGCTCCCGCGATCATTTGCGTCAGCAGATGTGTTGCCTCGTGTACCGGCGCCGTCAGGTTCATCGCGATGATCCCCAGCGCCAAGCAGTTCAGGATCAGAAAGAGCCTGCTGCTTTTATTCGTTTTGGTCAAGTTGATTCACCTCACACAAAAATATTCCTTTTTGAGAATATATCAAAAGTATAACACAGTTTCGGGACGTTTGCAATAAAAACCCAAAAGGCGTATTTTTTTCGTTTTTGCTCTTGACACGGCGAAAATGATGTGATACCATATCCTACGTCAAATCGCGAAATGCTATGACGGGGAATAAGATACTCCCGACGCCAACAGAGAGCTGCCGGTCGGTGCAAGGCAGAGGGCGGCGCGGTATCCGTCTCACCCCCGAGCAGCCGCGGGAAAGATCTCGAGAGAGATCGAGTATCGCCGGACGGGACGCCCGCCGTTATCAGGGGCAGGGCATGGAAGTGCCTTAAAAGAGGGCGCCTTTCGGCGTCAACGGGAGTGGTACCGCGGAGTTTACCTTCGTCTCTTGGATGAGACGGGGGTTTTTTTGTTCCCCGCCGCCGCTTCGCGAAAGGAGATTACAAAAATGAAGATCGCTTTTTCAACGCTCGGCACGCCCGACTTCACGTGGGACGAGATATGGTCGATGGCGAAGGACCTCGGCTTCGGCGGGATCGAGATGAGAGGGCTCGGAGGGACGAAGTTCTCCGCCTCGTCCGGCCCGTTCCGCGACGAGAACCTCGCGAAAACGAGGGAGACTCTCGAGCGGATGAAGCTCGAGATCAGCTGTCTGTCCTCCGGGTGCGCTCTGCGTTTTCCCGAGCATCATGAAGAGTCGATCGCCGAACTGAAAAGATATATAACGGTCGCCGCAGCCGTCGGATGCAAATACATCAGAGTCCTGGGCGACAGGACCGCTGACGTGACGACCGATTTCGACGACGAGTACGTCATCGCGCCTATGAAGGAACTTGCCCCGATCGCCGAGGCGGCGGGAGTGACGCTCCTGATCGAGACGAACGGCGTGTATTCCCACACCGACCGCCTCGCCTCCGTCCTCGCGGCGATAGGCAGCGACGCCGTCGGCGCGCTCTGGGATATGCACCACCCGTTCCGTTTCGCGGGGGAGAGCGCGGAGACGACTATTCAAAATCTCGGCGCGTTCATCAAGTACACCCACGTCAAGGACTCCGTGACGGAGAACGGCGAGGTCAAGTACCGGATGATGGGAGAGGGCGATCTGCCGATCGACGATTTCATGAGCGCGCTGCGCTCGATCAACTACGAGGGTTACGTCTCCCTCGAGTGGCTGAAACAGTACACGCCCGATCTGTCGGACGCCGCCGTAGTCTTCCCGCATTTCGTCCATTATATGGGTCGCTACATCGAGGAGACCGCCGGAGGCGGCCGCCTTCAGACCTCGATCCGCGGCGACGGTAAATATATATGGGAGAAAGAGCATCTGATCGACCTGACCTTCCCGCAGGTACTCGATCGCGTCTGTGAGGAGTTTCCCGAACAGTACGCTTTCAGATACACGACGCTCGACTACACGCGCACGTATCCCGAATTCCGCGACGACGTCGATACGTTCGCCCGCGCCCTGATCTCGCTAGGCGTCAAGCAGGGCGACCACGTGGCGATCTGGGCGACGAACGTGCCACAGTGGTATATCACCTTCTGGGCGACGGTCAAGATCGGCGCGGTCCTCGTCACGGTCAACACCGCTTACAAGATCCACGAGGCGGAGTATCTGCTCCGCCAGTCGGACACCCACACGCTCGTCATGATCGACGGATATAAGGACTCCGATTACGTGGCTATAATGAAGGAGCTCTGCCCCGAACTCGAGACGGCGCCGGAGCATCAGCCGCTTCACCTCAAGCGCCTTCCTTTCCTGCGTAACATCATCACGTGCGAGTCGAAGCAGAAGGGCTGTTACACGTGGGACGAGGCGATGGAGCAGGCGGGCAGAACGCCGATCGAATCGGTATACCGCCGCGCGGCGATGATAAACAAGCACGACGTCTGCAATATGCAGTACACGTCCGGAACGACCGGATTCCCGAAGGGCGTCATGCTCACCCACTACAATATCGTCAATAACGGAAAGGCGATCGGCGACTGCATGGACCTCTCGACCGCCGACAGAATGATGATCCAGGTCCCGATGTTCCACTGCTTCGGGATGGTCCTCGCGATGACCGCCTCGATGACTCACGGCACCACGATGAGCCCGATCCCCGCGTTCTCGCCGAGAAAGGGGCTCGAGTGCATCAATAAAGAGAAGATCACCGCCTTCCACGGCGTGCCGACGATGTTCATCGCGATGCTCGGCCACGAGCTGTTCGAGAAAACCGATTTCTCCCACATGCGCACCGGCATCATGGCGGGCTCTCCATGCCCGATAAAGGTCATGAAAGAGGTCGTCGAGAAGATGCACATGGACGAGATCTGCATCACTTACGGTCAGACGGAGGCGTCCCCCGCGACGACGATGTCGAAGACGACGGACAGCCTTGAGACCCGCGTCAACACGGTCGGCGCGGCGATCTTCGGCGTCGAGTGCAAGATCGTCGATCCGGAGACCGGGGCGGATCTGCCCGACGGCGTCGACGGCGAATTCGTCGCCCGCGGGTACAACATCATGAAGGGCTATTACAAGATGCCCCACGCGACGGCTCTCGCGATCGACCCTGACGGATGGCTCCACACCGGAGACCTCGCCCGCCGTGACGAAAACGGTTATTACAAGATTACCGGCCGCATCAAGGATATGATAATCCGCGGAGGCGAGAACATCTATCCGAAGGAGATAGAGGATTTCATCTATACCCACCCTAAAGTGAGCGACGTTCAGGTCATCGGCGTGCCGGACAAGGCGTACGGCGAGGAGATCATGGCGTGCGTGATTTTGAAGGAGGGAGAGGAGTGCACCGCCGACGAGATCAAGGACTACGTCCGCGATCATATGGCTAAGCACAAGACGCCGCGCTACGTCACGTTCGTCGATTCTTTCCCGATGAACGCGGCGGGGAAGATACTCAAATACAAGATGCGCGAGGAGGCGGCGAAGCTTCCCGAATTCGCCGAGGCCGCGGGTATCGTAACGGCATAAAAAAACAATAAGAAATAGATCCGCGGTTCCCATTCATTAAGATGAAGGATCCGCGGATCTTTTTTTGCGTGAGTATTCCAAAACGATGTAAAACTTATGCATATCGAAAAAAGATTATTGTTTTTCGATAAAAAGCATTGACAAATATTTCATCGGGTGGTATAATCCTGTTCAAACCATAAATCCATATAGAAAGGACGATCGAAATGAACGGTTCTTACAACTTTGATCCTATGACTGGGAAGCCGATCGCCGGGGCGGCCGGGACGCCTCCCGTACAGGTCCCCTCAAAACCGAAAAGAGAGTATTCAAAAAAGGAAATTGTGCTCGCCTGGGGCTCCGCTTTGATAGGATACCTGTTCTGTCGGACGTTCTGGGTCTGGCAGAAGCCTGAGATCGGACTGTTGTTCACCGTATGCCTTTTCGCATTCGGATTCGTCTTTTTCGGTAAACGGAAAAGAAAAGCGAGATGTTTTTTTTACCCCGTTTCCGCTCTGATCCTCTCGAGCGCCCTCTTTTTCTCTTCAAGCCCCTCGCTGCTGTTTTTTACGTTTATATATATCTGTTCTGCGTTTCTGCTCTTCTGTCAGACCGGTTCCGAGGGGGCGCTCGAGAGGCGCGCGGGACAGCTTTACGTCTTTGAGACCGTCAAAGCGTTCTTTGTTGCCCCCTTCAAGAGCATCGGAGCGGCGGTCGGCGCGGCTTTTACGAACAAGGGAGCAAAAAAAGGCGGAAAAACTCTTCTGATAATTCTCTCAGGACTCGGGATCGCTCTGATACCGACGCTGATCGTGTTCGCTCTGCTCTCGTTCGACGGCAATTTCACCGACAGCCTTGAAGCGATCCGCAAGGCGATCTTCGATAAGATCCTGACTCACGTCGCGTCGATCCTGTTCGGCGTTCCGATCGGGATGTTTATTTACTCCTCGCTGTACGAGTCGGCGCACCCGCGCCCCGACTCGTTCAATGAGGAAGCGTGCATACGTATCGAAAACGGTATGAAGTTCGCTCCGCCGCTCGTCGGCGCCGTGGCAATCGCTCCTTTGCTTTTTCTCTACGTCGTTTTCATCATCGCGCAGCGCGGATACTTCGCGGCGGTCTTCACGTCCACCCTGCCTGACGCGTACACGTTCGCCGATTTTGCCCGGAACGGATTTTTCCGTCTTTGTGCCGTCGCCGCGATCAACGCGCTTGCGCTGATCGCCCTGCGCGTCTTTTCGAAAAAAACGAATAGCGGGAAGATCTCTCCCGTCGTGAAGGTATACACCGTCGTTTTATCGCTTGTCACCGTGGTCATCTCGGGGACCGCGATCTCGCAGATGATCATGTACGTCTCGAATTACGGTCTGACCAGACTTCGCCTATACACGCTGTGGTTCATGGCGCTGCTGATACTGATCTTTATTGTCGCGATCCTCAAACAGTTTATCGAAAAACTCCCGTTCGCCGCCACGGCGGTCACCGTTTTCGTACTCTGCTTCGCTGCTCTCGCCGTTCCGGACGCCGATGCGATAATAGCCCGTCACAATTACAACTGTCAGCTTGCGGACACCGAGTACTCCCTTGACGTCGAGTATCTCGGTCAACTGTCGCCCTCGTCGGTCCCCGTGCTCTGCGAAGTATACGGAAACGAAGATCTTCCGGACAGTATTCGCGACGCTGCGCTTCGCGAGTTGGGCGGATACGCGGCGCGGGACGTCCGCCCGTTCAATCTTCCCGAACTGAAGGCCGAAAAGGCGTACGCCGCTCTCGACCGTGAGACGCAGCTGCAAGCCGCCGTCGCCTACGACGGATTATTCCCTCACGTCTTCATCTCCCTTGAAGAACAGTCCGTCAAGGACGGCGATTACCGTTTCTGTAAAGTATCGGTCTGTCAGTATGACAAAAACGAGGAAAAGGTAATTACCGATAATCCCGAATACAAACCCTTCGGGATAAGTTCGCGCGCGGCCGTCCTCGATAAGATCGGCAAATACCTTGATATGTGCGAATATTTGGGGAAAGAGAGCATTTTGCCGTTCGGAACGGAAGATCTCTCTGACGAAGGAAGATTTTACGTCCACTTCGACGGATCCGGCAGTTCCTCATCCGTTTGCCTTTACGACCGTGAGAACGCAAAGCTCGCGATCCTGGATTTTGAAGATTACGGATATCACTATTATTAAAGACGTTCAGAAGAGCGTCGTGGCCGTTTCGCCGAAAGGCGGAACGGCTTATTTTTTTATTGAATTCTTCCGCCCGATATGGTATCATTTAGTAAGACAAATAAAGACGGAGGGCAAAACCTTGAAGCTTGATTTCAGAATAGATTTCGGATACCTTTATCTGTATTCGAGAAGGCATTACCATCCGCAGTATATCTGGGACGGATCGCTCACCTGCGAGGGTGGGAAGATCGAAAAATCGGTACGGCTCGACTACCCCGTGATCTGGTTCGGACCCGGCCACACGGCGAAGGAGATTCCGCTTGATTCTCCCGAATGGGAGATCCGAACAAAACGCGGCGTCGCGGGCGTGCGCTTCGAGACGGAAGTCGGCGAGGACGCCGTATTCCATCTCAGAACAAAGAGTTTCGATCTTGACTTCACGGCGAAAGACGTGATCGAGAAGGGAAGGCTCGATTTTCCGGTCGGTCCGAAATACCTCGGGTGCTCGGTCATGGTCACCCGTGATCGTTACCTTTGGTTCAGACCGGAGCCCGCCGAGGGAGAGTGCGCGCTCGAGGCGTACGACATGGGTCTCCCCGTTCACAACTGGCACAGGATGGACGTCGCGTGGGTCGGTCCCGGCGAGTCGCTCAAGTTCGACGTCGAGATACCCGAGAAGACGCACGACTACGAGGAGACGCTTTTCCACACGCAGGGAATGGCGTCGACCGGCTACGATCCCGAAAAGAACACGATGGCTAACGGTTACGTGCAGACCGCGCTGATCTGCGACGGGGTCGAACTCAAAAGATATAAAAAGTACTACCGCCATCACGACTATTTCATGCAGATTTTAGAGGACGACTGGGTCAGAGCCGTCATCCCCGCGGGGAAGCATACGATCGAGATGAAAAATCTCTCCGACCTCTGGTTCGCCGTCAGCCGTCTGAAATGGAGACAGAGCGTCCGCGATCACGGTCAGCTCTCAGTTCCCGAGTGGGTCCTCAAAAACGAGCCGTTTTTCGGCAGAGTCTACGCCGTGCGCGAGGACAAGATAACGGTCACGTACCCTGGCGGGCGGATCGACCTCGACTGCGTCCCCGGCTGGAACGAATTCAACTTCACGCTCACCGAGCCAGGCGAGGCGGTCTTCCGCGCGGCGGGCGAGGCGAAAGTCGAGGTCCTCGACTTTGAGCCCGAGGCGGATCCGGTCAGGGTCGGATACGACATGACCGTCGTTCCGCACGACGACGCGGGCTTCATGGACTGGCTGATCGACTACACGGCGCGCACGCGTCTCGGCAACTACGTCGTATTCCGCAACTTCATGGAAAAGCCCGTTCCCGACGAACTTCTCGCCCGCTGGGCGAAGTTCTGCCGCGAGCACGGCATCTGGGTCTCCGCGTGCAACGAGTACGACAGCGGCGCCCTGACGACGGCGGCGGGCGATATGCTCTCCGACGTCGGGCCGCACGAATACCCCGGCAAGGTCTACGCATGCGATCCCGAGGAACCCTACGCCTCGGAGGACATGAAGACCGCGGCGGAGAAATACATGAGGGATCTCAAGATCGAGATCGACCGCGCTCACAAGGTGTGCTCCTGCGCCGCGTTCGGCGACGCATCGGGCGGAATCAGGTACAGCTTCCTCTCCGGCGCGGATTTCGTACGCGCGGAGACGATGGTCCCCAACACGATGACGCTTCTCACTCAGGCGAGACCTGCGGCGGAAGCGCTCGGCAAGGGGCGCTGGGGCGCGCACATCGCGATCCAGCACTGCCTGCAGCCGTATCACGAATACCATCTCGGTCAGTATTTTCTCTCTATCTTCCAGCCGTGGATGATGGGAGCGAACACGATCTACGAAGAGGACTCGCTCTTCGAGCTTTACAAAGAGGAAAGACAGTGCTGGGACGACGCGCTCACCAAGGGCAAGCGCGATATGACGAGGAGCTTCTTCCGGTTCGTATCGACGCATCCGCGCCGCGGCAAAAACGTCCGCAAGATCGCGTTCCTTGAGGGACGCTGGGCTGCTCCGTTCAACGGGTTCATCTGCGACGTCGAGCAGGATCCGCATTACGCGGTCTGGGGCCTTTACGGTAACTCCGCACCCGAGTGGGGCCACGGTCAGCCGGAGAAATCGCGTCAGGTCATCGACGTTCTGATGCCCGGCGCGTCCACTCATCCGCTGCGCCAGCGATTCGACAAGAGAAGATTCTTCTTCGCGGGCACGCCTTACGGCGATTTCGACTGTCTGCCAGTCGAGGCGAACGCCGACTTTTACAAGAACTACGAGCTGATCGCCAACCTCGGATGGCATACGGCGAATGAGGAAGACGAAGCGAAATTCACGGAATTCGTGAAAGACGGCGGCGTCCTTCTCACCGGTATCCCGCAGTTCTCGCGCCACGTGAAGAGAGACTTTCTGCGCGACATGGAGAATCTCGATCTTATCCGCGGCGGCGATCTTTCCGAGCTCTGCGGAATCCGCGTTCTCGGACGCGGTACGGAGTATTCCGGACAGTTCAACGTGAAGGACAAAGAGATATATCCGGAGCCCGACCTCTCCGCGCTCCCGAGCGACGATATAACCGAGGACGGAAAAGCGTATCTCGCCCGGATAGAACTCTGCGGCGCGGAAGTCGTCGCGTGGGACGCCTTCACCGGCGAGCCGATGCTCGTCCGCAACAAAGTCGGCGACGGATACGTTTACACGCTCACCCTCTGGGCGTACCCCGGTCACGAGCTGTTCCGCGAATTCAGCGCGTCCGTCCTCGCGGCGCTCGCCGAAGAGACGCTCGACGGCACGTACGTTTTCGACCCGTCCGGCGAGGTGTTCTGGACGAGATACGTTGACGGCGACGACGAGATCCTGATGCTTCTCAACACCGACTGGACCGAGGCGGGGAATTCAAAACTCGTCGAGGTCTGCACAGGCGACGACTCATACCTGACTCCGGTCAGAGAGAGGGAAGCGCTCATCATAACGCTCAAAGACGGCAAGGCGACCGAAGAGCGTATCACTCTGTAAAAACATATTCCGGCAAATACCCGGCAAATATTTATGTCCCCGAAGGGGACAATTCACGCGCCGAACGGCGCAATTCACGGTTTTGCGCGCAGCGCAAAATCAATTCACGTCCCGAAGGGACAATTCATTTGAATCAATGAATTGAACGCTTCGCGTTCATGAATTGCAGCTCCGCTGCATGAATTGATCGCTTCGCGATCATGAATTGAACGCTCCGCGTTCATGGTATACAAGGAGGATCACAACAATGGACAAAGTAAGAATAGGCGTTCTCGGCGCGTACCGCGGAGGCACGATGATCGAGTACTGCGAAAAGGCGTCGAACGCTCAGCTCGTCGCGGTCTGCGACAAGTATCCCGGAGCGCTTAAAAAGATCAAGGAAGAGATCAACGACGATTCCGTTACGTATTATTCGGATTTTGAAGATTTCATCAAGCACGATATGGACGCGGTCGTCCTCGCGAACTACGCGACGGAGCACGCTCCTTTCGCCATCCGCTGCATGGAGCGCGGTCTGCACGTCTTCTCGGAGGTCCTGCCCTGTCAGACGATGAAAGAGGCGGTCGAGCTGATCGAGTGCGTCGAGCGCACCGGCAAGATCTACGCGTACGGAGAGAACTACTGCTATATGGGCGCTCCGCGCGAGATGAGAAAACTCTACCGCGAGGGCAAGATCGGCGAGTTCGAGTACGGCGAGGGCGAGTACGTCCACAACTGCGCTCCGATCTGGCCGGACATCACCTACGGCGAACCAGATCACTGGCGCAACCGCCTTTACTCCACCTATTACGTAACTCACTCTCTCGGTCCGCTGATCCACATCACGGGCCTCCGTCCCGTCTCGGTCATCGGCGTCGAGAGCACGATGAACGACCGTCCCCTCGGCGTCGGCAGACGCGGCGCGGGTCTCGGAATGGAGATCGTCACGCTGGAGGGCGGCGCGATCGTCAAGAGCATCCACGGCGAGCTTTACGAGAACTCCATCTGGTACACGGTCTACGGATCAAAGGGCAGAATGGAGTCGGCGCGCGAGGACGCGATCGCCGGAGACGTCGACAGGATCTACCTCAAGTGCGACGAGTACCCGGGCGAATACGCCGACAGACCGGCGACGAACTGGGAGCCCAAGGACGACAACTCCGCCGCGGCGGAGGCGTTCGGCCACGGCGGTTCAGACTTCTACTCGATGTTCTTCTTCGTCGAGAAGATCCTCGGCCGCGATTACGGCGAGGTCATCGACGTTTACGAGGCGCTCGATATGTTCCTGCCCGGCCTCTTCGCATACAGATCGATCCTCAACGGGTCCGTACCCGTAGAAGTGCCCGACCTGCGCGATCCCGCCGAGCGCGAGAAATGGAGAAACGACGTCGCCTGCACCGATCCCGCCGTCGCGGGAGACGCACTTCTGCCCACGGCGAAGGGCGGCACGCCCGACGTCCCGGACGAGGTCTACGAACGCGTACGCAAAGAGTGGGAATCGAGAGGCTGAAAGAAAAAAGACGGGCGTTTGCCGCAATGAGGCAAACGCTCTTTTTTTTGCAGCCATTCATACTGACAGTAGAGAAAATAAAATCCCATTAGTATGAATAATCTGTTTACACGGGCCGGTTTGCGCGGTATAATGGAGCAAACGGAAAGGAGCTCGAAAAAAATGGAAATGAAACTGTCCGAGAATATCCGCGCGTTCCGGAAGGAACGGTCGCTGACGCAGGAACAGCTCTCCGAGGTACTCGGAGTGACGGCGGGAGCCGTATATAAATGGGAAGCGGGGCTCTCCGTTCCCGAACTCGAAAT
The DNA here is from genome assembly GCA_017428635.1 of Clostridia bacterium. Classification (GTDB taxonomy): domain Bacteria; phylum Bacillota; class Clostridia; order Oscillospirales; family CAG-272; genus RUG11130. The sequence continues at coordinate 3,588 of JAFRQK010000004.1, read as the reverse complement.
GATCGTCGGGATGGCGAACTTTTTCGACACGTCCGTGGACGTTCTGCTCGGCTACCGTATGGTTGACAACCGCCTCGACGCGACGGTGAAGCGTTTGCAGGAATACAGAAGGAACAAGGACCGGGCGGGCCTCACCGAGGCGGAGACGGCGCTCAGAAAGTACCCGCACTCGTTCCCCATAGTGCGGGAATCCGCCTCTATGTACGGCGCTTTCGGATTCGAGAGCGGAGACCGCGCCATGCTCCGACGCGCGCTCGAGCTTCTTGAGGCGTCACTGCTTCTGCTCGGTCAGAACGAAGACCCCCGGATCAGCGAACAGACTCTGTACGGAAAAATGGCGGAAACGTATCTGGGGCTAGGCGAGACCGACCGCGGGATCGAACTGTATAAAAAGCATAATGCGGGCGGACTCTTCACTCACAAGATCGGCCACGTTCTTGCCGTGAGCGATCGCGCGGAGGAGGCGGCGCCGTATCTTTCGGAGGCGACGGCGACGCTTATCGAGTCCCTGTGCGATATCGTCATCGGTTATTCGAACGTTTTCCTCACGCGCGGCGACTGCGACTCGGCTGAGGCGATACTGGACCTGAGTATAAACTTCTTTCTCGGGCTCCGTAAGGGAGACCGGCCGAACTTTCTCGATAAGGTGACCGCCGCGTTCCTCGCGGCTTTGGCGGGCGCCAGGTTCATGGCGGGAAGACCCGACGAGGCGCGCGATACGCTGATAAGGGCGAAAGAAACCGCGGCGTTCTTCGACGCGTCGCCGAGTTACGACGAAAGCGACATCCGCTTTATCGACCGAATAGAAGGCGCGGGCGCGTACGACGATATAGGGGCGACGGCGGCGGACGCCGTCGAGGTTGCCGTAAAAGGATTCGAAAACGAAGATTTCTCCGCTCTGTGGAGATCGGTAAAAGAAGAACGGGAGGAAAAAAACGGTGAATAAGAAAGAACTCCGGACGCTGCGCCGCCCGTTTATCAAAGAACTGTTCAGAAAGAACAAATTCAACCTCACCCTGACCGTGATCGCGGCTCTCTTGAATTCCGCGGCGAATCTCGTGATCTCGTGGCTGATCAAGGCGATCTCCGATCTGATCTCCGGGGAGCAGGCGTACGGCTTCGCGACGCTTCTGATCATCGGCGCCGCTGCGTTCGCGCTGCTTCTGATCGCGTGGGCGATCGACCGCGCCTTTCTCTCCGCGTTCCGCGCGAAGGCGATGAAGCAGTACCGCGGATACGTGTTCGACCGGCTCATGGGAAAGGGCATCCGGGCGTTCTCCGGCGAGAACTCGTCGCTGTACATCTCCGCTCTCTCAAACGACGTGAACACGATCGAGCGTGATTTCGTTAACCAGCTTCAGACGACGATAGAGGTCGCCGTCTCGTTCCTCGGCGCTCTCGGGCTTATGATCTGGTACAGTCCGCTCCTGACGCTGATCGCGATCGGGTTCTCCCTGCTGCCGATTATCGTTTCCGTCATACTCGGCAATAAGTCTGCGGCCGCGGAAAAGGACGTTTCCGATAAAAAGGAAAATTATACCGGGCTTCTGAAAGACGTCCTAACCGGTTTCGCGGTGATAAAGAGTTTCAAAGCTGAGAACAATATCGCGCGAATCCACGGAAAAAGCAACGGCGACGTCGCCGACGCGTCGAAAAAGCGGACCCGGATCACCGTGCTCGTGGCCTATGCGTCCGGCATCGCGGGCGGGATCCTTCAGTTCGGCGTGTTCTTCGTCGCCGCCGCTCTTGCGCTCTCGGGCAGAGGCGGGATCACGGCGGGTACCGCGATCGTTTTCGTTCAGCTTCTGAACTACGTTCTCGCGCCGATCAGGACGTTCCCGGCGTTCTGGTCCGGTACGAAGTCCTCTTTCGGGCTGATCGACAAACTGGCGGAGGCACTCAGCAAAAACGTCCCGGACGAGGGCGAGCATATCGTCCCGGAGCTGACCCGCGGGATCGCGATCCGCGATCTCGGATTCGCTTATGAAGAGAACAAGCCCGTGCTGAAAAACGTCGATATGGATCTTCGCTCCGGCGGATGCTATGCGCTCGTCGGCGGCTCCGGGAGCGGCAAGTCGACGCTGCTGAATCTGCTGATGGCGTCGTCTTCCGACTACGGCGGCGAGATCCTCTACGACGGGAAGGAACTCAGAGACGTCTCCCCCTCCTCCCTTTACGACCTCGTATCGATCATCCAGCAGAACGTGTTCGTGTTTAACAGCACGATACTCGACAATATCACGATGTTCTCCGAGTTCCCGACAGAGGAGATCGACCGCGCGGTTCGCCTGTCCGGGCTCTCAAAGCTGATCGCGGAAAAAGGCGCCGACTACCTCTGCGGCGAAAACGGTTCGGGGCTCTCCGGCGGGGAGAGGCAGAGGATCTCGATCGCAAGAGCGCTCCTGCGAAAGACGCCCGTCCTGTTCGTTGACGAGGCGACGGCGTCCCTCGACGCCGAGACGTCCTTCGAGGTGCTCGACGCGATCCTGAACCTCGACGGCTTCACCCGCGTGATCGTCACGCACGACCTCGACGAGAACGTCCTTCGCCGCTGCGACGGCCTGTTCGCCCTGAAAAACGGAGGCGTAACGGAGCGCGGAACGTTCGACGAACTGATGGAGCAAAAGGGATACTTCTATTCGCTCTATACCGTATCCGAAAGATAAAAAAAGCGAGCCGATCTTTCGGCTCGCTTTTTTTGAGTTATGAGTTTAAGTTATAAGTTAAGGTGCGTTTGCTGCAATGAAGCAAACGCGCTTTTTTTGTTTTGGGTGGAGTAAGCGAAACACAAATTACGTTCTAAATAAAGCGAAGAAAACACTAAAAGAGTTCTATTTATTGTTTGAATCAACGACGGCGACCCCCGCACCTCCGCCACCCGCGCTTAAATAGAGAGGGACGGAAGCGGAAAACGCTCATTCCGTAGTTATATGGATGTCACGGGAATCGCCGTCCGCGCGCGCCCACGCGCGCACGCACGGGGCGGCTCATTTCGTAGTTATACGGACGGCACGAAAACCGCCGTCCGCACGGCACGCACGCACACGCGGAAAAGCGGGTACAGCCGTTCCGTAGTTATACGGACGGAACGGGCAACGCTCATTCCGTAGTTATATAGACAGCACCCGCCCCGCCGCCGCCGCCGCTTATACGGCGGAGCGGAAACGGCTCATTCCGTAGTTATACGGACGGAGCGGAAAACCGCCGTCCGCACGGCACGCACGCACGGGGCGGCTCGTTCCGTTCTATACGGACGGCACGGAAACCGCCGTCCGCACGGCACGCACGCACGGGGCGGCTCGTTCCGTTCTATACGGACGGCACGGAAACCGCCGTCCGCACGGCACGGCACGCACGGAGCGGAGCGGAAAACCGCCGTACCGCTCATTCCGTAGTTATACGGACGGCACGGAAACCGCCGTCCGCACGGCACGGCACGCACGCACGGAGCGGAACAGAGCACGGCTCATTTCGTAGTTATATAGACAGCACCCGCCCCCGCACCGCCGCTTATACGGCGACCGAAGCGGGAGCGACCCCCCCCGCCGAAGCGGGCGACCCGACCACCCCCGCCGCCGCCGCTTATAC
>JAFRQK010000035.1 GCA_017428635.1 Clostridia bacterium | reverse complement strand
TTCAGGCCGAGGTTCAGGATGGTATCCATCATGCCGGGCATGGAAGCGCGCGCACCGGAGCGGACGGAAACGAGAAGCGGGTTCTTGAGATCGCCGAATTTCTTGCCGTTGATCTCCTCCATCTTCGCGACGTACTCCATGATCTCAGCCATGATCTCGTCGTTGATGGTCCTGCCGTCCTCGTAATACTGTGTGCACGCCTCGGTGGTGATGGTGACGCCCTGCGGAACGGGAAGACCGATGTTGGTCATCTCCGCGAGGTTGGCGCCCTTACCGCCGAGAAGGTTGCGCATGGTGGCGTTGCCTTCGGTGAAAAGATACACGTACTTCTTTGCCATAGTCCTGAATATACCTCCAAAAAAATTTCTTGAATTTAACTATCTTGCTAAAATCACAAATTACATTATATCATAACCCGACAAAAATATCCATACCCTCGAAAAAAATCTCTGAAAAGTATAAAACGCCGGATCGCGTGCAGCGCAAATCCGGCGTTTTTGCTTATTTACTTGTTTACTTATCTGGAACTGAAACGGGCGGCGGGTCAGCTGAACTTGTCGAAAGCCAGAGGAAGAACGCTCTCGTTAAAAAGTCCGTGCTCGTCGCTCTCGACGACGTACTCGGTAAAAATCAATTGATCCGAGTTTCCGGCCATCCTGATCTCGGCGGGTACTTCTTCCTCTTCCTCCGCTCCGTGAGTGTGCGTAGTGGAAACCACTTCGGTTTTCAGGATCCCGTTCGAATACGTATACGTTCCGTTTTTATTCAAAGATGTGAAAGCGTTGACCATATCTTCGACCAAGGCGTCCACGCTCTCGTATTTACCCTCTTCCATGGCTTCTTCGAGAGTGTATCCGAACATGGCGTTGGCGGACTCGACGTTATTCTTCAGAAACTCTCTGACTTCAGGCTTGCTCAGGCCGAGTATAAAGGAACCGGAATCGGAAAAATTGATAGAAAGCGTGATCTCACTGTCTTTCCACTCCCGGCTATCCGTGTCCCACTTGTTTTTTGGGAAGAGGAACTTCAGAGCGGAGACCGTCGTCGTCCAGATGCCGACTACGGAATCGGGCGTACTTGCCGCCGGAGTAGGGGTCAGAGGTTCCGGCGGCTCTATGATGAGCGTCTGCTTTTTGCATGAGTAAAGAGAAAAACAGAGGGCGAGCATAACGGCCGCCATGACGGCGCAAACGATTTTCTTCATTTTGTCAAAACTCCTTTTCCTGGCGCTTAATAAAAGCATAAAAGATTATAACACCATCCCGCCAATATGTCAAACGGCAGGACCCTAAAGCCTGATGATCGCAGCCGTTCAGCGGACGTCGGCGCTTTTGCCGTACGCGCAATATTTTTTAAGCGGACACTCGGCGCAGCGCGGTGAACGCGCCGAGCAGAATTCACGTCCGAAAAGGACGATCCTGTGGCAGAACGCGCTCTGCTCTTCACGGGGGACGACTTTCTCCATCGTCCGTTCGGTGAAGACCGGATCCTTTTTGTCCGTCCCGTAATACCCGAGCCGTCCGCAGATCCGTATGCAGTGGGTGTCGGCGACGATGCCGCCCTTACCGTATACGTCGCCGAGGATCAGATTGGCGATCTTTCTGCCGACGCCCGGCAGCGAAAGAAGTCCCTCCATCGTGTCCGGAACTTTGCCGCCGAAATCGGTGACGATCATCCGCGAGGCGTCGCGTATGTTTTTCGCTTTCATGCGGAAAAGGCCGCACGGTTTAACGATCTCTTCGAGCTCTGCGATATCGCACTTCGCGGCGGACACGGCGTCCGGGAACCGCTCGAAAAGCGGTCCGCATACGATATTCACTCTCTCGTCGGTACACTGAGCCGACAGGCGCGCCGCAACGAGCAGCCGCCACGGATCGCCGCCGTATTCGAGCGAGCAGACGGCGTCCGGATAAAGGTCCGCGAGCGTCGAGATAATGCGGTCAGTCTGCATCGTCATCAGCAGTTTCCTCCGCCGCAGCATTCATGTCGACCGAATAATAGTGCCCGATAAGGTCGCGGACGCACCGCCCGGCGTTCGCGCCGGTCGAGCCGTGCTCGAGGACCGACGTGACGACGATCTCCGGATCGTCGAAAGGAGCGAACGCCGTAAAGATCGCGTTATCGCTCTTCGTCACGGAGACCTGTGCCGTTCCGGTCTTGCCGCCTATCGTGATCGGGAAGCCCTCGAATATCTCTTTGACGGAGCCGTCTTCGATCACGCGTTTCATAGCGCCGAGAACGATCTCCCTGACGCCTTCCTTGATTTTGCGAGTGCTGAGCGCTTCGGGCTGTTTTTCAAGGACGACCGCGCCCGTGCCGTACTCCGTCACGCGCGAGAGCAGGTGAGCCGCGTACCTCGTGCCGTCGTTGACGACCGTGCTGATATACGCCGATATCTGAAGCGGCGTGAACAGATTGTACGACTGGCCGATCGCCGCCTGGAGCGTATCGCCGCCCGACCATGCGCGCAGATCGTTCTCCTCGACGTATTCGGGCCCCGCGAGGATACCGGTCTTCTCGTTCAGTTCGATGCCCGTCGGCAGTCCGAGCCCGAAACTCTTCGAATAGTCGTTCATTTTCTCGATCGTCATTCTTCTGCCGACCTCGAAGAAGAAGTAGTTGCACGATTCCTGGATCGCGTCGGTAACGTTCATCCACCCGTGCGTCAAATGATAGTTAAGATAGATCCAGCATCTGATCTGGAATCCGTCGAGTTCGTAAACGCCTTCGTCTTTTATCAGCGTGTTCTCGTCGATCACGCCCGAATCGAGCGCGCCTACCGCCATTCCGATCTTGAACGTGGAACCCGGCTGAAACGTGCCCTCGAGAGCGCGGTTGAGCATCGGGGAATTTTTGTCTTCAAGCAGACCCGGAAGGTCCTCGCTGAACGTCGCAAGGTTGTACGTCGGACAGGACGCAAGGGCGAGCACCTCGCCCGTCTTGATGTCGAGCGCGGTCAGGGCGCCTGAGAAGCAGTCCTCTCCCGTATGAGTCCCCTCGCCCGCGGAATTCATCCTGACCTCTTCGATGTTCCTGTAAAGGGCGTCCTCCGCAGCCATTTGCGTGTTTATGTCGATCGTAAGGTAGACGTCGCATCCGGCTTTCGGTTCCTTCGTCACCTCGGTGGAGATCACGTTTCCGAACGTATCTTCGGTTATGAGCATTTCTCCGTCGGTCCCGTGCAGATATTCCTCGAACGAATACTCGACGCCCGACGTACCGACCATCGCGTCGATCGGGTATCCCTCGCTCGTGTAGTATTCGGCGTTATCGGCGGTTATCCTTCCTATCCTTCCGAGGATGTGCGACGCGTATCCCGGATAGTGAAAAACGCGCTCGTATTTCCTGAACGGCGATATCCCGCGGCCTATGCTCTCCTCGAGCGCCGAGATCATCGGGACGTCGACGCCCGTCACGATCGTGTAAGGGCTGTCGGGCGAAAAATCGGACAGTTCCATATCGAGGCGGTAAAGGAACAGCCGCGCGCTGTCGTGCAGACCGTAGAGATATATCCCTTCGCCGTCAACTATCCCGTAACGCGAAAGGAACTTCGCCGCCGCCTCATCGGCGGTCATATCTTCCTTGACGCCGATATCCGCGGCAAGTTTCGTGAATTTCTCATAGCGGGAGGTGTCTTCAAATTCCGCGTTGAATGAAAAGCGCAGCTCTCCCGTGTCGGCGACCTCGACGTCGAACGGAGTGTACGTCGGCTCCTTCAGCGATTCTCCGAAGCCGCGCTCTTCGATCATCTTCAGCGTCGAGACGACGACGTCGTTGCGCTCCCCGGAGTTCCGCGGGAACGAGCCGTAATCGAATTGGATCTCCCACGAATAGTCGTTGGTGACGAGAGGCTTGCCGTTCCTGTCGAAGATCTCCCCTCTCATCGCCTGAATGCGGACGGTCCGCGTCCGTTCCCTGATCGGGGAAGTCATCGAATAATAGTCCTGACCCGCGACCTGAAGGTTGATGAGGCGGAAGATATATATGAGACTGACGGCGACGAAAACCGCGCCGAGAATAATATATCTCACGATGCCGGACTTTTCTTTTTTCATTTCCGCGCCGTCCTTTCTTGTCGAATTCGTAACCTTTATTTTAGCACATTCCGCGAATATTATCAATCCGGCGTCCGAAATATTGAAATCCGTCTCTCTTTCGTTGCAAAGAAACTCATTTTGTGATAAAATATAAATTGGTGTAGTTTGTGCAAAAACTCACCGCAAGAAAGGACTGCCAAATGAAAAAGAAAACGGAAGATCTGTCCTGTTCGCGCCTCGGAAAAGTCGGCGGACAGGCGGTGCTTGAAGGCGTAATGATGAGGTCCGGCGACCGCTGGTGTCTCGCCGTGCGCGAGAACGGCGGCGGGATCGCCAAACGGGACGGCGAGTACGTCTCCCTCAGAAAGAAAAATAAATTCTGCAATATCCCGATAATCAGAGGCGTCGTCAATTTTGTGGAAATGCTGAAACTGAGCATGGGTATGCTCACGGCGTCCGCGGAGATGATCGGCGTCGAGACGGACGAGCCGGAGGGCAAGTTCGAGAAGTGGCTGAACGACAAGTTCGGCGAAAAGATCATGGGCGTCGTCACCGCGATCGGCTCCGTTCTCGGGGTCGTGATCTCTCTCGGCCTGTTCGTCTTTCTGCCCACTTTCCTGACAAATCTTATCCTCGGTCCGAATCTGGATAAAGGCACGTTCCAGCCGCTCCGTTCGCTCATCGAGGGCGTTCTCAAGATCGCCATCTTCGTTCTTTACATCTTCATCGTCGGTCTGATGCCCGATATCAAGAGAACGTTCAGATACCACGGGGCGGAACACAAATCGGTCGCGTGCTACGAGAGGGGGCTCGACCTGACGCCGGAAAACGCAAAAACGTGCACGCGCTTCCACCCGCGCTGCGGAACGAGTTTCATATTCGTAATGCTTATCCTGTCGATCGTGATAGGTATATTCATTCCGTTCAACAATATGCCGCTTCTGAGAACGGCGGCTAAGATCCTCGTCCTTCCGATCACGGTCGGGCTCGGATTTGAGTTCATCATGTACGCCGGACGCCATAACAACGTCCTGGTCAAGATCCTCTCCGCCCCCGGTCTGTGGATGCAGAGGCTTACGACGAAGGAACCGGACGAGCCCATGCTCGAAGTCGCCATCGCCGCTCTCAAGGGCGCGATGCCCGACGAGTTCCCGCCCGAAGAAAAGGAAGAAGAAACCGGAGAAGAAGACAATTCTGCAATTGTCGAAAACGAAGTCATATCCGACAACGGGAACGGCTCCCGAAAACCGGACGAAAATGACGCTTGAAGAGATAGCGGCGCGCCTTGAGGCGGCGGGGATCCCCTCTCCTTTATTCGACGCGCTTTGTCTCGCGGAGCGTTTCACCGAAAAAAACCGCGCGTCGCTGCTCGCCGACAAAAAAGCGCCGCTCGACGCGGACGGCCTCGCCGAAGCGGTGAGACGGCGCGAAAGAAGAGAACCGCTTCAATACATCCTCGGAAAGTGGGAGTTTTACGGTCTTCCCTTTCTCGTCGACGGATCGTGTCTCATCCCCCGCCCCGACACCGAGCTGCTTGTCGAAACGGTCGTAGAACGGCTGCCCGAAGGCGCCTCCTTAATTGATATGTGCACGGGAAGCGGATGCGTCGCCGTCGCCGCGGCGAAATACCGTCCCGATATCACCGCGACAGGAGCGGACGTTTCAAGCGAAGCGATCGCCATCGCGCGGAAAAACGCCGAGCTGAACGGCGTAGCGAACAGAGTTTCCTTCATAATTCATGACGTGAGAGACCCGTGGCGCGGCGGGGGAGAATTCGACGCCGCCGTCGCCAATCCTCCGTACGTGACCGCTGAGGAAATGGAAAAAGCCACGCCGGAACTTCGTTTCGAGCCGCGCGCCGCCCTCACCGACGAGGGCGACGGTCTCTCCCTTATCCGCGCGTTCGTGCGGTTTGCGAAGGACGCGGTCAAAGAAGGCGGCCTGATCGCCGTCGAACACGGAGCGTCGCAGCGAGACGACGTAAAAAAGATCTTTGAGAGTTTCGGACTTTCGTCCGCGACTCTTCCCGATATCGAGGGTCGGCCGCGCGTCACCCTCGCCGAGAGGAATTGATAGAATGAGAAAGATCAGGTTTTTGGACACAACTCTGCGCGACGGAGAGCAGACGCCGGGAGTCCACCTCGGCGTCGAGCGAAAGATCGATATCGCGCGCCGCCTTGAAAAACTGGGCGTCGACGTGATCGAGGCGGGATTCCCCGCTTCCTCCAAGGGCGACTTCGAGGCGACTTCCCGCATCGCGGCGGAGTCGGGAACCGTCGTCTGCGCGCTCGCGCGGGCGAACGAATCGGACGTCAGGATCGCCGCAGACGCGCTCAAAGGGGCGAAAAAGCCGCGTATCCACGTGTTCATCGCTACGAGCGATATCCATCTTGAAAAGAAGCTCGGCATCACGCGCGAGGAAGCGCTCGAGGCGGTGAAGAATTCCGTCTCATACGCCGCGACGTTCGGCGCGGAGGTCCAGTTCTCCGCCGAGGACGCGACGCGTACGGACCGGGAATTTCTTTCAAAAGTATATTCGGAAGCGATCCGCTCCGGAGCGACGGTCGTCAACGTTCCCGACACGGTGGGCTATGCCGTGCCGGAGGAGTTCGCCGCCCTTATTACGTACCTCAAGGAAAACGTCTCCGGTTCCGGAAACGTTACGTGGTCGGTCCACTGTCACAACGACCTCGGGCTCGCGGTCGCGAATTCCGTGGCGGCGGTTTACGCCGGCGCCGATCAGGTCGAGTGCACGGTCAACGGGATCGGCGAGAGAGCCGGCAACGCCGCGCTTGAAGAGATCGCGATGATCCTGACCATGAGAGGAAAAGAAGCGGGTCTCTCCCACGGTATCGTGACCAGAGAAATTACGTCCGCCAGCCGTTTCGTCTCCGACGTGACCGGGATCCGTCCCGCCCCGAACAAAGCGGTCGTCGGCTCCAACGCGTTCAACCACGCCAGCGGCATTCATCAGCACGGTATCATCAACGACAGACAGACTTACGAGATAATCGACCCGCGCGACGTGGGGGTCGACGAAAGCACGATCACGCTCGGAAAACTCTCCGGCCGCCACGCGTTCGCGGAGCGGGCCCGCGCGCTCGGATACGATCTCGGCGAAGAGGCGATCAGAGCGACGTTCTCGCGTTTCAAAGAGATAGCGGAAAAGAAAAGCGCCCTCACCGACGAAGACGTGAGAGCGATCATAAGCGAATACCTCGACGGGCTGGAAGGCAAATTCAGGATATCGTCTTTCCAGATCCAGTCCGGAAACAAAATAAAGTCGATGGCGCTCATAACGCTGTCCGCGGGAGACGATCTGTTCACCGAGGCGGCGCCCGGAGACGGACCGGTCGACGCGAGTTTCAACGCGGTCAACAAGATCGCCGCTCCGTTCACGGGCGGCGGAGACGTCGACCTGCTTTCGTACGGCATAACCGCCGTTACCGAGGGCGCGGACGCGCTCGGCGAGGCGAAAGTCAGGATACGCTCGGGAGAAGCCGTCTTTACGGGCCGCGGCGTGTCGACCGATATCATCAAAGCGTCGATCAAGGCGTACCTCAACGCGATGAACAAACTCATCGCCGCCGCTGAGGAGAAAGGCGAGGGACAGTGAAAATAGAGATATACGACACGACCTTGCGCGACGGCGCGCAGGGCGCCGGAGTCTCGTTCTCACCGGAGGACAAACTGAACGTGATTCGCGCGCTCGACCGGCTCGGCATATCATATATCGAGGCGGGTATGGTCGCGGACGAAGCGGGAAAAGAGTTTTTCCGATCGCTCGGCGGTCTTGAACTCGAAAACGCGAAACTCTCCGTCTTCACTCCGACCGTTCATCCCGGGGTGAGAGCCGAAGACAGCGATATCCTGCGGGACAGCGCCGCGGCGCCCGTCCCCGTCGCCGCGGTATTCGGAAAAAGTTCCCTTTATCACGTAAAGGAAGTCCTGAGGACGACGCCCGAAGAAAACATAAGAATGATAAAAGACTCCGTTCGCTTCCTGTGCGAGGCGGGCAAGGAAGTCGTGTTCGACGCGGAACACTTCTTCGACGGCTATTCGGACAATCCGTCCTACGCGCTGGAAGTCCTCGCCGCCGCACACGAGGCGGGGGCGTCGACGCTCGTTCTTTGCGACACGAACGGCGGAATGCTTCCCGACGTTGTCGGAATGGCGACCGAACGCGTCCGCCGCGAGTTTCCCGCCGTCGGCATCCACGCGCACAACGACCTCGGCATGGCGGTCTCCTGTTCCGTCTCCGCGGTCCTGTCCGGAGCCGCCCACGTTCAGGGAACGGTCTCGGGGATCGGAGAGAGGTGCGGAAACGCCAACCTCAACACGCTCATCCCTCTTCTGCAGCTGAAACTCGGTTTCGACTGCGTGAAGGACAACATAAAAAGAATAACGTCGACGGCGAAATACGTCAGCGAGATCGCGAACCTCACGTTCGACGAATCGGAACCGTTCGTCGGCGCGTACGCGTTCACCCACAAGGCGGGCGCGCACATCGACGGGATCAGGAAAGATCCGCGCTCGTTCGAGCACGTCGATCCCGCATCCGTCGGGAATCTGAGAAACACCGTCATCAGCGAGCTTTCAGGCCGCGCCGCGGTCACGGACAAGATCGGCGCTCTGTCGCCGCTCGGAGGACTCGAAAAGGACGACCCGAGGGTCGCAGAAGCCGTTAAAGTCCTGCGCGAGCGTGAGAAGCTCGGTTACGTTTACGAACAGGCGGAGGGTTCCCTCTCGCTTCTCGTCGACGGGATCGCGGGCGAGCGCGTCTCGCACTTCGATCTGCTCGCGTTCAAGGTCATCGCCGAGGACGCGAAAGACACCCCTGACGGGGACGAACTGATGAAGAGTTCGGCGATGATAAAGATCGCCGTCGGCGGTTCGGAAGAGATCGCCGCCGCGGAAGGAAACGGTCCCGTCAACGCGATGGACCGCGCCCTTCGCCGCGCGCTCACGCGCTTTTACCCCGAGGTCGGCGGGATGAAACTTACCGACTACCGCGTCCGCGTCATCGACTCCGGCGCGACGGCGGCGGCCGTCCGCGTTCTTATCGAGTCGACGGACGGAGTGACCGTCTGGCGGACCGTCGGCGTTTCGACCGACATAATCAACGCGAGCTGGCAGGCGCTTCGCGACTCAGTGGAGTATATGCTCACGCACGTCACTAAAAGCGCGCCCGCGCCGCATACGGAGGTCTGACTGTGGAAAAGATCAAACTCGGCGTCCTCTTCGGAGGGAAATCGTCCGAATACGAAATATCGCTCTCGTCGGCGTACGCCGTGCTGTCGCACGTCGACCCCGAAAAATACGACGTCGTCCGCATAGGCATAACGAAGGACGGGGAGTTCTTCGTCTACGGCGGAGATCCCGAGTCGATCAGGGACGGTTCGTGGTGCGCCGACAAAGCGTCGCTCGACGGGATCGTCGTCGATCCCTCGTTCGGCAAAAAGCGTTTGTTCGCCGTCTCGCCTTCGGGTGAAAAGAAACAGATCGTCCTGGACGCCGTTTTCCCCGTTCTGCACGGAAGATTCGGCGAGGACGGAAGACTGCAGGGAATGCTCGAGGTCATGGGCGTCCCGACCGTCGGGTGCGAATGCACCGCGAGCGCCGTCACGATGGACAAGGCGCTGACCAAAGCGGTCGTCAGTCTGTTCTCTACGGTGCGTCAGGCGAAAGCCGTCACCGCGTTCGCTCGCGACGACAGAAACGCCGTTATAAAAGCGGCGGAGGAAAAGATCGGTTATCCGATGTTCGTCAAACCGTCGCGCTCCGGCTCGTCCGTCGGATGCTCCGCCGTGAAGAGCCGCGAGGACCTTCCCGCTGCGCTCGATTCCGCGTTTGCGGAAGACGATAAGATCCTTATCGAGGAGCGTATCAGAGGCAAGGAGATCGAGGTCGCCGTTCTCGAAGAGGACGGGAACCTGACCGTCTCCGCCCCCGCCGAGATCGACGTCGGATCGAGCGATTTCTACGATTACGACACGAAATACGTGACCGACGAATCGTCGTTCTTCATCCCCGCGAGGATACAGAGCGCGAGCATAGAGGAAGTCAGAGATGCCGCCGCGCGGATATTCAGGATCCTCGGCTGCAGAGGTCTGTCGCGCGTAGATTTCTTCCTGACAGAAGATAACGAACTAATCTTCAACGAGATCAACACGATGCCCGGTTTCACGCCGATATCCATGTATCCTAAACTGATGGAATACGGCGGGATCCCGTACGGCGAGCTGATCGACAGGCTTATCGCATCCGCAATGAAAAAATAAAAAAGCGCTGAGGCGCGTAAAATACGGAGGACGTAAAATGGAAACGAGAGTCGCTCTTATAGGTATCATAGTATCGGACAGAGGGTCCGCCGACAAACTGAACGAGGTCCTTCACGAGTACGGTGACTATATCATCGGAAGAATGGGGATCCCGTACAAAGAGAAAGGCATCCACGTTATCAGCATCGCGATCGACGCCCCGCAGGACGTCATCTCCGCGCTCGCAGGAAAGATCGGCAAGCTGGACGATATCAGTTGTAAAACCTCGTTTGCTTCATGGTCTTGTGACGAATAAAAAAAGGCTCGGTCAAACCGAGCCTTTTTTACTTCAGTCAAGCCACCCCGTCCTGAACAGGAGCTCTGCGGTGAGCAAACCGCCGCCCGCCGCTCCGCGGAGGGTGTTGTGTGAAAGACCGACGAACTTCCAGTCGAAGAGGGAGTCCTCGCGGAGCCGTCCGGCCGAGACGCCCATGCCGCCGTAAAGATCGCGGTCGAGGTTAGCCTGCGGTCTGTTGTCTTCTTCAAAATACGTTATGAACTTCTTCGGAGCGGAGGGAAGTTCAAGTTCCTGCGGAAGTCCTCTGAACTCCGCCCAGTCTTTGAGTATCTGCTCTTTTGTCGGCTTGTTTTCAAAGTTCACGAAAACGGCGGCCGTGTGTCCGTCGGAAACGGGGACCCTGATGCACTGCGTCGTGATCAGCGGAGCCTCTGCGGGGACGATCGCGCCGTTTTCGACCCTGCCCCAGACACGAAGCGGCTCTCTTTCGCTCTTCTCTTCCTCGCCGCCGATATAGGGAATCACGTTGTCGATCATCTCGGGCCAGTCGGAGAACGTCTTGCCCGCGCCGGAGATCGCCTGATAAGTCGTCGCGACGACCTCTTTGACGCCGTATTTCAGAAGAGGCGTCAGCATCGGAACGTAACTCTGGATCGAGCAGTTCGGTTTGACGGCGATGAATCCGCGCTTCGTGCCGAGACGCGCTCTCTGCGCCTTAATGACTTCGAGGTGGCCGGGGTTGATCTCCGGCACGACCATCGGAACGTCGGGCGTCCAGCGGTTCGCCGAGTTGTTCGAAACGACGGGGAGCTCCGCCCTCGCGTATTTTTCTTCAAGGGCGAGGATCTCGTCCTTTTTCATATTGACGGCGCAGAAGACCATATCGGCGCGCGCCTTTATCGCGTCCGTATCCGCGGCGTCGATAACGGGCAGATCCCTCACTCCGCCCGGGATCGCGGTCTTCATCTTCCAGCGGCCCCCGACGGCGTCCCCGTATCTGCTGCCCGCGCTCCGCGCGCTCGCTGCGACCGCCGTTACTTCGAAATACGGATGACCGTCGAGAAGTGTGACGAATCTCTGCCCCACCATGCCGGTCGCTCCGACCACGCATACTTTCATTTTGTCTGCCATGAGAATAACCTCCGGGAAGGGAAACTGATCAAAAACACGACTATTTTATCACCTGCCGCGATCCGTGTCAAGCGTCGGCGTTCCCGTCGTCCCCGTCTTCGTTCCCGTCGCCGCCGTCAGCCTGTTTTCTTCCCTTTTTGACGACGATCAGGATGATAACGAGAGTGACCGCTGAAACGATAACGGCGGCGATCACGCAGTAGATCGTCGTCTTCGCGACCGAGGGCAGCCCGGATCTTTTCTCCGGTTTATCCGTTTTTTCCGTCTCGGAAGCGGGTCCCGAGGTTTGCGTCGGATCGGTTTCCGTCTGCACGGGAGCGGCGGTCCCGGTCTCTTCTTTCGTCTCGACGGACTCGGTCACAGGCTCGGCCGTAGTCTCCGGAATAGGATCCGGGGCAGGAACGGGGTCCGGATCGGGGACCGGATCCGGGACCGGGTCGGGGATCGGGTCGGGAACCGGGTCGGGGATCGGATCCGGGTCAGGCGGAGCGGTATGAACGCCTTCTTCAAGCCAGTCAAGAGAGACCCATCCGCCTTCGCCTTCGTACTGCGTATAAGCCCACCCGTTATATACGTACTCGTATTTAATGACCGTCCACATAGGGATGAATCTGTAAGAATACGCAAAATTATTATCGGGACCGTATCTGAATTTTGCGTCGCCGCCGGTAACTGTCGAGGTCACCGCCGGCACTTTCTCTCCGATACCGTATTCGGGTGTGATCTCCGTCGTGGAGGAAAGCAGTTTGTTATACTCCTCGGAAGAAATCCTGCCTATCACGTCTCTGTCGGGCAATTTGATCATCAATTCCCATGCGGGCGGATCTTCATCATAGTCCGCCCCGGATATTTGAACTACCGTCCCGAACTCGGCGTCAACGTGAATGTCTCCCTCTTCGCCCGTATAGCTGAAAACGTCGATCCCGTCCTTTCCCACCATCATAACGTCGGGCTCGGGCTCGATATACCACACGTCCGCAGAAACGCCGACCGCGAGGGCGGCGGCGACCGTCAGCGCCGCGAGGAAAAGAGCTATCCTTTTCATTTTAAATCCTCCTTCAGAAGAATATTCCGTTTATAACGTTTCCGATCATCGCGGAGAACACGTTCAGGATGAGCGACAAAAGAAACGGGTTTAACTTAGGTTTCAGCGCGTATTTGTACAATAAAGCTTCGGTGAAAAACGCCGCGATCTCGAAGACGGCGAGCGAGACGTAATACGCCCGCATTCCGTAAAACCAGCAGATCAGCGTCGTCGCGCTCACGAGAACGGGATTCGTTATCACGTTCACGAGAACGACGAACAAAAGATCCCGCTTTCTCAGTCCGAGCGCCGCGGCGGCGAAAACCTCAAGCAGGAGAGTAAGCGCGAGGCACCACGCCATCACCTTCGGGAGTTCAGCTATCCCCACCGCCGTCACGCTCCCTGAGAGATTTTGCAACGAGAACGGTCGTCACCGCCGTGAAAACGATAAATATTACGGCGGTCGCGATCAGAGGAGCCGCTTTCATCCGAACGTATTCGAAAGCCGCAAACCAGAAAAAATCACTCATTCGGGTCACCGTCCTTTCTCATGACCGCGAGCG
The DNA here is from genome assembly GCA_017428635.1 of Clostridia bacterium. Classification (GTDB taxonomy): domain Bacteria; phylum Bacillota; class Clostridia; order Oscillospirales; family CAG-272; genus RUG11130. The sequence goes on along the minus strand of JAFRQK010000035.1, from coordinate 72,029 downwards.
TCAGCAAAATGCAGACGGCGGTCAGAACCGAGATCATAATACAGTTTGCCGCAAACGATGTGAACTTAAAGAAGAACACCGGCGCAGTTCCGATAAACAATCCGATGGTCGTCAGCCCGAACGCGAGCCCCGGCCGCTTTTTGAGGACGGAAACGAGCGCCGCCAGAGTTATGGACATCGTCATGCTGAAAAGCATGACCCCGAAAAGCGAAACTGCGACCAGCTTGTTGCCGAACAGAAGAAACGGAAGGGCGGCGGCGGCGCTGATAACGGCGACTTTCCTCGCGCCGAACAGATCGGCGAAAACTCCGCCGAGCGCCTTGCCGACGCCCATCACGGCGAGTATGGCGATCGTCTCCCACACCGTGTTCTTCCACGACATCGGAATACCGTAAGCCATATATCCGCGCGTGGCGATGATGAAGACCATGGCAATGATCGCGCCGACAGGCGCGGCCGTCTTCTTCGCAAGGTCAAAAGGCGCGCACGGAACGGGGGATTTTCTGTCCGAATCTCTGCGGCACATCTCGCCGAGGATCGTGAACGGAACCGCGGAAGCCGCGAGCAGGACGAACACCCACCACGGAAGCGGATCCATCGAAATGAGGTGCCCCGTCAGGATACCGAACGCTCCGCCCGAGACAAAGATCGCGCTCGGGGTAAGCGACCCGCGCGAGGTGCGGAGCGTCGCCTCCGCGCCGTCTATGTGGGTACACGCGTTGCCGATACACAAAACGGCGAGCGAAACGTAAGGATTCGGGACCGCCGTCTGGATAAAGATCGCGGCAGCCATGAGAGCAAACCCCACGGCGCCGAACGGTATCTTAGGAAATCTGTCGCTCACGTATCCGATTACTCCCTGTGGCACGAACGCGAGCATATCGAAAAACAGATAGTACGCCCAAAAATCGGTATTCGTTCCTACGTATCTTGAAAGGACGAAGAAGCACAGGATCTCAGTCACGAAATGAACGTAGAAATACAGGAAACCGACGCCGACGCCGGCGATCTTTCTGTTCAAAGAAATCCTCCTCCTTCTCCTCTTTTTCCCACGTCCGATTATATCATAAAAGCGCGAAAAAGTAAACAAAACCCCCGCTCCCCGGTTATTGACATCCGGGCGGAAACCGTGGTATCATAAATCAGTAACGAATAAAGGAAAGTTTTTGGTATGAAGATAGGAATAATAGCCGCCATGAAGGCGGAAGCGGAACTCATCAAAGAACGGATGGCTCACAAAAGAGAAGGGACCGTCGGTTCCGTTCATTACGTCACCGGAAAGATCGGAAGAAGCGACGTCGTACTCGCCGTCTGCGGAGTCGGCAAAGTGTGGGCCGCTATCTGCGCGGAAGCGATGATTATCCGCTTTCTGCCCGATCTCATCATAAACACGGGCGTGGCGGGCACGCTGACGGACAAACTGTCGATCGGCGACGTCGCCGTCTCGTCGTCCGTATGCCACCACGACTTCGACACGACCGCGATAGGCGACGCGCCCGGAGCGGTGGCGATCCCCGGCGTCGAGGGCGCTCACATTCCCGCCGATGAAAAGACGGTCGAACGGATCGCCGCGATCGCGCGCGAGGCGGGGATAAATACCGTCGTCGGTCCGATCGCGTCCGGCGATCAGTTCATCTGCGACCCGAAGAGAAAAGCCGAGATCGTCTCTGCTTTCTCAGCCGTAGCGTGCGAGATGGAGGGCGCCGCGATCGGTCACGTCTGTACCGCGAACAACGTTCCGTTCTGCGTGGTGCGCGCTATCTCCGACAGCGCCGACGGCGACGCTCCGGATACGTATCCGGAGTTCGTCAAAGAGACTGCGAAAAAGTCGTCCGGTATCGTTTTCAGATTTATCGAAACATTTTAATCCGAAAGGACGGTATGCAAATATGTTAAAAGGTATCAACAAGATCATCTCCCCCGATCTTCTCAGGATCCTCGCTAAAATGGGTCACGGCGACGAGATCGTCCTCTCCGACGGAAACTTCCCGGGCGAGAGCATCGGACGGATCGTACTGCGCAGCGACGGGACCGGCGTGCCGGAACTCCTTTCCGCCATTCTCGAGCTGTTCCCGCTCGACGAATACGACAACAACGTGTACCTGATGGATAAAACCGAAAAGGACCGCGATCTGAAGATCGAGATCTGGGACGAATACAGAAAGATAGTGGCGGATCACACCGACCGCGAGCCCGTTTTTCTCGAGAGATTCGAGTTCTACGAGAGAGCGAAAAAGGCGTACGCCGTCGTCGTGACGGGCGAGAGCGCGATCTATGCAAACGTGATCTTGAAGAAGGGCGTCGTAAAATAATCCGGTTTTCAGGAGACCTTGTCTATGGATAAGAAAGACGAAATAATCGCCTCTCAGATAGAGTTGATCCGTCAGATGACGGAGAGCAACATAAAGCGGCTCGGAGAGGACATCTGGGGCAGAGTGCCGTCCGTTTCCGAGGGGGACGCCGGCGAAAAAAAGCCGCCGTCCGCCAAGTCGACGGGGAACGCCGCCGCTCCCGAAAAGGAGAAAAAGGAAGAACTCCCGCCGCCGGAGAACCTCGACGATCTCCTTGCCGAACTCGATTCGTATATCGGCCTTTCCGAGGTGAAAAAAGAGGTCCGCGGGCTGATCAACATGGCGAAAGTCTACAAACTCCGCCGCGAACACGACCTCCCGGTCGAGGACGTCTCCCTTCACATGGTCTTTTCGGGCAACCCCGGAACGGGCAAGACGATGATCGCCCGCTTCATGGCGAGAGTCTACCGCTCGATCGGCATCCTCTCGAAAGGAACGCTCGTCGAGTGCGACAGAGGCGGTCTCGTCGCCGGATATATCGGTCAGACCGCGATCAAAACGACGGGCGTGCTCGAGAGCGCGCTCGGAGGCGTGCTCTTTATCGACGAAGCGTACGCCCTGACGAACAAGACTGAAAACGACTTCGGTCTCGAGGCGGTCGACACGGTCCTCAAATACATGGAAGACCACCGCGACGACCTCGTCGTCATCGTCGCCGGGTACACCGAACTGATGGAGGATTTCATCGACTCGAACCCCGGTCTGCGTTCGCGCTTCAACAAATACGTCGACTTTGCGGACTACACGGGCGACGAGATGACCGACATCTTCGTTTTCAGATGCAAAAAGGGCTGTTATACGGTCTCCGACGACGCCGAGGAGATCCTGCGCGACTATTTCGCCGCAGCCGCGGACGACGCGGGAGAATTCGGAAACGCGCGCGGCGTCCGCAACGTGTTCGAGAAGATCCTGTCCGCTCAGGCGGACCGGCTCGCCGGGATGGAGACGGTCACAAAAGACGACCTGATGCTCCTGACCGCGGACGACGTGAACGAGGCGCTCGGTTTCACCATGCCCGAACGAGAAAATACAGAGAAAGCAGAAGAAGAGACCAACTGAACCCCGCCGCTTGAGCTGCGGCGGCAAGTCCCCAGAAAAGGAACGCGAAAGTGCGGGAAACCGCCCGGCAAATCCGCCACGCGCGGTCGGGCAGAACGAAACGGCCTACGGCGGCGGAAAGGATCGCGCCTCCGTCGAGTCCGCGCACGGGGAGCAGGTTGACCGCGCCGAGCGCGAAAGAGGACAAAACGAAATAAACGCCGCCCGGCACGTCCGTGAGCGGCGTTTTTATCACGGCGAACGCCGCGGCGATACTCGCAGCGGGTCCCGAGACGAGCACCGCGATTTCCCTCCCCGCCGAAACGGCTGAGTAATCGAAGGCGGTGCGCGCCCCCCACGCGCCGATCCGAACGGACGAGAGAGGAACGCCTAGCGCCCCCGCCGTCATAAAATGAGCCGCCTCGTGAACGAGAAGCGCCGCGCCGACGGCGAGCGGATAAGCGGGGCCTCCCAAAAAAGCGATCAGCGCGAAAGAGAGAAAGAAAGACAAAAAACCCGCGGGGCCCGATGCGACGGGGACCCCGCGCTTTTTCTCGCGCTTCATTTCCCCGTTATCAGGGAGGCGAGCGCGTCTCCGAGGCTTTCCCAGAAATTCCATTTTCCGTTCAGATACCCGGGCGGTTCTCCGTCCGTTTCCGCGGACGTCCCGGGAGACGCCGCGGTCTCGCCCACGATCAGGGCCGCAGCAGCGGTCTCCTCGCGGCGCAGAACGGACTGCCCGCCGTCCCCGCCGAATGAAAAAACTGCGAGCCCGAAAACGACGGCCGCCGCTCCGAGCGTAAGAAAGCGATACCCCGACGGGGTATCGCTTTTCCGTTCTCTTCCCCACTTGTTCATCGCGGATCACCCCCGCATATATTACGCGGGGAGACGGGGATCTATGAATGATCAGTCGGTCACCCGGACGGACTCTATCACCGGCTGCTCGCTTTTCGGGACCGTGCCGTTTCCGTCGACCGGGCGCGCCTGACGCGCGATGAGCCGAACGACGTCGTAGCCGTCTGTGACGCGGCCGAACGCCGCGTACTGACCGTCCAGAAACGTCGCGTCGGCGACGGTGATGAAGAACTGCGAGGACGCGCTGTTCGGGTTCGACGATCTCGCCATCGAGATGACGCCCTCTTCGTGGGAGATCGGGTTGTCAACGCCGTTGGCGCGGAACTCGCCCTTGATCTCTTCGTCCGAGCCGCCGAACCCCGTTCCGAGCGGGTCTCCGCCCTGGATCATGAATCCGTCGATAATGCGGTGAAACGTAAGTCCGTCGTAAAAACCGCTCTTCGCCAGTTTCAAGAAATTGTCCACGGTGATCGGCGCGGCGTCCGCGTCGAGTTCGAGTTTCACCTCGCCGTAATCCCTGATATTCATAACGACGTGACGCAAATTACTCATCTTCTTTTTTCTCCTTTTTCTTTTTGTCCCTCTCGGCGAGGATCTCTTCGATTTTGAAAACGTATTTCTTGCCGCAGAACAGGCATCCCGTCTCGACGGGACTGCCGTCGGCTATCAGCTCGTCGAGATCTTTCCCGCCGAGCGACGCGAGCGCGGAGAGGTATCTGCCGCGCGAGCAGGCGCAGACGTAACCGACGTCGAATTCGTCGAACGTCTCGTATTCCATACCGGCGAAGGTCTGAGCGATGATCTCGGCGCCCGAAACGCCGGATGCGATCAGTTCCGAGACGCTTTTCATCCCGCTGACGTTCTTTTCAATTATCTCGGCCACTTCGTCGTCGGCTCCCGGCAAAAGCTGGATCAGAAAACCGCCCGCCGCAAAGCACATATTGTCGCGGCCCACACGCACGCCCACGGCGCACACGGTCGGTATCTGCTCGGAATTGGCGAAATAGGCCGTCACGTCGTCGCCGACCTCGCCCGTCACTATCGGGGACGCGCCGACGTACGGCTCCTTCAGCCCGAGGTCGCGGATCACGTAAAGCGATCCCTTTCCTATCGCGCCTCCGACGTCGAGCTTGCCCGCCTTGTTCGGCGGCAGTTCCGCCGAAGGGTTATCCATATATCCGCGCACGTTGCCCTTGTAGTCGCTGACGCATACGACGCTGCCCGCGGGGCCGTCGCCGTCGAAGCGCAGCGTCAGGGAATCGTCGCGGTCTTTGAGAAGCGAGCCCATCATCGAGGCGGCTGTCAGACACCGCCCGAGGACGGCGGTCGCCGTCTTCGCCGTTTTGTGTATCTCGCAGGCGCGCCGCACGATCGCCGTGCTGTCGCAGAACACGATACGCGCCGAGCCGTCGGATGAGATCGCTCTTATAACGAGAGATTTATCGCTTGCCGTTTTTATCACCTCCGTTTGATATATTTTACCATATCGGAAGCAAACTCACAAGTGCTCCGAGGCCCCCGGAGTTTTGAAAAAAGTGTTGCAAAAGATTATATTCTATGTTATAATACCACACGTCCGGTTAGGGGCACGGAGAGGTCGCCTAGTTGGTCGAGGGCGCGCGACTGGAAATCGCGTAAATCGCAAAACGGTTTCGAGGGTTCGAATCCCTCTCTCTCCGAACGGAAAAAGGAGCCACAAAGTGGGCTCCTTTTTCCGTTCGGAGAGCATAAGGAAGGGATTCGAATGGGAGGCGTGTCAGCAAACAGTCCGGGGGACTGTTTTCCCGCCTCCCCGACCAAGCGACCGTGAGTTTTTCGCGTTCAGCGAAAAACGAGCTCGCGGGAGCGCGACTCGAATCCCTCTGCTCCTGCCCTGCAGGAGCAGCCTGCTCAAAATGCAGTACCCTTTCTCACCTCATCAGTCACCTCCGGTGACAGCTTCCCCTCAAGGGGAAGCCTCCTCCGCCTCGCAGTATCAGCCAGCTCAGAATGCAGTCACCTCATTCAAAAACGTAACTTATAACCTTTTTTCAAAATTTTTCAAAAAATGTGATCAATCCGGTTTTTTTGCGGGTATAAGGGTGAAAGGCCTTTCAGTCGGAAAGGAGGTAAACCTTGGATGACCACCTGATCGTTCAGATGTTCCGGGACCGGGACGAAGACGCTCTCGCGGCAGCAAAAGAAAAATACGAAAAGTATCTTACGTATATCGCGAACAACGTTCTTCACGACCGGGGAGAATCGGAAGAATGCGTTTCCGACGCGCTTCTCGCCGCGTGGGAGAGCATCCCGCCGCAAAATCCCGACAATCTCAAAACTTATCTCGGTAAGCTCACGCGGGAGATCGCGATAAGCCGTTGGCGCAAAAACACGAGCGGGAAGCGGATCCGGTCTGACCTGGTGAGGTCTCTCGACGAGATCGAAGAGATCGTTTCGGGCGGCGATCCCGACGCGGAATTTGAAGAAGCGGAGCTGTCCCGGGAGATCTCACGGTTCCTTTTTTCCGTCAACGAAGACAAGAGAAACGTTTTTATCCGAAGATACTGGTTCTACGACCCGGTAAAAAGTATCTGCCGAAGATACGGCTTCGGAAAAAGTAAGGTTCTCATGATGCTCAAAAGGACGAGGGAAGACCTCGCCCGATACCTGAAAGAAAGAGGTTATTTGAAATGAAGAAAGACGTAATGAGACGCGCCATAGGCGGGATCGACCCGCGGCTCGTCGAAAGCGCAGACGCGGAATCCGTCAAAGCTCCGCGCAAATCGCTCGGCTTCAAGCGCGTCGCGGTCATCGCGCTCGCGGTGGTGCTCACCGCATGCGGCCTGCTTATGCTGAACGCGAACGTCAGAGCCGCAATTCTCGGCGTGTTCATATGGCATACGGATGACGACCTTACCGTCGTGAAATTCGCAGATCCGGATTCCGCGGGTGAATCCGCCGAACCCAAAACCGTTTTCGACGCCACCGTCGGATACGTACCGGACGGTTTTACCGTGAAGGAATATAATCCCGCTAACGACCCTGATTATCAATATGAGGAATCCAGGGTAATCGATCTGTTGGACGAAACGGCGGAGGATCCGTATAATAATGCTCCCCGGGGTGTAACGATCTATATCTATTCTTCGAGACTTTATGAAACGAAGATCCACCCGGCGGATGCGTTTGAAGATCGTTTCACGCCGACAACGATCAGAGGGATGGACGCATTTATTTATGACGAACATGACTATTACGTGAAGGCTCTCGACGAAGATGAAGAACTCAAAAAGCAATATGAACAGTGGGGAATCGATCTTGACGACTTTGACGGCGGAAGTATCTTTTTCGGGGATAGTGACGTTATGGTTGAGGTATCCGGATACGGTTTAAGCATAGACGAACTTATCGCGATAACCGAAAGCGTCGTCTGGTAAGCCACGCGCATACGCTGGAACCTTTTCATAGTTCTCCATATTCAGGAACCGTCTTTTGCCCGGTCGGGCAAAAGACGGTTTTGTTTGTTTACAGCCCTTTGCTTGACTTTTTGTCCTTTTTGATATATATTTTCTATTGAAAATATCGCTTGTCCGCGAATACATCTGTCAAGAGGTAAAACATGAAAAAACTTCTCGCTTCCCTTCTCGCCGTCGTTATGATCGCGGCGGCGTTCGCCGCAGTCGTCCCGGCATCCGCGGCGGATCCCGTCTTCTCCGACGTGAACAAGTCGATGTGGAGTTACGATTCGATCGTCTACGCCGTCAAGTCCGGCTATATGCAGGGCGTAGGCGGCGGGAAATTCAATCCCAAAGGATCGCTCACCCGGGCGATGGTAGTGACCGCCCTTTGGCGGCGCGAGGGCTCTCCCGCCCCGAAGGCGGCGAGCGGCTTTGATGACGTCAGGGCCGGCGCGTGGTACGCCGACGCCGTGGCGTGGGCAAAAGAAGGGGGCGTCGTGAACGGCGTCAGCGATAAAAAATTCGGTCCCGAAGGGCTCATCACGCGCGAACAGCTCGGAACGATGCTATTCCGTTTCTCGTCGGACTCCCTCGTTTCCGTTCCGGAGCGCGCCGATCTTTCGTCTTTTTCAGACGGCGGAAAGGTCTCCGGCTGGGCGGACGACGCGATGCAGTGGGCGGTCGAAGCGGGCCTGATAAAAGGCACGACCGGCAACCTTCTCGCACCCGGCGGAAAAGCGACGCGCGAACAGTTCGCAGCGATAATAGAGAGATTCGACAATACGTTCAAACTGAAGTATAACGAACCGGTCCTCCGTTCGACGTACACCGAACCCGAATACCCGCTCGTCGGCGACGCCGACTTCTACGTGGCGACCGACGGCGACGACTCGGCGGACGGTTCTTTCGATCATCCCTTCAAAACGTGGCAGCGCGCGATCGAGGCGGTCAGAGACCTCAAAACGAGGAAAACCGAGGGCGATATCAAAGTCGCTTTCTTTGCGGGTGATTACGGCCCGATCTCCGTCGTTTTGACAGCCGAAGACTCCGGCTCCGTGTCGCAGAGGATCATATACTGCGCGTACGGCGACGGCGACGTCGTATTCAACGACGGCCTCGACGTTGCGGAAAACGAATTCACCTCCCTTACCGCGGAAGAAAAAACGTTGTTCCGCTCAACCGCCGTCGACAAGATAAAGAAGGTCGATCTTTCCGGAAGGTTGACAAAATACGATCCGCGTACCTGTCTTATCCTCGGCGACGGAGGCGAAATGACGCTCGCCCGTTACCCGAACAAATACGACGACGGAACCGATAATCTGATGAAGAAAAACGGATTTATTCCGGACGCGAACCATTTCCAGTTCAAATCGGGACATCTGAAGAAAAGGATAGACAATTATTATCATACGACGGACTGTATGCTGATCTACGGTTACATCACGACCGGCTGGTACAAGGATCTGCTCACGACCGCCGATTACGATAAAGAAACGGGTATCTGCACGATCCCGTATCCGAATCAGGCGAGGATGGGTCAGCTCCGTTACCTTGAACTTGACGGCTTCGACAGCGCGGAGTGGAACCAGATGGCGATCGTCAACGTCTCCGAGGAGCTCGATCATGCGGGTGAATACTGGATCGACGAATCCACGCGCGTTTTCTACGTCTTCGAACCCTCCGGCGAGTATCACTTCACCGGCGGAGGCGACACGATGCTGACGATGTCCGGAACGGAGTACGTCACGCTCCTCGGTCTTGATTTCAGGAACTCCGACGGGCCTGTTATGTGGGCGGTCGGTCATCCGCGCGGCCTGACGGTCGACCGCTGCGGATTCTCCGGATGCTCCACCGGAACGATGGTCTTTATCGAGGGCGATCCGGGCGGGATCCCGCTCGACGTCACCGTCACCGGATGCGAGTTCTCGGTGTGCGCCGGGATAGCTCTCCGGATCGAGTCGGACTTCAACTGGGAAGACAGATTCACGTCGGGGACGAACGTCGTCGTCGACAACAACTATTTCACTCTCACTTGTCTGCGAGACGGATGCAACGGGGCGCTCAGGATCGCCGCGCCGTTCGCGAAGGTATCGCACAACCATTTCTATAAAAACTACTGGGAAGATATCGACTTCCGCAACGCCGCGAACCTGACGGCGGAGTATAACGTTTTCGAGTCGTCCTGCTACAACGGCGACGACACAGGCGCGATGCAGACGTTCCGTCAGATGAGCGACTCGGAGGGCTCGGTCGTACGGTATAACCTGTTCCTCAACATCCGCGGCGGGTCGAACGGCAGGTATTGCCTTTACCTCGACGGCTCGTGGGGCTGTGAGGTTTGCAATAACATCTTCTACAACGTCGACCTCGGAGTGATGAACAACGGGGTGCCCAAGCGCAACTTTATCCACGACAATATCGTCGTCAATCCGCAGTCGAAACTCGCTGCGATCGCAACCGTCCATGCGGAGGGGATCGATCTCATCAACTACGCATTGGAAAACGGCGAACCGGATAGCATCACCGAAGACTGGTGCTACACGAACTGGCAGAGCGCGCTGAGAAATTACGACGCGCATCCCGAGTACAAGGCGAAGGTCGCCGAGCTGTGGCCGGGACTGCTTGATATCACGTGCGACCTTGACCGGATAAACGAGCCGGAATTCTGTCTGAACTCTACGGTCACCATAAGGGACAACGCGGAGATCAATATCGAGGGCGCGGTAAAAGAGCACGACGCGGTCGCTGCACAATACTGCGATATCACGCCCGATACCGGATACACCCTCGACCAAAATCCGTTCTTCGTCAACCCGACGATCGGCGACTACAGAATGAAGGACGGCGCGGAATTCGCAAATATTCCATATGATCTGATCGGTCGATACTGATCGACAACGCAAAAAACCTCTCCATACGGGGAGGTTTTTTTCAATGTAAAAATACCGCGGCGTTTGTTGAAAAACGGCGGATCGTGTGTTATCCTATAAGTAAGAATAAATCTGCACGGAGTTATAGTATATGAACTACGACGTTGAAGTCGCCGTGATAGGCGCGGGACCCGCCGGGTCGGCGTGCGGTATCACTCTGCAAAAGGCGGGGATCGCGAACGTCCTGATCGACAAGAGCCGTTTCCCGCGGAACAAGACGTGCGGCGGTCTTCTCACCGAAAAGACTTACCGCGTCCTGACCGAGACGCTCCTCGTCGACCCCGTCGACGCGTCCGACCTCGGCGACGTTTTCTGCGACGTGAGCGACCGGCTCGATCTCTTTTACGGCGGCGAGCGTCTTGCCGGCTCGAAGGTCGAAAAGAAGCTGCGCTCCGTGAGACGCGTCACGTTCGACGACTATCTCGTTAAAAAATTCCAATCGATCGGCGGGACGCTTCTCGAAGAAACGACCGTCGAGGATCTCGACGCCGAAAACAGAACGCTCACCCTCTCGGACGGCGGGCGGGTGAAATACCGCCGCCTCGTCGTCGCCGACGGCGCGCTGAGCCCGTCGAGGCGCGCGCTCGGATTCGAGGCGCCGGAGCTCGCGTTCTGCACCGAGACGTACGTCCCGAAAGCGGACCTCGATATAAAAGAGCGCGTCGTGATCGACTTCGGCTTCGTGAAAAACGGGTACGTCTGGGTCTTTCCGTCGGGGGACGACTACTGCATCGGCCTCGGAGGCAAGAGCAAAAAGGACCGCCGTTACGACGATCTGCTGCGCGAATACGTCGCCTCTCTCGGCGCGGACCCGGACAAATACAAGATGAGAGGCGCGTTTTTGCCGTTCGGAAGACCGGTCGATCAGAGAAAAGGGGCCGACTCCGTCGTTCTTGCGGGCGACGCGGCGGGATTCGTCGATCAGGTGACCGGCGAGGGGATCTATTTCGCCCTCTCGAGCGGCGTCGCCGCAGGGGAAGCCGCTCAGACGCCCGACTTCAAAAAGTCGTATCTTGAAAAAGTCGGACCGATCGCGAAATTCGTCGTTGAAACGGACAAATTCCGCGTCAAATATCTTAAAAACGCGCCCGCCGCGCTCTTCCGCCGCGCGATCGGCGGCAAGAACGCCTTTACCGGCTTTTTCTGCGACAACATGATCGCGGAAATGAACTATTCGTATTCGCGCGTGCTCGAGATATACAGAGGGTACAAGGAAGGCAAAGTATGAGGATATCTCTCTCCTCTTTCGAGGGCGGCGACGACCGCGAACGGTTCGCAGAGGCGCTCTCCTTTATGAGGGACAACCCGGGAACGACGCTTCACGTCGAGCCGGGGGTCTATAATATCACGACCGAGCGCGCCCGCGAGGCGCAGCGCGCCGTCATGGCGGGAGAATACGGCGAAAACCCGCAAAATGTGATGTTCACGCCCGATTACGTATACGATCGCGGGCTCGATTTCAAAGGTCACGTGAACTCGACGGTCGAGGCGTACGGCGCGACGCTGCTCGTCGACGGATTCATGGAGGAGATCTCGATCAGAGAATGCGCCGGCGTGACCGTCCGCGGGCTTACGGTAGACCTGAAAAGAAAACCGTACTCGAAGGGCGTCGTCACCGGGTTCGACGGAGATCGCGTCACGCTCGAATTCCCCGATGAGATAACGGCGACGATGCCGTTTCTGCGTTCCGCTCTGTACTCGCAAAAAGAGGGACGGCTGATACCGCACTCGATCTGCCGTATCGGCGATTTCAAGTACGTCGACCCGCATCACGGGATCGGCGCGCCGACCGTCCCGGGCGTCGTCAGGGAGGGCGACGAATTCTATATCTGCCACGTATTCCACGGCAGACCCGCCGTCCTCGTCGAGGAGGCGCGTGACGTTCTGCTCGAGGATATAACGATACACACCCACCCCGGCATGGGGATCACGGCGTTCCACGCGACGAACGTGACCGTCAACCGCCTTTTCGTCGTGCCGTCCGAGGGCGAACATTTTTCAACGACGACCGACGCGACTCACTTCGCGTCGTGCCGCGGTCTCGTCCGCCTCGACGGGTGCGAGTTCGAAGGTCAGGGAGACGACTCGATCAACGTTCACACTTATTATTATTCGATCTGCGAGGTCGAGGGACGTACCGTGACGCTCGAGGTCCGCGCGCCTGACGGAACGCACACGCAGAATACCGACTGCCCGGAAAAGGGCGACAGGATGGAGCTGACTGAGGCGTCCTCGTGCGCTCCGCTCGACACGTACCGCGTCGAGGAAGCGGCGATCGTCGGGGAAAACAGATGCCGCGTCACGCTCGACCGCGAACTGCCCGAAGACCTTGACGGGATGCTGCTCGCCGACCCCGATCAGGTCCCGCGCGTGGAGTTCGTCAACTGCCGAGCGAGGAGCCACTTCGCCCGCTCGATCCTCATCAAGTCGCGCGAGGCGCTTATCGAGAACTGCGAGATCTCCGACGTTTTCGAACTCGGCGTCAAGATCGCGGCGGAGTCCGGATGGGCGGAGGGGATCAACTCCGAGAACGTCACGATAAGGAATTGCCGGTTTTCGAACAACGACCGCCGGGAAAATCTCTGCGGCGGGATCGGCGTCTATATGGACGCCGAGGTACACAAACCGGTCCACGGGACCGTCGTGATCGAGGACAACGAAATCGAGTGCCCCGAGTGCGAGCACGGGATAATCGTCGCGGATACGAAGCGCGCGATCGTCCGGCGGAACAGGATCGTCTGTAAAGGCGAACCGGTGGTGATAAAAGAAGACGTCGAAGCCGTTCTGGAATAAAAAAGAGTAAGGCGAGGATCTTTAAGATCCCCGCCTCATTTTTTACCCGCTGATCAAAACAGATCCGAGTGACTTCCCGTTCTGAACAGAAAAAGCTCAAGTTCACCCTCATCCACCCGATAAACAAGCAGCCAGTCCGGCTCAATATGGCATTCGCGAAAGCCGCGGTATTCCCCGGTAAGGACGTGATCACGGAATTTCTCGTCAAGAATCTCCTGTCTGGCAAGTGAGTTGACGACGTCACGCAGTTTTTCAATTTTCAATCCGCGTTTTATCGCAAGTTTTAAGTCCTTCTTGAACTGATTGGACGATACTATTTTAAGCATCCGAAATCACCTCGGACATCAGATCGTCAAAAGAATCGTAACGTTTGTATTTCCCGGGGTTTTTCTTCATCTCTTCATACTCCGCCAGTGCCGCGCGGGTATCTGCGTTAGGAGTAAAACGCTTGACGTCAAACGGGATACCGTCATGGCTGACGGCGCTTTTCAAAAACATCGTGATCGCCGCGGACATATTGAGGCCGAGATCGTCAAACAAGGCCTCGGCCGACTGTTTCAGTTCGGAATCGACACGAACGTTGATATTTGTTGTGGCCATAAAAGCACCTCCTCTCAATATTGCAGTATTATTATACCCCAAATCCGGTTGGTTGTCAACACATTGTCATTCGTTTTTAGTAATTTGTTTTGCATTGTTTTGCAATATTATACTTTTAATCTATAAATCATGCTTTAATAATGACATTAGAACCTTCATATTCGCATTAAATTATTTACTATCGTAAACTATTATTGACTTTTCCGTGCTTTTGAGTATAATAGAGTATGCGGAGGTGACGAATATGTGTATGGATTATTCCAAACTGTGGAAACTGTTGGCGGAGAAAGGACTGTCAAAATCCGACCTGATGGAACTGACGGGCCTCAGTTCCCGCGTGATAGGCAAACTCGTGAAGAACGAGACGGTCACGACGGACACGCTCTCGAAGATCTGCGCCGCCCTTTCGTGCGACGTCGGGAGTATTATGGAATGCGTCGATGAAAACACCCTTTCGCTCTATCGCTATTGCCGCGCATACGGAAATCAGATCGAAGAGAACGAAAGAGTCAAAAAGATCGGTTTCGTTTTCAGCGGTCGGAAATATACCGTCTATTTCTCGAAAAGAGCGGCGTCAAAAGCGACGAATATCTGCTGCGAGGGCGACGGGTCCGTTTACTGGAAACAGTATCACATAGCGGGTGGAGTAACGAAGCCCTCCGTCGAAAAATACGTTCTCGTAAGACCGGAGAAAAAGGCGGACGAATCCGTGATCGTCGTTATCAAGGGCAAGCCCGCGATGATCGAAGGACTCGACGAGGGGATCTGGTTGTCTGCGAATAGAGAAAGCCCGCCTGGAAAATCCGGCGTCGTTGTGATGACGGAATCGGAGTTCAAGCTTTACGAACCCAGATAAAACCGTCGCTTTTGTAAAGTTTGAGTCAACTAAAGCATCTCTTGATTGACCGGTTGCGGCTCGGATGTTAGACTGAAAGCGTAGGGGGCGCCACCTGCGCAAAAAATGAAAAGGAGAACCGACAATGTTTGATATTCAAAAAATCGCGGACAGGATCCGCGCCGCAAGGATCGAAAAGAATATGACCCAGACCGAACTCGCCGACAAGATGGGAGTCAGCTATCAGGCGGTGTCGAACTGGGAAAGATGCCGTTCAATGCCGGATATATCCAAATTCAACGACCTGTGCGACGTACTCGGACTGACGCTTGACGAACTGCTCGGAGACGAGCGGGAAGAAGCCGACGCGGTAAAAAAGGTTATGGGAGGCGAGCCGATCTCGCTCAGCGAAACGGCTAAGATCGCCCCCATCATCCCGCCTCGCGAACTCGAAGAGAGAGTTGAAAACAGCGCCGGAGAAGAAGTCGGCATTGACGAAGTCACGGCGCTCGCCCCGTTTCTGACAAGAGAAAAACTTGCCGAACTCGTGGAGGTCGCTGACGTCCCCGACGATTACGGGATCGACGAACTTCACGCGCTCGCGCCGTTTTTGTCGTCGTACGATCTCGGAAAGCTGGTCAACCGGATAAACCCCTGTCAAAGCTTCGATCTTGAAGACTTGATGGATCTCGCCCCGTTTTTCTCGCATGACAAACTTGCCGAGCTCGTCGACCGTGCAAAGATACCGGACGGTTTCGGGGTCGCGGAAATGTACGCCCTCGCGCCTTTTCTTCCGTCGTACAAACTCGGCGAACTCGCCGACCGGATAAGCGCGTACGATGAATTCAGCGTCGAGGAACTGATCGGTCTCGGTCCGTTTCTTCCCTCGAATAAACTCGCCGGTCTCGTCGATCGCGCGAGCATCCCGGATGACTTCGGACTCGACGAGGTACATGCTATCGCCGCGTTCCTGCCGCCTCATAAAGTAGGTGAGTTACTCGACCGCGCAGGTATTACGGGTGTTCACGACATAAGAAGCTTTCCTTCGGGCGATCAGTCCCTTACGCCCGAAAAAGCATCTGAACTTATCTGCAAAATCAACGAAAAAGTGTCCCGCGGAATACAGAAACAGGCGGAACGACGCCAAAATGAGGAAAAAAACTGAAATTATCCCCAACCTTCTTTCAAAAAGGCGCACTGTATTGTCAAGAGCGCTCGGGAGACCTGTAAAAATGGAAAAAACGAAAGCAGACGCCCTGATAACCGATTATCTCGGGAAGATATACGGTTTCGCCTACAAGAAGTCCTTCTCCTACGGCGAGGCGGAAGAACTCGCCGCGCAAATGACGTCCGAGGTATACCGCGCTTTACGCGGCAGCGAGGATGTCGTCAACCCGGAGGGGTATATCTGGCGGATCTGCGAGCATACGTACGCGAGGTACGTGTCGTCGGTCAAAAAGCAAAGAGGTGTCTCTATCGACGAGACGGCGGATATCCCGTATTACGACACTGTCGCGGACGATGACGGCGAGATCGACCGGTTGAGAAGGGAGATCGCTTTTCTCTCTTCGCAAAGGCGCGAGATCGTTTTCCGTTTTTACTACAAGAATGAGCCGGTCAGGTCGATCGCGTCGCGGCTTGCCGTTCCGGTCGGCACCGTGAAGTGGCACCTGAACAAGGCGAGAAACGAACTGAAAGAAGGTTTTGCTATGGAAAGAAAGATCGGAGAACTCGGCATCCACCCCGTTGAAGCCGTGGATTTCGGGCACAGCGGAACTCCGGGAGAGCACGGCGGCCCGGAATACTATCTCGGCGACAAACTGAACCTGAATATCGTATACAGCGTTTACTTTGAGCCGAAAAACCAAAGCGAGATCGCCGAGGAACTCGGCGTGACCCCGGTGTTTATCGAGGACAGGATCAAGCTGCTCGAGAACAACGGCTTCATCGTAAAAACGAAAGGCGGAAGGTACACGACCTACGTGAAATTCTCCCCCCGCACGTATTCAAACGAGGAAACGGACGCCGCGTGGGGAAAGAAACGCGAAGCGGCGAAAATACTCCTCTCCGAGTACGTCCCGTCGATCAGACGCGCCGTGGAGGGAATGAAAGACGTTTATATCCCCGGCGGCAACAGGCAGCTGCTTGAAGCGGCGGCGATCTTTTACGGTATCGCGAATAAGTGTACGATAGACTTCGATTCGGTCAAGCACGATATGGCGAAGTACCGCGTTTCAACACTTGACGGAGGAACGTATATAGCATGCGTCAACCTTGCCTCCGAGTGCACCGACCCGGATTACGTATCAAAAACAAACGGGGAATATTCGTCGTGCGGGAATATGTGGAGAGCATCGGACAAATATCCCGCCGTAAAAGCGTGGGCGATAGACAGCCGTTTTGACACAAGGACGGGAACGTGGAAAAACAATCAGGGCGAGGATTACGAGTACGTATACGAGTTGATAAACGGTAAACTAACCGACCGGGTGACGAACGCCGAAAAGCTCGCCCGTCTGAAAGAGCGCGGATTCATCGACGAAGACGGCAAGGTCATGATCATGGTTTATAGGGGCGACGATACCGATTTCTACGACCGGATCCCGCCTCTTGACGACAAAATCAAGGAACGGTTTGCCGATTATGCGCTTGAATACGCCATGCAGACCGCGAAAAGATATCCTCCTCAGATGCAGGATCTGGTCGTCGACTGGAACGCGGGCGCGTTCATCGACAACATGACCGCCATAATGGCGCTTGAAATACTTTATGAAAACGGTACGTTCAAGCCCCTGACGGAGAAAGAGCGCGTCACCGCGAACCTCATCATGTTCAGCGACGTGCTTCCGGAGGCTTAGGAGTTACCACAATAATGCATCGAGGCGGGGACGTCGTCCCCGCCTCGATTTTTAGGTTCTTTTGTTGAATATCAGATCAGTCTTCGTCGTCGGAATCATCCGGGTCTTTTGAGCGGTGGCGCGGGGAAAGGATCGCCGTGAAGGGCATATCCCCTCTTTCAACGGCTCGCTTTAAAAGCGACGCTCTTTTTTCATCCGGGATACGGGATCTGAGCATGGCGAAAAAGGGTATTTTCCCTTCATCGAACGCCCTGTCTGCGAGCGAATCGATGAATTCGCCGGAACAACGGGAGATGAACATGGCGAAAACCGGCATCTGTCCGTTTTCATAGGCGTTCAGAGCAAGCTCCTCACACTCTTTTCTCGTTTTGCACAACGATTCTGTGTTGATCTCTTCGTCCGCGGTGTCTACCACGTTTATTTTTTTGATCAACTCCTCGTTTTGTTCGGGTCCGAGAAGCGGAGACACGGCGTTGAATTCCGCAGCCGATATCTCATCGGGCATTTCGCCGTCCTTGATCAGAGACGTGATTTTTTTGTCGGACAAAATCTCGTCGACGGTCACTCCGAGGACCTCGGCGAGCGGTTCGAGATTTGAGATATCGGGCATCGAAACGCCTCTCTCCCAATTCGAGACCGCCTGAAAAGAGATCCCGAGCGCGTTAGCGAGTTCCATCTGAGTCATCCCTTTGTTTTTTCTCGCGAGCATAATCCGCTCGGATACTTCTGACATATTGAACATTTTGATTTCTCCTTTGTTTTGTTTCGCCGGCCGACGCTTTAATGGTAACACACGCCGGACGCGCCGTCAATCAACCGGTTATTGAAACGCCGCGGCGGGTCTCCGCTCTACGCTTCAACCGGCGATTGAAAACCGAACGGACGGAATCAAACGTACTGCTTTTGTTCTCAATTATATCATTTGCCCAACGAATAATCAAACGCCCTATCTTTGCAATAAGCCCCGGGATGTGATATACTGGATATACGTTACCGAAAAAGGAGGGGCAAAAATGAGAGCGCCTTTTCAGATTCTTGCGATTCCGTACAGAAAGACGGGGGACGGTTTTCGGTTCTGCGTCTTTCACAGATCGGACTTCGATCAGTGGCAGTTCATCGCCGGTGGCGGCGAAGACAGCGAGACGCCCGAAGAAGCGGCGGTAAGGGAGATCTTCGAGGAAGGCGGGATACGCGTGAGAGTCACGCCGCTCCGGTCCATGTGCTATATCCCGACCGATATTTTCCCGAAGCGTTACCTTTACAACTGGCCCGCCGACACATACGTGGTCCCGGAATACTCGTTCGGGTTCGAATGTCCCGATGATATCGTCCTCTCGCACGAGCACACGGAGTGCGTATGGCTCAGTTTTGAGGAAGCGAGAGCAAAGCTCAAATGGGACTCGAACAGGACCGCGCTGTACGAGCTGAAATGTCGGCTGGAAGCGGGTATGTGATAAAGGAGAGTCAGGATGACAGACCGTCGAAAAAACCCGAATGAAGAAAAAAAGAATAGTTTCGGTTCTGTCATTACTTCTGCGTTCGACCTCCCCGGGAGGATCACAGCGGAATATTTTGATTCTCTGGATCCGTTTTCAAGAGAGGCGATCTGGCAGCTTTGTTACAGAGATCTGAATTCTTACGACTTTCGTATCGACTCGCCACGCGAGTTGTCACAGGTGTGTTTCAATTCAGAGACGTGCTTTCCGGACGCCGTTCGCGATATGGCGGATCGGGTCATGCAGGACGGAAAAAAGCATATTTTGGGAGATACTTCCCTGACCGGAAAAGGTATAAAAGTCGCCGTTATCGACAGACCGATAAACAAGGACCATATCGAGTTCAGGGACCGGATCGAATACGTAAACGTCGCGCCGGATCACCCGGATAACGAATACGCGGATTTTCACGGTATGGTTTGCGCGAGTTTTCTGAGCGGCTCCTCCTGCGGCGTTGCGCCCGGATCGGAACTCGTCTATTTCGCGATCCCGAACGAAACGAACGATCTGAAGCGGTATTACTCTCATCAGCTGTCCGCGCTTGAGAAGATCGTCCGTTATAACGAAACGTCGCCCTCTCCGATCCGCGTCGTCAGTTTATCCGCGCCGTTTTTGCCCGAGCAGAAAGAGGCGCGGGATGCGCTCGCGGACAAGCTTGAAAAAACCAGATGCGCTTTGATCGACGCGACCGTTTTCGGACGCAGTTTTCAGGGGATCGATTTCGAAAGATTCAGCCCGGATCCCTCTTTCGTTTTGAACGGATGGCAAACGGAGAATTACGAAAACAACAAGGACAGACCCGGGTTTACCGACTATTTCTCTTCCCTGTGCTTCGTCCCTTCGACAAGAAGAACGTCCGCGGCGAACGACACTAATGATTCCTATATCCACTGGAGCAAAACCGTTTCGGAGAGCTGGACGATCCCGCACGTCGCGGGAGTTTACGCTTTGTGCCTGCAAAAGTGTCCGGACCTCCGTTTTGAGGTTTTTATCGCAAAATGCAAAAAGTGTGAAAGAAAAAACGGTTATATCGTTTTGAATACGGACCTTTTATAATTACAAAGCCAAAATACTTTTGCCGTCGGAGAGATCCGGCGGCATAATACTGTTTTTCCCGCGAAAATGAACCTTTTCGGCTTTTTCTCCGACTATATATGTGAAACCGGTTTCAACGTCATCACGGAAGCGAGGTGAAAATGATGGGCGACTTTGAAAAACTGCTCGGCAAAGAAACGACGGTTCTCGAACGGTTTGTCAAATACCGGATCGGGAATCTGCACGACGCAGACGACGTTCTTCAAGAGATTCGGATCGCGGCGTTCAGGGGTTTTGACGGTCTTAAAGATATAAGTATGTTCAAACCGTGGCTGCTCGGCATCGCGCGGCACAAGGTAAACGACTATTTCAGAGAAAAAGCGAAAACCCTTGAAATACCGATCGACGATTTGAACGAAACAGTCTTCACGTTCGGCGCGCAGGGCAAAACGACCGCCTCGGTCGTACGCGAAACGCTCGATTTGCTCGGCGGAAAGGACAAGCAGATACTTTATCTGTACTATTTCAAAGAATTGCCGCAGGAGCAGATCGCGAAACGGCTCGGCCTACCGCTCGGAACGGTCAAAAGCCGCCTTCACAACGCCAAGCAGCATTTCAAAAAACGTTATCCGTATACGCTGAAAGGAGAAAAACTTATGAATACAAAAATGCCGAAAACCCTGCCGGAATATACGATCACGCCGGCGGATCAGCCTCCGTTCTCCGTGAAATGGGAGGAGATCATGGGCTGGTTTATCGTGCCGAAAATCGGCGAAAGGCTCGAATGGGCAATGTATGATTTTCCGGAAAGAAAACGCACGGAATATATGGTCGAGGAAGCCGTCGCTCGCGCCGAGGTGCACGGGATAGAGGGCGTGGAGATCCTTGCGAAGGAATACGAACCCATGGAGAATAACCGAATCGACGGTCGAAATTTCAACGAACGCCGTCTGGTGGCGCAGATTACGGACAGCCACTGCCGTATCTTGGCGGAGAGCCACGAAAGCGGCGGAGTGAAACGGTACTACACGTTTCTCGACGGCGACGCCTTCCTTGGTAGTTGGGGGTTCGGCGAGAATAACTGCGGCAATGAAACGCATATCTCGCCAAAGGGTGACATCACACGAAACGGAAGCACCGTAACAACGAAGGACAAACCGTTTCTGCTGGACGTCGTGGGGCGGTATACCGTTACGATCAACGGGAAAGCGTATGATACGATCTGCGTGATGGACGTGGCGAACTACGGCGGCGAAGGCGTCGTTACGGAGCAGTATTTGAACGCCGAAGGCCGAACGATCCTCTGGCGGCGCTTCAATGCCGACAACTGGAAAAAAGACCGTTACCAAAAGCTTTGGACTGAAATGTTTCCCGAAAATGAAACCCTGGTCGTAAACGGCGAAACTTACGTGCATTGGTACGACTGTATCACCGACTATATTCTGTAAAAACGCGAGGCGGGGAGCGATCCCCGCCTCCCTATTTTACGACCTCTTCGAAAAAATCGTCCACCCGGCAGCCGAGTATCTTCGCAATATGCGGCAGTATGAATATATCGGGATAACAGTCCTCCTGTTCCCATTTGCAGACCGCCTGCGCCGATACTCCGATCAACCGACCGAATCTGATTTGTGAAAGTCCGTTTTCTCTGCGGTATCCGATAATCTTCTCAGAGATCTTTATACGGTACGTCGGCAAGTTCATACGGCATCACCGCCTTTCTTTGTTGTTATCGTCTTATCCTGTTTGCCGCAAATCTGGGTGAAAAACAAAAAGCACCCTTTTCGGGTGCGCCGACGGGATCACCGACTCATCCCGTCGGAATAAAAAACGCATCCGGAGATCGGATGCGTCAAACAGATTGCCTCTGATTATGCGCTCAGCGTAAAGAAGGCGACAGATATGACGTCCGATCGATTAAGTTTCTGGGTTCTGAGTATGAGTGTTCGTGTAGAGTCTGAGTGTGCATACGAGTGTTCATGCGGGTCTTCATATCAGTCGTCTCCTTTCTTTAAAATTTCGGTTTTAACCGTTGACATTCTATCATCCCGCCCGCCGCTTGTCAATCGAGGAATGGAAAGATTTCGTCAACCGTTGGTTTATAAGGGACGAGCGGGGATCATAAAGACCCCCGCTCCGCGTTTTATTTCAAAAAGTAATATACGATAAAAGCCAATGCGGCGACCGCCGCGACGATACCGAAAACCGCCCAACCGACGTAAGATTTCTTCCTCGGTGAAGCGGTCCGCGACTGCGCCGGGCGTTGTGCGATTACAGCTGACGCTCTCTTTCGGGCTGATGTTGCGGCTCTCAAACGACGCGCGCGTGCAAGAATATCGTTCCCGTTGATCAGTTCGTTGTAAAACCGTTCCAGATCGTCGTAATCCTCTTCGTCGCATTCGGACGTGCCGGAATCGTGTACTATCGTGTTGCGAAGCCAGCGCAGGCGCTTCAGCTTTTTGTACCAAACGTCCCAATCCTGAGGGCGCGGCGCCGCGGAATAACGTTCCGACTCCATTGTTTCCACGTAGGCGCTTACGCCGAAGACTTCTTCCCCGCGGTCGTTGAAATGACGTTCGTTACGGAAGATATCTTTACAAATAGAGTCGACGGATTTGTAGAGGTCGATGTATTTTATTTCTATACTGTTCATAGACAATATTATACACGTGATGATCCTTCAAATCAATAGTTGACAAATTCAAAGGCCGAAAAACCGCAGCTCATGTTTTCCACCGCGACAAATTGCTTGAGACAGTGTATAAGATCGCACATTCCGATCCGGCTTTCTTCCATAAAAGCGGTTTGCCCGTCAAAACTTCCTACGTATTCGTCGCAGCTCAAAGGGTAGGAATCCGAAAAAACGAACGGATCAATATAACCTGACGCGCTTCTCAAAGACGCGCCGTTTGATCTGAAGTAGCGCGAAGATAAATACTCGTATTTATGATTGTATCCGCCTCTCATACGGAGATAGAAATTTATACTGTACGTCTCGTCAAGGGGACAATGAAGACAAAACTCCACCATGTTGCTGTCGCCCCAATACGACATTGAAAAATACTCGTTCTCGTATCCGCCGTAAAGCGAAGCCGGCTGCTGGTACATACAGTAATCACCGTTTAACTGTCCCTTGCTGATTGCAAAATCTTTGCAATACGAGAATAGGTCAAACGGTTCCGGTTCCGGGACCTTGGACGTCTCCGGTGGAACGAAAACCGGAGTGGTAACCGGTTCAGGCGTTACCGATGGCGTTACGTTTTCGGGCGTGTAGACGGGGTCTTCCTCGGGAGCAACATATGCGGGCGTATCGTCTGGTTCGGGTTCGGTGGGAGCGATACTTCCGGTTTCTTTTTCCGGTTCCTCCGTCTCTGAAAGCACACTGCTTTCGGTTTCTTTTTCAGGCTCCCCGGTCTCAAAGAGAGCGTTGCTTTCTGTGATCACGTCGGAGTCGGACTGAGAAGCAGATTCCGAGTCGGCGTCGTCCTTAGGGGCGGCTTTATTCCGACCGTTCAATAAAACGACGGTCACGACTATCCCGATGACGAGCACTGCAGCTGCAATAATCCCGAGAATAAGCCATTTTTTCTTTGCGGGGACTTCCTCCTCCGGTACGTTTGCTCCTCCAACGTTATCAAGGATCGCGTCCGTGGATACGTTGAATATTCTTGCTAGGGCAATTATGTTTTCTATCGTCGGCTGCGTTTGTCCGGTTTCCCAAAGGCTGATGCTTTGCCTCGAGACGCCGAGTTTTTCGGCTAACTCGTCTTGAGACAAACCGTTTTCTTTTCGATATTTTTTGATATTATCAGATATCATTGTGCCGCTCCCTGACAAAAATTTCGGTTTTATTATATTATAATTGTTACTTGCATTCAATATAAATTGCTTTGAATTTTGTCAAGCAGCGCTTGCATTTTGGAAAAAACGTAATGAAAACGGTTCAGGGGTGGTCAAAATGAAGAATGGCGAGAATCGAATATGCCGCGCCTTTGGCGCGGGGCAGCGGGACAAAAACCCGGATACTCAAAATGAAGGTTACTGCATTTCAATTTTGCCGCGCCTTTGGCGCGGGGGACTTGATTCTCGCGCCCGCGAGTCATCCTTTCGCAAAATACGAAAGGATGACGGGCGCTCGGTCAGGCGGCGGCTCTGACAGCCCACCGGGCTGTCATTCACTACCGCCGCTTTTTCAAGTCCCGTTCCTTATTTCTCGCATAGAAAAAGGGCACTTCTTCGAGTGCCCTTTTTCTATGCGAGAAACGGGACTTGAACCCGTACGGTGTGAACCACACGCCCCTCAAACGTGCGCGTCTGCCAGTTCCGCCACTCTCGCATTGCCCCCGGTTTCCCGTCGGCAAAGTGTATTATACTATAACCCCGCCCTTTTGTCAACAACAAATTCAAATTTTTTCGGCGCCTCGGGAGCGCCTCAGAAACGGCCCGAAAAAGCGTGTCTCACGCCCCCTTCGCGGTTGACTTGGCTCCCCCTTTAGTGTATAATACTTTATATAATGGAGTATTATGTAGATTTATCGAAAGGAGGCGGTCTTATGGCGTCGGAAAATACGCGTTTCCGCGACCCCGAGGAGGTCTCCTCCGAACTCGAGACCGCCCGTAAGATAAAAGAAGAATTCGCCTCGCGCGGCCTCACGGACGAGCGCGCGCCGGGGTATTTCATCCGCACTTTCGGCTGTCAGCAGAACGAGGCGGACAGCGAACGGCTCGCGGGTCTCTGCGAGGCGATGGGGTACGTCCCCGTCCCGGTCCCCGAGGCGGCGAAACTGATCCTCGTCAACACCTGCGCGATCAGGGAACACGCCGAGAAGAAAGCGCTCTCGATAATCGGCTCGTTCAAGCACGTAAAGGACGCCGATCCCGACGTCGTAATCGGCGTGGGCGGCTGTATGGCGGCGGAGGAGCACCGTGCGAACACGCTGAAAATGAGTTACCCCTACGTCGATTTCGTGTTCGAGCCCGCGTCCGCTTATTCCCTCCCCTCCCTCGTCAGGGACGCGATGGGCGGCAGACGCCGCTTCATCCGCGAGAGCGGCGACGCGATCGCCGAGGGCGTGCCGACCGTGCGCGAGAACTCCCACTCCGTCTGGCTGTCCGTTATGTACGGCTGCAATAACTACTGCTCGTACTGCATCGTCCCCTACGTAAGAGGGCGCGAGCGCAGCCGCCGGCCCGACGATATAATCGAAGAAGCGAAGCGCCTCGTCGACGGCGGGGCGAAGAACATAACCCTGCTCGGTCAGAACGTGAACTCCTACGGCAGGGACACCGACGGCTGCTGCGACATCGCCGAGCTGATGCGCCGCATCTGCGCGATCGACGGCGATTTCGAACTCCGTTTCATGACGAGCCACCCGAAGGACGCGTCGGACGAGCTGATCGGGGCGATCGCCGAGGAGCCGAAGATCGTTAAGCACTTCCACCTTCCCGTTCAGTCGGGTTCCGACAGGATCCTGAAACTGATGAACCGCCACTATGACAGAGAGCGGTATTTATCCGTCGTGGACAAACTCCGCGCGCGCGTCCCGGACGTGACGCTGACCTCCGATATCATCGTCGGGTTCCCCGGCGAGGAGGAAGAGGATTTCCTCGACACGCTCGACCTGATGCGCCGCGTGAGATACGATATGATCTTCTCGTTTATCTATTCCCCGCGCGTCGGCACGCCCGCCGCGAAGATGGAGCCGCGCGTTCCGCACGAGGTCTCCGCGGAGAGGATGGAACGGCTGCTCGCCCTCGGGACGGAGTTGTCCGAGGAGCGGAACTCCCGCTTCGTCGGTCGGACGCTGCGCGTCCTCGCCGACGGCGTGAGCCGCACCGATCCCGGGATGATGACCGGGCGCGGCATGCCCGCGCGACCCGTGCACTTCCCCGGCGGGGAGGACCTGACCGGGAGGTTCGTCAACGTGAAAATCAAGAGCGCCGGCGCATTCTGGGTCGGCGGAGAGATCGAAAAATAAACTTTTCGGAGGCGTCAAATGGCAGTGACTCCAATGATGCAGCAGTACCTCGAGATCAAGGACAGGTACCGCGACTATATCCTGTTTTACCGTCTCGGAGACTTCTACGAGATGTTCTTTGAGGACGCCCAGATCGCCTCGAAGGAACTCGACCTGACGCTCACCGGACGCGACTGCGGCGAGGAGGAGCGCGCGCCGATGTGCGGCGTTCCTTACCACTCCTGCGAGCCGTATATCGGGAAACTGATCTCCCGCGGCTACAAGGTCGCGATCTGCGAGCAGACGGAAGATCCGTCGAAGACGAAAACGCTCGTCAAGCGCGAGGTCATCAGGGTCATCACGCCCGGCACGCTGATCGAATCCGACCTGCTCTCCGAGGACCGCAACAACTACCTCTGCACGATGTACTGCGACGGCCCGACCGTCGGTCTGTGCTTTTCCGATATATCGACCGCGTATATCTGCGCCACCGCCGTCGACGCCTCCGGTTCCGACGACGCCGTGGTGAACGAGCTCTCGACCTTCGCCCCGCGCGAGATCGTGACGAACGTGACGCTGAAAAGCCGTCCCGCCGTCGCCTCGGTCGTCAAGGACCGTCTCGGCGCGCTCGTGACGGAGAGATCGACCGCCCACTTCGACGAAGAGGAGTGTCTCATACGCACGTCGGAGCGGTTCGGTAACGAGGCGCTCGTCGGGATCCCCCGCGCGGCGCTCGTCGCCGCGGGCGCGGCTCTGAAATATATCGAACAAACCCAGATGAAGGATATCTCCTATCTCAAGCATCTGTCTTCATACGATTCGTCCGAATATCTCGAAATGGACGTTTCGACGCGCCGCAACCTCGAGCTGACCGAGACGATGCTGACGAAGGACAAGAAGGGCTCTTTGCTCTGGGTCCTCGACAAGACCTCGACGTCGCCCGGCGCGCGCCTGTTGAAATTCATGGTCGAGCATCCGCTGACCCGTCCCGCCGCGATCACGAAACGGCAGCAGGCGGTGACCGAACTGTTTTCCAATCTGATGCTCCGCGAGGAACTCCGCGCCGAGATGGAGAACGTTCTCGACCTCGAACGCCTTATCACCCGCGTCACGTACGGTACGGCGGGAGGCCGCGACCTGCGCGCGATCTGTTCGACCGCGTCGGTCGTACCGAGAGTGCGCAAACTGCTCGCCGACGTATCGGGCGGCGAACTCTCCGTGATCCGCGGCGAACTCGACGAACTCGAGGACGTCCGCGCTCTGATCGACGAGGCGATCGTCGATCAGCCTCCTTTCACCGTAAGGGACGGCGGTATGATCCGCGAGGGCTACAACGCCGAGGTCGACGAGCTGCGCTCTATAATGAACGGAGGCCGCGACTTCATAAAGAACGCGGAGACCCGCGAGCGCGAAAAAACCGGCATCAAGAATCTGAAAATCGGGTACAACCGCGTGTTCGGTTACTACATAGAAGTTCCCCGCTCCGCCTCGGAATCCGTGCCCGAGGGGTATATCAGAAAGCAGACGCTTTCCGACAAGGAGCGGTATATCACCGACGAACTCAAAGAGATGGAATCGACCGTCCTCGGAGCCGAGGAACGGCTGAAAAACCTCGAATACGAACTCTTCACGGCCGTCCGCGACAAGGTCGGCGAGGCGGAGGACAGGATCAGAACGACGGCGTCCGCGCTCGCGCGGCTCGACGTTTTCATCGCGCTGTCCGAGGTCGCCGCGCAGAACGGCTACGTCTGCCCGACCGTCGACGGCGGCGACGTGATCGACATCCGCGACGGGCGGCACCCGGTCGTCGAGAAATTCGTCCGCGACGCGTATTTCGTCCCGAACGACGCGTACCTCGACACGAAAGACAACCGTCTCGCGCTGATCACCGGGCCGAACATGGCGGGCAAATCGACGTACATGAGGCAGACCGCGCTGATCGTTCTGCTCGCGCAGATCGGCTCTTTCGTCCCCGCGTCTTACGCGCGGGTAGGTATCGTCGACAAACTGTTCACCCGCGTCGGCGCGTCGGACGACCTCGCGTCCGGCCAGTCGACCTTCATGCTCGAGATGAGAGAGGTCGCATACATCCTCAACCACGCGACTAAAAAGAGTTTTATCATCTACGACGAGATCGGCAGAGGGACAAGCACCTACGACGGCATGAGCATCGCGCGCGCCGTCGCGGAGTACACCGCGTCGGCAAAACTGGGCGCGAAGACGATGTTCGCGACGCACTACCACGAGCTGACGTCGCTCGAGGACGAGATACCGGGCTTCGTGAACTACAACATCGCCGCTAAAAAGCGCGGCGACGACATAATCTTCCTGCGCAAGATCGTAAAAGGTCCGACGGACGACTCGTACGGCATCGAAGTCGCGAAACTCGCCGGCGTCCCGTCCGAGATCACGAAACGCGCGAAAAGGATACTTTCCGATCTCGAATCGGACGGCAAGCCCGTCACGTTCGCGAAAAAGAACGGCGTGAAGGAGTCGGACGAGCCGGAACTCGCGATACCGATGACCGATTCGCTGACGGAAGAACTCAAACGGAAGATCGCCGAATGCGATCTGAACACCATCACGCCGATAGAGGCGATGAATCTGATCTTCGAGTGGAAGAAACTTGTAGATTAGCCACTTGACAATTAACGAAAGGAGGTCTCACCGTGGGAAAGATAAACGTACTCGGCTTTGACGTAGCCAACCTCATAGCCGCGGGCGAGGTCGTCGACAGACCGGCGTCCGTCGTCAAGGAACTGCTCGAAAACTCGATCGACGCGGGGGCGACCTCCGTCACCGCGGAGATACAAAGCGGAGGAGTCGCTCTGATACGCGTCACCGACAACGGATGCGGAATGGAGCCCGACGATCTCCCCGTGGCGATCCTGCGCCACGCGACGAGCAAGATCAAAACGGCGAGGGATCTGTCCGAGATCGGCACGCTCGGCTTCCGCGGCGAGGCGCTCGCGGCGATAGCGTCCGTGTCGAAGATGAGGATCTTCTCGAAACCCGCCGCGAACGAAATGGGCACTCTTCTCGAATGCGAAGCGGGCCGCGTCACCTCCCTCAGCGAGGTGGGATGCGCGACGGGAACGACCGTCGTCGTCGAGGACCTTTTCTACTCCGTCCCCGCGCGGCGCAAATTCCTGAAAAGAGACGCGACCGAAGCGGCGGCGGTCAGCGCCGTCGTCGAGAGGATCGCTCTCTCGCGCCCCGACGTCGAGATCAAATACATCTCCGACGGCGAAGTGAAATTCGTGACCACGGGAAGCGGCGACCTCAAGGAGGCGGTCTATTCCGTCTTCGGCAGGGAATGCGCGAACCGCTCGATTAGAGTCGACCGCACGGACGGCGGAGTGACCGTCACCGGTTTCATCTCCGAGCCCGACCTGTACAAATCGAACAGAAATATGGAGGTCTTCTTCGTCAACGGCCGTCTGGTCAAAAGCCGCACGATAATGGCGGCGGTCGAGCAGGCGTACCGTTCGCGGATCCCCGCGGAGAAGTTCCCCGTCTGCGTTCTCAACGTGGATCTCAATCTCGCCGCCGTCGACGTTAACGTCCACCCGGCGAAACTCGAGGTCAAATTCTCCGACGAAAAGGTCATTTTCGACTCGGTCTACTACGCCGTGCTGAGCGCGCTGCAGTCCGAGACGGTACGTCCCGAACTCAGATTTCAGGGGACCGGCGCCGATATCCCCTGCGAGGGAAGTCCCGCCGAGGCGGTCGCGCCGAAGCCGCATAACAAAGAAGATTTCTGGATCGACGGCGAGGAGGCGCGGCGCCTTCTCAACGCGTTCGTTCCCGCCGATACGAAAAGACCGAAGGCGGAGCAGGTAAAAATATACGACAGCCCGCCGCCGGAGAAAAAAGCGACGCCGACGCCCGCTCCGTCCGACGACGGCGGCGAAAAGCGCTCGGCGATCACGGACCCGGGTCCGATCGACCCGCCCGAATATATCATCCTCGGCGAGGCGTACAACTGCTACGTCATCGTCCAGTTCGAGGACAGGATCACGTTCGTCGACAAGCACGCCGCCCACGAGCGGATAATCTTCGACGAGCTGTGCCGCAACGCGAGGAGCGCGGAGAAGAACGCGCAGCTGCTCATGACGCCGATCGTCCTCGACGTACCCGCGTGGGAGGGCGAGACGCTCCGCGACTATTCGGACGACGTCCGTTCGCTCGGATTCGAGTTCAAGGCGTCGGACGAGGGCAACCGCACCGTCGTCTCGGTCACGGCGATCCCCGAACAGCTTGACTCCGCCGAGGCGCGGGAGCTGTTCTCGACGCTCCTCTCAAAACTCTCCGACACGACGACGTCGATCGACTCCGCATACGCCGAGTTCTTCGAGTCGCGCCTCTTCCAGTCCGCATGCAAGGCGGCGATAAAGGGCGGCAGAAGGTACGGCGTCGAGCATATAAAATGGATCTGCGACCGGCTGTTCGTCAAGAACCCGGGCGGCTCCGTGATACGCACCTGCCCGCACGGCAGACCGGTGGCGTTTGAGATCAAACGCTCTTCGATAGACCGCCAGTTCGGCAGACTTGAGTAGGTAGGGCCATGTTCATTCTGAAGAAAAAAGAAAAAAAATCAAGAGCGCGGCGCGGGGTGCTGAAAACCCCGCACGGCGAAATCGAAACGCCCGTCTTTATGAACGTCGCAACGTGCGGCGCGATCAAAGGCGGCCTTTCGGCGTACGATCTCAAAGCAAACGACTGCCGCGTGATGCTCTCTAACACTTACCACCTGCACCTTCGCCCGGGCGACGAGCTCGTCCGCGACATGGGCGGTATCCGCAAATTCACCGGATGGGACGGCCCCGTCCTCACAGACAGCGGCGGGTTCCAGGTCTTCTCTCTCGCTAAACTCCGCCGGATCAAGGAGGAAGGCGTCTATTTCGCCTCCCACATCGACGGCAAGCGGATCTTCATGGGTCCCGAGGAGAGCATGCGGATACAGTCGAATCTCGGTTCGACGATCGCGATGGCGTTCGACGAGTGCATCGAGAATCCCGCCGAATACAATTACACGAAAAGATCGTGCGAGCGCACCGCGCGGTGGCTGCAAAGATGCCGCGCCGAACTCGACCGGCTGAAAGCCGAGGAAGGAGCGGTCAACCCCGAGCAGTTCCTCTTCGGGATCAATCAGGGCAGCACGTACGCGGACCTGCGGATCGAGCACATGAAGCGCATCCGCGAGATCCCGTGCGAGGGATACGCGATCGGCGGTCTCGCTGTCGGCGAGACGGTCGAGGAGATGTACGAAACGATCGAGCAGGTCGAGCCCTATATGCCCGAGGACAAACCTAGATACCTGATGGGCGTCGGAACGCCGCAGAACATCATCGAGGCGGTCCACCGCGGGATCGACTTTTTCGACTGCGTGATGCCGTCGCGCAACGCGCGCCACGGAAACGTGTTCACGTGGAACGGAAAAATGAATCTTCTGAACGAGAAATACGCGCGCGACGACAGACCGATAGACGGAAACTGCACGTGCGAGGCGTGCCGCAACCACAGCAGGGCGTATATCCGCCACCTCATCAAGGCGAAAGAGGCGCTCGGGATGCGCCTCGCCGTCACGCACAGCATCCACTTCTACAACGAATTCACCCGCTCGATAAGAGAGGCGATGGACGAGGACCGTTTCGAGTCGTTCTACAACGAGTATCACGATCTCGTCGCCGAGAGGAATCCGGATTAGTATGAAAAAGATCGAATCGACGCGGCGCGATCCCGCGTTCAACCTCGCGTTTGAAGAATACATGGTCCGCAATACGGGAAGCGACGAAGTCCTCATCGTCTGGCGCGATTCTCCTGCGGTCGTCTGCGGGAGATTTCAGAACGTTTTCCGCGAGACGGACGTTATCGCGGCGCGCGAGCGCGGCGTCCCCGTCCTGCGCCGGATCACCGGGGGCGGGACGGTATACCACGATGAAGGAAACGTAAACGTATCGTATATCACCCGCAAAGGGCCCGACGGGATCGACACGCTTCTTCTGCCCGAAAAACTCGCGGCGGCTCTCGGCAGGATCGGGATCCCGGCGGAAGTCGGCGGCGGCTCGGACGTCACGGCGGGAGGGTATAAGATCTCCGGAAGCGCGAGAGCCGCGGTAGGAGACCGGGAGATCCACCACGCGACTCTTCTGTTCGACACGGATCTCGACGCTCTTCGCTCGCTGACCTCGTCGGTTTCGGGCGACGCGTTCGTCTCAGGCGGGATCGCAAGCCGGAAATCACCCGTCGCGAATATTTCCGCTTTCCTGCCGGGTACTTCGACGGATGAGTTCGTCGGGGCGGTCAAAGCCGCGCTCGGCGGGGCGTACGGATGGCAGACGGAGGACGGCTTCGATCTCTTCGCCGTCTCGGATCTCGCCGGAAAGTACGCATCCGACGGCCGGACGTACGGCGAGAACCCGAAATTCGCTTTTTCGGGAAAGTGCGAAACGGCGCGCGGGTCGCTGACTCTCTCTTACGAGTCGGGAAAAGGCGCGATCATCGCGGTCCGCGCCGAAGGCGCGTTCGCCGAACAGATAAACAAACTCGCCGGAGCGCCGCTCGCGCCCGGAGCGACCCACCGCGCGCTGACGGAAGCGGGCGTCGCGGAGCCCGACGCCGTTCTTCTCGAGAGATTCATCCTCACGGGGAAAACATAAATTTGACAACTGTCTATCAAGGAGTTATATATGAAGATTACGGTCACGATGCCTGAACTCAAAAAAGGAATGACCTCCGCCGTCCTCTGCCGCTGGAACGTGGAAGAGGGGCAACAGGTCAAAAAGGGCTTCGAGCTGTTCGAGACCGAGACGGAAAAGGCGGTCAGCGCGGTCGAGGCGGAACAGGACCTGACCGTCCTGCGTCTGCTCGCCGACGAGGGCGACGAGGTCGCCGTCGGCGCGCCTCTTTTCGAAGCGGAGACCGCCGAATGAAAGATTTGACAAAAAAACCTGACTGGCTCAGAGTCAGTTATAACATGAGCGAGGTGCGGTCGGTTTACGATCTCGCCGACCGGCTCGAGCTCAATACGGTATGCCGCGAGAGCGGCTGCCCGAACATCGGAAAATGCAGCAAATGCGGCAGCGCGACCTTTATGATCCTCGGCAAGCGCTGCACGCGCAACTGCCGTTTCTGCGAAGTCGATCCGGGAGTTCCCGCGCCGCCAGATCCCGACGAGCCGCGCCGCCTGTCTGAGGCGGTGAAGACGCTCGGCCTCTCCCACGCCGTCGTGACGAGCGTGACGAGGGACGACCTGCAGGGCGGCGGAGCGTCCGTCTTCGCCGACTGCGTCCGCGCTATAAAAGAGACGACCGGCGCGACGGTCGAAGTGCTGATACCCGACCTCAAGGGGGACGAAAAAGCGCTCGATACCGTGATCGCCGCGAACCCCGAGGTCATCGGCCACAACGTGGAGACCGTGAGAAGGCTTTACCCCGCCGCAAGACCGCAGGCGGTATACGAAAGATCGCTCGCCGTTTTAAAATATCTGAAAGAACACTCGAGGGGCAGCTTTGTAAAAACCGCGTTCATGGTCGGTCTCGGCGAGACGGAAGAAGAAGTTAAAGAACTGATCCGCGACGTCAGAGCGACAGGATGCGACCTGCTCACCCTCGGACAGTATCTCGCGCCGACGGCGGAGCACCTTCCCGTCGCAGAATACGTGACGCCGGAGAAGTTCGAAGAATACAAAGACTGCGCCCTCTCGCTCGGATTCCTCTCGGTGACGGCTCACCCGCTCGCGCGCTCGTCGTATATGGCGGGCGATATGCTGAGGGAAGCGGTGCAAAAAAGGAATGAAACGTTATGATCTTCGTTGACACCGGCTCGCGGGACGCCGCCTTCAATTTCGGCGCGGAATACTACTTTGCAGCGGAGCGGGATCTTGGGGCGCCCGTTTTCATGCTCTGGTCGACGACGCCGACGCTGATGATCGGCAAGTATCAGAACGTTTTCGAGGAAGTCGATCTCGCCTTTGCAAGAGAGGCGGGAATAAAAATAACGCGCCGCCTCTCGGGCGGCGGGACGATATATACCGACGAGGGCGGCTTCCAGTACACCTTTATCGAAAATGGCGGCGACCTCATCGATTTCTCTGAATATATGAGACCGGTCGCCGAAGCGCTGAACAAAATGGGCGTGCCCGCCGTGATCAGCGGTCGGAACGACATGCTCCTGGACGGCAAAAAGATCTCCGGCAACGCGCAGTTCAAACTCGGCGGGAAAACGGTCCACCACGGTTCCCTTCTCTTCGACACCGACCTCTGTATGATGGAACGGGCGTCGCGGCCGCCGGAGTACAAGATAACGTCGAAAAGCATCAAATCGGTCCGCGACCGCGTTACGAACATAAAGGCGACGGCGGGGCTCGATATGACGTCGGAGCGTTTCGCCGAAGAACTCGTCGACCGGATCGCCGAAATCACGGGCAGCATGGAGAAATACGGGCTGACGGACGAAGACCGCAAGCGGATCGAAAAGCTCGCCGACGAGCACTTCCGCGGGCGAGACTCGGTCTTTATGCACTCCCCGGCGTTCGACGTCGAAAAAGCCTGCCGGTTTCCCGGCGGGACGGTGAAACTTCTGTTTTCCGTCAAAAACGGAATTATAAAAGACGTCGCCGCACAGGGAGATTTCTTCTCGGGGGGCGGCACCGACGCGCTTTCCGACCTCGTCGGCACTCCGTTTGAAAAAAACTCCGTCGCCGAAAGGATCAAAACCTCCCGCCTCGCGATCTGGGGCGTCGACAATTCCTCCCTCGCGGGGGAAGTTACGAAAGATATGTAATGATTTTGCGCATGCGCAAAATCAATTCACGAGCCCCGCGGCCCGAAAGGCGCGGGGCTCAATTCATGCGCCCGCCGGGCGCAATTCATGATTTCCGCACAACGATGCGGAAATCAATTCATTCAACAATCTCCCAAATTCTAAATAAAAAAACATATGGTTTTTAAATTGAATTCTTGTATCTGGTGAATAATTCTCCTGTCCGTAGAATCAATTCAACAAAAATGTTATTGAATTGAATCGGGTATTGATGTATGATTTGATCAGACGATATCGCCGAATACTTGATCGGATCGGAGAAAAACAAATGAATATCTGCTTCAGCGAAAACGTTAAACACTTGAGAAAAGAAAAAGACCTGACGCAGGAAGC
The DNA here is from genome assembly GCA_017428635.1 of Clostridia bacterium. Taxonomy (GTDB): domain Bacteria; phylum Bacillota; class Clostridia; order Oscillospirales; family CAG-272; genus RUG11130. The sequence continues at coordinate 36,682 of JAFRQK010000035.1, read as the reverse complement.
GCTCGCCGACGAACTCGGCATTTCGTTTCAGACGGTCAGCAAATGGGAACGGGGAGAAAGTTATCCGGATATTACGATGCTTCCGGTAATATCTTCTTTCTTCGGCGTCACCGTCGACGTTTTGCTCGGGACAGACAGAGTCCGTATTGAACAAAGAGTAAAAAAGTATCTTGATCTGTTTGACAATATGAAATTAAAAGATGCTCTCTCTGTCATGACCGAATACAAAAAAGCCGTAAATGAGTTTCCGAACGAGTACCCTATCCTCGTTAGGTATATGGAACTGCTGCAAATTGTAAAAGGCGGCGAAACAAAACAGGATCACGAACAAATCTCAAATCAAATGGCCGCCTTTTACGAGAAAATCCAAAAATACTGCACTGACGACGCGATACGGATCCGCTCAAAACGTTTGATGATCGAACACCTTATGCATAAATATCAGTGTTATGGATTCGATAAAGAATACTTGCAACAGGCAAAAACCATCGCTGACAGCTTACCGTCAATGAGCGATTCTAAAGAATCCGTTCTTCCCGATCTTGACTTTGACCCGAAAAACCACGACTTTCAAAAGTGGTACGAAAACAGACAGCGCGCCATTGAAGAACTGTCATACCTTCTGCAGAATACGATTATCAGTTATTGTTATTATGATATGGCCTTTATCCCCGAGTATAAGATCGAAGTCATTAAACATCTGAACGGTATCTTCCGGATGACCGATTCCGAAACCCATCCGTCTAAAAACAGAATTCATCTGATTTATAATTACGGTCATTTGGGTCATCTGTACGCGGAGATCGGAGATATCGAAGAGGCGTTTCATTATCTTCGTCTCGCCGCCGAACAGGCGGTGCTGTTTGACACCCTTCCCGAGGCGGAAAGACTCGCTCTGTTATATGAGCGCGAGGAACGTTTTCGCGATTTGAGTTTGAGCAAACGGATGTATGAATTGATGACAAAACACTATCCGCTGTCAGAGGAATTCAAAGCGAAGCCGGAGTTTCAGGAGATACTCGAGATTCTAAAATAAATGCGCCTTACGGCGCATCTGCTTGCGGTGCAAGCATAATCTAAGGTGCGGAGGGCAAAGTGCCCTCCCTACAGTCGGGAATGAGGATGATCATTTAACATAAAATATGCGTGTTTATGAATAAAGTCCGTAGGGACGCCTCTCAGGCGTCCGAACCTTATATCAATCCGACTCCCGTGACGTTTTGTCACGGGAGTCGTTAATTGCGCCTCTTCGACGCGTTATTCTTTTATCGAATTCGCATATCTCTCAAGCCGGTCGAGGCCGTCCTGAAGGACGGAGCGCGGGCAAGCGAAATTGATCCGGAAGAAATCGCGGCCGACCGCGCCGTACGCGGCGCCGGGCGTTACGAACAGACCGGTCTGCTCCCGCAGTCCCGTTGCGAACTGCTTGCCGGACAGACCCGTGCCCGCGACGTTCACCCAGAGCAGGTACGTTGCGTCCCCGTCAACGGGAGCGAGCGTCGGGATCCGCTCGCGGATGAAGTTCACCGCCGTCTGTCTGTTCTCGTACAGGTACGCTCTCAGCTCGTCGAGCCACGCCTCTCCGCGCTCGAAAGCGGCGACCGCCGCGGTCACGGCGAACGTGCCGGGCTCGGCTACCTCGTCGGTGTTGAGCGCTCTTTTCACCTTGTGGCGGAGCCGTTCGTCCGGAACGGACACGGCCGCTGTCTGGAGCCCCGCGAGGTTGAACGCCTTCGTCGGCGCGATGCAGGTAACGCTTGTCTCGCGGCAGATGTCGGAGACGGACGCGAACGGAACGTAATCGACCCCCGGCGTCGTCAGATCGCAGTGGATCTCGTCGGAGATCACCGTGACGCCGCACCGTGACGCCATTTTGCCGACCGCGGCGAGCGTTTTTTTGTCCCATATCTTGCCGACCGGGTTGTGCGGGTTGCAAAGGAGCATCACCGTAGTCTGCGGATCGGCGAGTTTCTTTTCAAGATCGTCGAAGTCCATCCGGTACTCGCCGCCCTCAAAGATCAGCGGGTTTTCGACGACGCGGCATCCGTTGTTGAGGATCGAGTTGAAGAAAACGTTGTAAACGGGCGTCTGGATCAGCACGTTCTCGCCCGGAGTCGTCAGCTTTCTTATCGCCGACGAGATCGCCGGGACGACGCCCGTGCAAAAAACGAGCCACTCTTTTTTCATCGTGAAGTCGTGGCGGCGCGACCACCATCCGATATACGATTCGTACCAGATGTCGGGGACTTCGGTGTAGCCGTAGACCCCGTGTTCGGCGCGGTAGAGGATCGCCTCCGTTATCTCGGGAGCCGTTTTGAAATCCATATCGGCCACCCACATGGGGAGTTCGCCTTCTCCGACAGACCACTTGACCGAGTCGGTACCTCTTCTTTCGATCACGGAATCAAAATCGTAACTCATGCCGTTTCCTCCTTTTTTAATATCAGAACTCGGGTTCTTCGGTCATTCTTTCGACCGCGGCGTCGATCTTCGTCGCGTCCGGGTCCGCGTATCGGTCCCGAACGGTCAGAGTTCCTATCGAATCCGCTTTTATCACGCCGCCCGCGGGGTCGAGAACGCTCACGATCCCGCCCTTCACGTCCGCGTCCACGGTCGAATATTCGAACGCGAGCGTCGTGCCCGGCAGGCGGCAGTCGACGAGTTTCAGATTTTTTATGTAGCAGAACCCCTGCAGACTTTCAACGGTACAGCGGACGAGCGTCACGTTCTCGGAGTTCCATCCGATATACTCGCTCGATATCACCGAATCGTACACGGTGACGTTTTTCGAGTTCCAGAGGGCGTCCTTCGTTTCGATCTTCGCGTTTCTGATGACGACGTCCGACGCGCCGTCGAATACGTATCTGCCGACGAGCGTCATCCCGTCGATATAGACCGCCGACGAGTTCATGAAAAGATAGTCGGCGTTCGCCGCCGAAAGATCCCGCGCTTTTACGTTCGAGCACGACCAGAGCGTCTCCTGCGCGTCCGGGATCTCAACGCCGTAAAGTTCGATCCCGTCGCATCTGCGGAACGTTTTCGGAGCGAGGATCTTCGTGTCCTCCGTCTTAACGCCGCGCGAATACCAGATCCCCGCGCGCGCGGTCGGCTCGAAGACGCTGTTTCTGACGGCGGCGCCCTCCGAATACCAAAGCGGGTATTTCGACGCGATCGTCGAGCGCTCAAGAGTTACGCCGACGGAGTGCTTGAGAGGCGACTCGCCCGTCTTTATCACGCAGTCCTCTACCGAGACGTCAGCCGCGCGAAAAAGCGCGCGTTCTTCCGTAAACTCACGGTGACTGATTATTTCCATAAAACCTCATTTCAAAGAGAGAGCGCCGCGCTCGCCCGACGTGAGCGAACGGGTCGAAAAAGCCTGATCTTTATGACGGACGATCATCTCGTCCTCCGCCTCCCCGTTCGCGAGGAGCAGCACCCCGTAGGTGACTCCGTCCTTCAGCTTCCCGCAGGGGAACGACACTCTGAAATAGCGGTACATCATCCAGTCCCTGATCTCGAGGATCTCGCCCTCCGTCAGCTCGTCGGTCTCCGTATCGCGCAGGGAGAAAGTGAACTCCCCGCCCTCGGGAAGCGAGACTTTCTTGTACTCGCCCCTGTTGATCCTGACCGTGATCTGGGCCTCGCCCGCGGCGGGAACGTAGCAGAACGAGTATGCGGTAAACGCTCTGTTCGTCGACAGATCGTTCGGGAGTTTGTTCGTGAGGATCTCAAGATTTTCGTCTTCCGCGTACGCGGCGCAAAGAGCCTCCGTCGGCTCGATCGCTTTCAGTTCGCCTTTGTTGAGCGACAGAGCGACGCGGAATATTATGATCGCGTTGAATATAACGACGACCGATATTAAAAAGTATTTTACGATCTTACCGAAAACTTTCAACTGACACCTCCGGAGATGAGATCTTTCAGCGCGTTTCTCATTTTTTCGTCGCACTCTACGGCTATCGCCGCCTTTTTGTCGGGTTCGGAGAAGACGAGGACCGTAACGCTCTCCGGCCTCGGGGACGCGGTGTAATCGTAGTACGCGACGGCGCCGTATTCGCGCCGCAGTTCGCGGGCGATCCCGCGGCGTCCGGGGAATTCCTTCACGGCCTCAAGTTCGTCGATCCCGAGGATACACTCCGCTACGGGCTGTCTCTGCCCCTGCGTTTTGAAGACGGTGAAGTCGAGCATATCTCGCGGGATCCGGCTGACGTCGGCCTCACCCGCGTACGCGCGCTCGGCGTCGGGGTCCGCTCCGTCGGAACGGAAGTCGAGCACGTACGTGAACGTGACGAATCTGAACCGGACGAGGATAAAGATGCCTGCCACGGCGAGAAGAAGAGCGATAAACTGAACGACGCCTGACGGGACCGCCGCCGAAACGGACGGGATGTTCGGGATCATAAACGTGACCGCCGCCGCGACGAGAAGGAGCACCGCCGAAACCGATACTCTGCCGCCGCCCGACGCGGGTGAATATTTCATATTCTCGCCTCCGTCCTAAAAAAACAGACCGCCGCGTCGTGTTCCGACGCCACGGTCCGGGCATAACTTGTCTTACGCCTCTTCCTTGTTGACGACCTGCTCTCCGTTGTACCAGCCGCAAGCCTTGCAAACGCGGTGCGCGAGATTGTACTCTCCGCAATGAGAGCATTTTACCATACCGGGAAGCCCCAGTTTCCAAACGTTGGAACGTCTTTTATCTCTGCGGGCCTTAGACACCTTACCCTTCGGTACTGCCATGATCTACACCTCCTACCATATATATCACAATACATTTTTTACGCATTTTTACGCGAGTACAGATTATTATACTACACTTCGGAAGAATTATCAAGTAATTTTTTCAAAATCTCGAATCTCGGGTCAATTTCTTTTTTTTCGGAACATTTACACGTCGGATCGTCCCGCATTTTCCCGCACGTCGGGCAGAGACCCGGACACTCCTCGCGGCACAGATAGACCGTCGGCGCCTCGAGCGCGATCGCCTCGGACAGCGGTTCCGTGACGTCGATCTTTCCCTCCTCGACCGCGAGCGGTTCTTCTTCCTCGCCGTCCTCACGCTGAACTGCTTTTTTCTGCGACGCGACGATCTGGCGTTCGAATCCGAACGACGTCTCGGCTTCGAACGGCGCAAGGCAGCGGTCGCAAACGGCGCGGTACTTCACCGTGACTGTCGAAGAAAGGGACAGATAGTCTCCGACGCTCCTGATCTCGCCCTTCAGAATAATGCCGTTTTCTTTTATCTTCATTTCCGCGGGGATCATCCCCGTCGCGTCCGCTCCGTCCTCCGGCGAGAAGCAGAGATCGAGCGGAAAAGAGCTCTTCTGAGATGAGAAAAAGTCGCCGAGTTCGATTATCATGGCGTACCTCCGTCCTGAATTATATATTGACAACGACCGGGTCAGATGTTAGAATTATCTCAAATCCCGGAAAATCTATGAAAGGAGCAGAAAATGAAAAAGTTTGCAACCGAATTCAAGGAATTCATCTCCAAAGGCAGCGTCATCGACATGGCTGTCGCGGTCGTAATCGGCGGTGCGTTCGGAAAGATCGTGTCGAGCTTCGTGAACGACATCATCATGCCCCTCATCGGTCTTCTGTTCGGCGGCGTCAACATCAGCGAGCTGAAATGGGTATTCTCACCCGCAGTCCTCGACGAGGCGGGCGAGGTCGTGACCCCGGAAGCGGCTCTCACATACGGCGCGTTCATCCAGACGATCATCGACTTCATCCTTATCGCGCTGTGCATCTTCATTTTCCTGAAGATAATCCTCAAAGCGAAGGAAAAATTCAAGAAAGAAGAGCCCGCGGAAGAGGAAGAGGAAGAGAAGAAGGAAACCGCGGAAGAGATCCTTTCCGAGATCAGAGACATCATCAAAAAGGATAACGAGTAATTATCCCAAAGGGCCGGGGCTGTCCCCGGTCCTTTTTTATTTCACGAATCTGCCCCTTCGTTTTGAAAACGTCGTCCCGATTATCGCCCGGTCGAACAGAACGAGCAGCGGCGGCAGGACCGTCAGGACGATCAGGGCGGAGAACGCCGCCCCCCGCCCGATGGCGAGACCGATGTGGCCGACGTAGACGTCGCTGATCCCGAAAGCGATGAGAAGACCGGCGACGGTCATTATCGTCCCCGACGTCAGTACCGTCGGAAAACTCTGTCGAAGCGCCGCTACCATCGCGTCTTTTTTCGGAAGCTGTTCGCGGTTCGCTAGATATCTGTTCATAAGGACGATCGCGTAGTCGATCGTCGCGCCCATCTGCACCGCCGTCGTTATCATCTCGGTAACGAACGCGGCGCGCGTCCCGGTGAAATACGAAACGGCGAATCCGAGCCAGATGCTGCCCTGGATCACGGCGACGAGAAGGACCGACCCCGCGACCGATCTGAACGTGAACAGCAAAACGGCGAGGACGAACAGAACGGTGAGGGTGCCGATCAGTACGCGGTCGCTTCTGAAGGACGCCTCGAGGTCGCGCGCGCTCGTGATATCGCCTATAACGACCGTCTTCCCCTCTCCGTAAACGGAGTCGCCGAGCCCGCGCAGCGTATCGACCAGCGCGCGGCTTTCCTCTCCCTCTACGGGGAGCGAAACGGTCAGCACGACGCGGTCGTGTTCCGCGCCCTTGAGCTGCGCGAGAGCGGACTTTATCGTCGAGGCGTCGAACCGTCCGTCGCCGTCGGACGTCTCGAAATTATCGAAGAAAAACGAGAGCAGATCGCAGAGCGGCGCCTCAAACGCGGCGTCCGATATGCCCCTCGCCCTCCCGTAAACGGAGAACAGCCGCCTCGCCTGCTCTGGGTCGACCCCGGCGAGCGCGGCGAGTTCGTCTGCGGACACGGTATCCGTGAGATATATCCCGTCGGCTCCCGCGTTCGGCAGACCCGTGACGGTCCTGACGCCGTCGGTCGCGGCAACGCGCCCGACGAGTTCTTTTTCTTTTTCATAATCCCCGTCCGGGACGAGGATAACGACGGGCGTCCTGTACCCGAAAACGGAGTCGATGACGTCGCCGTCCCCGCCCGATGCGACGACCGGATCGACGGTCTTGTTTGAGAACGCGTAATCGACCCGCGACGCGAAAAACGCGGAGAGCGGCAGAAGGACCGCGAAGATCACGGCGAAAACGATCCCCCGTTTCGCGAGAAAGCGGGCCCACCGTCCGATATCGGGAACGAAAGACTTATGGCGCGTTTTTTCTATCGCGCGGGAAGTCAGAGAGATGAGCGCGGGCATCAGCAAGAAAACCGTGAGCATACTGCACAGAATGCCCTTGGCGAGCACGATACCGAGATCGTAGCCGAGACGGAACTGCATAAGCGTCAGGGCGAGAAGACCCGCGACCGTCGTAAAGCACGACGAAGATATCTCGACGATCGAATGCGAGAGCGCCTCGATCAGCGCTTCTTTTCCGTAACCCCTGACCGCCGCCTCATCCTGATACCGGTGCGACAGGATTATCGCATAGTCGATCGCCAGCGCAAGCTGAAGGATCACGGCGACCGAATTCGTGATCGCGCCGATCTCTCCGAATATGAAGTTCGTTCCCATATTCAGAACGGCGGCGACGGTAAATACGACCGCGAAGAGCGCGATCTCAAAATACGAGCGCGAAGTGAATATTATCGCGCCGACGATAACGGCGACCGCGATCGCCAGGATCGGGATCATCTCGCGCGCGAGGGTGTCGGAATACGCGGAGGTTATACCGGAATATTCGTAAAGTTCCTTCCCGTCCGCGATTTCCCTGACCGCGCGGACGGCGGCCGCGACGTCCGGGTCCGCCTCCGGTCCGTCGAACGTGACGGAAAAGAGAGCGGAGGAATCAACGTAGTCCTTCTTCGTCCCTTCGAACGAGACGGCGAGAACGCGATCGGTCTTTTCGATCCTGTCCGCGATCGCCCTCGCTTCGTCAGGCGTCACGTCCTTCACCATAAAGTCCGCGAAAAACGTCGCGGGAAACTCTTCATCCATGATCGAAAGGCCGCGGCGCGTCTCGAACGACGGAGGCAGATACGAGGTGAGCTCAGCGTTCACCTTGACCCAGCCTGCCGAAAAAACGCAAAAAACGGACGCCAGAACGAAGACGGCGATCACGATAAAACGGCCTTTGACGATAAGAGCCGCAACGCGGCGCAGAGCGGCTGCCGCAGCTCTTTTTCCGGCGCTTTGATTATCCGTTTCCCTCGCCCCCTTCCGACCTTTTTTTCACCGTTTATTATAAAGCAGACGCCCGCCGATGTCAACCGCGCGGAATTTACCGTTTTTTCGTCCGCGAGCGAGTTTTTCCTCTTTTTTTCCCTGCGAAAATAGTGTATAATAAACGTGAAGAAAACGCACTTTTTCAACGTGAGGAAATAGCCGTATGACCGATAAAGAAAACATCTTCGACGTCGCCGTGATCGGCGCGGGCGTCATCGGATGCGCCGTCGCGCGGGAACTCTCCCGCCGCCGCGCCCGTATTCTCGTGCTCGAGCGCGAGAGCGACGTGGGCGAGGGGACGAGCAAGGCGAACAGCGCCATAATCCACGGCGGTTTCGACGCGAAGCCCGGTACGCTCAAAGCGAAATACAACGTCATCGGAAACGCGATGATGGACCGCGTCTCCGAGGAGCTCGACGTACCGTTTTCCCGGATCGGCGCGCTCGTCGTCAGCCGCTCCGCCGAGGGAGACGAAACGGTGAGGGAACTGCTCGCCCGCGGTGAGAAAAACGGCGTCGGCGGCCTCCGTGTCCTCTCAGGCGACGAGGCGAGAGCCCTTGAGCCTGGGCTGACGGACGACGTCACCTCCGCGCTTTACTGCCCGTCTTCGGGGATCGTCTGCCCGTTCGAGCTGACGCTCGGATTCGCGGAAAACGCCGCGAAAAACGGCGTCGTCTTCAAACTGAACAGCGAAGTCACAGCGATCAGGCGCGAAGGCGAAGGATTCGCCGTGACCGCGTCGGGTGCGGAGTATTTCGCGCGCGCCGTCGTCAACTGCGCGGGCGTTTTCTCGGCGAAGATCAGAGAGATGATCGCCGAGCGCGACTATACGATAACTCCGAGAAGAGGCGAGTACCTTCTTCTCGACAAAAACGCGGGCGGGACCGTCTCGCATACCGTCTTCGGCACGCCGTCGAAGCAGGGCAAGGGCGTTCTCGTCACGCCGACCGTTCACGGGAATCTGATGGTCGGACCGACCGCGGAAGCGGTCGACGATCCCGAAGACACCGCGACGACCGGGTCGGGCATCTCGAAGCTGAAAGATATGAGCGCGCACAACGTTAAGAATATCCCGTACAAACTCGTCATCACCTCGTTCGCGGGTCTGCGCGCGACGGGCGATACGGGCGATTTCATCATCCGCGAGGACGAAAAGGTCAAGAACTTTTTCGAGGCGGCGGCGATAGAATCGCCGGGTCTCTCCTCCGCTCCCGCGATAGGCGCGGCCGTCGCGGAAACGGTGAGCGACGCGCTGTCGCTTGAAGAAAACGAAAACTTCGACCCCGTAAGACGGGGAGTGCCGCGCCTGTCCCGAATGAGCGACGAAGAACGCGCGGAATATATAAAGAAAAATCCCGATTACGGTCAGATAATCTGCCGCTGCGAGGGCGTCAGCGAGGGAGAGATACTCGACGCGATCAGGCGTCCGCTCGGCGCGACGACGCTCGACGGCGTGAAGAGACGCGTCCGCGCGGGAATGGGGAGATGCCAGTCCGGTTTCTGCTCGCCCCGCGTCATCGCGATCCTCTCGCGGGAACTCGGTATCTCCTACGGGGAGGTGAAGAAAAATGGCTGAGAAAGTCTCCCTTGCGATCATCGGCGGAGGCCCCGCCGGAATGGCGGCGGCGGTCGGCGCGTACGAAGCAGGCGTCCGCGATATGGTGATCCTCGAACGCGATACCGAACTCGGCGGCATCCTCAACCAGTGCATCCACAACGGATTCGGTCTTCACACGTTCAAGGAAGAACTCACCGGCCCCGAGTACGCGGGACGGTATATCGACCGGGTAAAGGAACTCGGCATAAGATACGAGACGGGGACTATGGTCCTCTCGATCTCGGAAGACAAAAAGATAACGGCTGTCAGCCGCGCGCGCGGCCTCTGCATGATCGAGGCGGACGCCGTCGTCCTCGCGATGGGCTGCCGCGAACGGCCGCGCGGGGCGCTGAACATCCCCGGAACGCGTCCGCAGGGGATCTACACCGCCGGCGCGGCGCAGAAACTCGTCAACTGCGACGGATTCGTACCGGGCAAAAAAGTCGTCATCCTCGGCTCGGGCGACATCGGGCTGATCATGGCGAGAAGGATGACGCTCGAGGGCGCCGAGGTAAAACTCGTCGCCGAACTGATGCCGTACTCGGGCGGCCTCAAAAGAAACATCGTTCAATGCCTCGACGACTACGGGATCCCGCTTCTGCTCTCCCACACCGTCGTAAATATCAAGGGCAAGCGGCGCCTGGAGGGCGTCACCGTCGCAGAAGTCGACGGGAACGGCGTTCCCGTACCGGGAACGGAGGAGTACGTCGAGTGCGACACTCTCCTTCTCTCGTGCGGACTGATACCCGAAAACGAGCTGTCGCTGACCGCGGGCGTGAAACTCAACCCCGTCACGAACGGGCCGTTCGTCGACGACCGGCTCGAGACGAACGTTACGGGCGTCTTCGCGTGCGGAAACGTTCTGCACGTTCACGACCTCGTCGACTTCGTCTCCGAGGAGGCGGAAAGGGCAGGCGCGTCCGCAGCGAGATATCTGTCGGGAAGCGCTGAAAAGTCGGCGGGCGGAGCAATTGAGATCGTGCCCGGCGCAGGCGTGAGGTACACAGTTCCCTCGACCGTCGATCCCGTGAGGTGCGACGATCTCATCCATCTGCGGTTCCGAGTAAGGGACGTTTACAAGTCATGCGAGATCGTCGTCTCCGCGGACGGCAAAACGATCCTGTCAAAAAAGAAGAGGATCACCGTTCCCTCCGAGATGGAGGACGTGATCCTGAAGAAAAAAGACCTTGTGGGCGTGACGGGTCCCGTCACGGTCTCGATCGCGGGGGTGTGATATGGAAACGGTAAAACTGATCTGCATCGGATGCCCCATGGGATGCGATCTTACGGTCGAACTTGAGGGCGGCGTCCCCGTTTCCGTAACGGGCAACACGTGTCCGATAGGCAAAAAATACGCCGAGGAAGAGGTCACCGCGCCGAAAAGAACGGTCACCTCGACCGCGCTTTCCGAGGACGGCGTCCCCGTCCCGGTAAAAACGGCGGGAACGGTACCGAAGAAGGCGATCTTCGACGTCGTAGGCGATATCAAGGCGGCGAGACCTTCCCTTCCCGTGAAGATCGGCGACGTGATCGTTCCCGACGCGGCGAACACGGGCGTCCCCGTCGTGGCCACTAAGGACGTGTCGCGATGAAAGGAGGCAAAAGGCCCGGGCGCAGGCTCACGACGGCGTTTTACAAGGTAAAGGCGCCTATCCCCTCGCCCGTCCGCTTCTCCTTCGTCTCGGATCTTCACTGCTTTCCGAACGGGCCGGTGATCGAAGCGATAAAAAAAGGCGCCCCCGACGCGGTACTCGTATGCGGCGACTTTGTTCACAGTGAAAAAACGAAAAAGGTCGGGCTTTGTTTCCTCGGCGAAGCCGCGGAGATCTTCCCGACCTTTGTCAGTTTAGGCAATCATGAGAACAAGGCGAACGTAGCGCGCTCCGACGTTGAGAATACGGGCGCGGTCCTGCTCGACGACGCCTTCGTTCCGTTCGGCGGGGTGCTCATCGGAGGGCTCACCCCGCGTGGCGACGATCCGGACATCGCGTTTCTCGACCGGTTCGCGCGGGAGGAGGGTTATCGGATCCTTCTGAGCCACTACCCGCAATATTACGACAAATACGTCAAAACCGCCCCGATCGACCTCACCCTGTCCGGCCACGCGCACGGAGGCCAGTGGAGGTTTTTCGGACGCGGAGTTCTCGCTCCCGGTCAGGGCTTATTTCCCAAATACACGTCCGGGTTCTACGACGGAGGCCGTTTTTTCGTCGGCAGAGGGATCGGCAACAGATCGCCCGCTCCGAGGATAAACAACCCGCCCGAGGTCGTCTTTTTCGATCTTACTTCAGAATAAGCGATAAAGCGTAGATGATCAGCATGTGCGCGGGATAGAAGATATAGAAGAAATATTTCATCCTGAGTTTCCCGCGGTACCCGGAGTACAGAGCGATCAGCGGGATCGCGAGAAGCGCGAACGGCTCGGGCTCCTTCGTCATGACGATGCGCGGGATATCGGCAAACGACGACGGGTTCTCCCCGAGGACGAGGACGGCGCACATCGCGAGAAGGCAGACGGTGAACGATACCGTCCGCGCCCCTTTCCCGCGGAACAGATAGGCGCTCACGGGAAGAAGGATCCCCAAAAATCCGTAGTCGATCTTCACGTACTTACAAAGGAAATACGCAAACGCGACGGCGGCGCAAAGGCCGAGCGCATACAGGACCCGGGCCTCCCGGGTCGTTTCTTTTTCGGGCGAATAAAGAAGGATCCGGACGATCGCCATTATCCCTATGGAACACGAAAAAGTAAAGAGGATGCCGAGATAAAACTCCCGCTCGACTAGAATATACGGTATCTGACAGACGACGGCGAGAGTGAAGACCCGCAGAAAGTATCTGACGGGCGAGCGCGTCCTGATCATCCCCTCTGCTATGAACCAGGCAAAAAGAGGCATCGCGAGACGCCCGACGATGCGCAGAACGTAGATCTTCGGAAACAGAAGGACGCCGACGTGATCGACGGTCATCGAGATCGCCGCGATGATCTTCAGAACGTTCGCGGACAGACCGCGCGGGGACACGCCGCTCACGGCTTTTTCCTCCCCTCGGGTATCAGCCTGCAGACGAGACCGGAGACGGTCGAGAGGACGAACGAAAGACCGACGGCGGCGAGAAGGATCAACAGATCGTTCCCGAGCGTCGATCCGGTCGACACGGATACGATCCCGCGGTCGGAATACAGGATCCCGCGGACGGTGAACATCTGGACGAGATAAAACTCAAGGGATGTTTTCCCGAGATACGAAAACGGGACGCAAACGAAATCGGCGACCTTCCCGGCGATCCTGAAACGGTACAGAAAATCGAGAATGAAAGCGAGGATGAGAACGGTCCCGATCCCGAGGCAGAGCGTCGGGACGAAGCAATTCGGGACGGGAACGAGCATGGGGACGCCGTGATTTTCGACGAGGCGCGCCGTCACGACGCCCGCGGCGAACAGAACGGGACCCGCGAGGTAAATAAGTTTCGTTTTGGGGAATTTTCCGTCTTTTTCGAGCCGCCCGAGCATCACGCCGATCAGGAACACGGGGATCCTGTTGTAAAAGCCGTACAGGTCGTATCTGATCGGCAGAAGAGACCCGAGATACCAGAGCCCGATCGCGACGGCGGTGACGAGGACGGGAAAACGCAGTTTTTTGAGAAGAAAATTGTACAGCGGGAACAAGAGATAGAAGATCAGAACGGCGGGAACGAACCACAGAACGGAGTACATGTTCTCAAAGAGGAACGAATATCCGCTTACGAGCTGAAGCCACCGCAGAAACGACTGCCCCGTGAGAAGGAAAAGGACTGCGTAGCAGATGAGAAACGGGATATATACCCTTTTTATCCGCCTGAGATAAAACCGTCCGACCGAACTCTTGTCAGCCGCCCAGACCAGACCGATCCCGGACAGAAGGAAGAAGATATCGACCCCTGCGTGGCCGTGAGTGACGGCGAAAAGAGAGATCGCCCCGAGCGTCGGATGGTTCGGAAAAAGGGACGGGATTATCACCGTCCAGTGATGGAACAGAAAGATCATAAGGGCGGCGGCGCCCATGATCACGCCTCTGTATTTATTGATCCCTCCGACGACGGACAGTCTTTCCGTCGCCTGCTCTTTTTTCTTTTTCGCCTTTTTCGCCATTTTCTCACTCCCTTTTTTACAATTGATATTATAGCACCCGCGCGGCGGTCTTGACAAGACAAATATCTTCTGTTAAAATAAACGAAGATGCGAAGACGAAGACGGCTTCGCCGGAAAAAGCACGCAAAGAGAGAGCCCCCGCGGCTGGGAGGGGCTTCGTGGTCCGGCGCGGCATTTCACTTCCGAGCACGCCGGTTGAAAACAGTAGGCCGGCGCGGGTCGCCCGTTACAGCGATGAAGAGAGCCGATCGAAAAATCGGAACTCGGGTGGTACCGCGGAGCATTGAGCCCCGTCCCGTTGAGGACGGGGCTTTTTTGACCGGGTGAAATTATTTTTTTACGATACAGGAGACAATGATGAAGGAAATTCTTGAAAAGATCCGCGCGGAGGCGACGGAAGCGCTTTCACAGGCGGGCGTCGACCTCGAAGCGTTCAGGATCAAGTACCTGGGCAAGAAGGGAGAACTTACCGCCGTACTTCGCGGAATGGGAAATCTCTCTCCCGAACAAAGACCGGTCATCGGTCAGTTTGCCAACAAGGTAAGAGCCGAGATCGAGGAAATGCTGCAGAAGAAAAAAGAGGAAGCCGAGGAGGCGGCATTCGGCGTATCGCCCGACTTCGACTATACTTTGCCCGGTTTCGCTCCGGGGAGCGGCGGACTTCACCCGATCACGCAGATGTGCTACGACCTCAACGACGCTTTCCGTTCAATGGGCTTCGAGATATTCGGCGGCCCCGAGATAACGAGCGAATACTACGCCTTCGACAACCTCAACTTTCCTCCGAACCATCCCGCAAGGGAGAGCATGGATACCTACTGGATCGAGGGTCACGACACGGGGACCGCTTCCGATAAGCTCTGCCTGCGTCCTCACCTGACAGGCGACAGCGTTCGCTATATGCAGACCCACAAACCGCCCTACCGCTTCGTCTATCCCGGAAGGGTCTACAGGAACGAAACGACGGACAGCCACCACGAGCGCGCATTCTTCCAGTATGAGGCTCTGGTCGTCGATAAAGAATTCACTTTTACTGCCGGGAAGGTCATGATAAAATCGATCCTTTCAAAGGTGTTCGGCAAAGACGTTCCGGTCAGAATGAGAGCGGGCTTCTTTCCCTTCGTCGAGCCCGGATTCGAGATAGATATGGGATGCCAGATCTGCGGCGGGCAAGGCTGCAGCGTCTGCAAACACGTGGGTTGGATCGAGATAATGCCCGGCGGCACCCCGCATCCGAACGTGCTCCGCGCAGCGGGGCTCGATCCCGACGAGTACACCGGTTTTTACGTAAACGTCGGTCTCGACCGTCTCGTCATGATGCGCTACGGCATCGACGACGTCAGACTGTTCCACAGCACCGACCTCAAATTCCTGAAACAGTTCTGCTGAGAGGAGGATGAAACGATGAAGCTATCACTCAACTGGATAAAAGATTTCGTCGATCTCCCCGCAGAGCTCGACCTGAAGCGCCTCGCTTACGATCTCACAATGTCTACCGTCGAGGTCGAGGGCATGGAGGAACTCGCGCGCCGCTATGACGGAATGATCGTAGGCGTGATCGAGGAAGTCCTCCCGCATCCGAACGCCGACAAACTCCGTATCTGCCGAGTGGATATCGGCAGTGAGATAAAGGATATCGTCTGCGGAGGGAGCAACCTCGAGGCCGGGATGAAAGTCGTCGTCGCGACCCCGGGCGCTTTCGTGCGATGGCACGGGGAAGGCGAACCCGTCGAGATCAAGAACGCGACGCTCCGCGGAGCGGAGTCCTTCGGAATGATCTGCGCGTCGGTCGAGGTCGGCATGGACGGACTGTTTCCGGCGGCAGAGGAGCACGAGATAATGGATCTCTCCTCCTTCGACGCTGCCGCGGGCACTCCTCTCTCTCTAGCCCTCGGACTTGACGACTACATCCTTGAGATAGACAACAAATCGATGACCAATCGTCCCGACCTCTGGGGCCACTACGGCATAGCGCGCGAACTTGCGGCGCTCTACGATCTGCCCCTGAAGCCGATCCCCGCCTGCGTTCCCGAGACAGAGACCCCCTTCGACGTCCGTATACTTGATACGAAGCGATGCCCGAGATACATCGGAAGCAGGATCGAAGGGCTGTGCGTCAAGGACGCCCCGTTCGAGATGAGGAGCCGCCTCTGGAAGGTGGGGCTCCGTCCGATCAACGCCCTCGTCGACGTGACGAACTACGTAATGCTCGCGGTCGGTCAGCCGACTCACGTTTTCGACGCCGACATGATAAAGGGTCACATCGAGGTCAGAAGGGCGAAGGACGGAGAAACTCTCAGGCTCCTCAACGATAAGGAACTGAAGCTCACTGCCGACGACCTCGTCATCGCCGACGAACAAGAAGCAGTCGCGCTCGCAGGAGTCATGGGAGGAGCTAAGGACTCCGTGCTTCCCGACACGAAGGACGTGATCCTCGAGGTCGCAAACTTCGACGCCCGGGGGGTCCGCCGCACGGCGATCCGATACGACAACAGAACGGAATCCTCGGCGAGATACGAGAAAGCGATAGATCCCGAGAGATGCGATCAGGCGCTTTCCCTCGCGTTGAAATTATTCAAAGAACTTTACCCCGACATGAAAGTCACGGCGTTCACGGACTGCTATCCTGAGCATCTTGAGAGAAAAGAGATCGACGTTCCGCTCGAATGGCTCGACCGCCGTCTCGGCATGAGGATCCCGAAAGAGATCGTCGAGCGCAAACTCGGAATCATGGGCTTCGAGGTCTCGTACTCGGACGACGAGATGCACGTCGTCGTTCCGACCTGGCGTTCCACGGGCGACGTCGGCATAAAAGCCGACATCATGGAAGAGGTCGCCCGTATGTACGGCTACGACAACTTCGAGGCAACGACGATCACCGCTTCCTTCGAGGGAGCGATCAACCAGCTGGACGAGGATCTCGTCAGAAAAGTCAAGGAATACCTCGCTTTCAGATGCGATATGCAGGAGATATTCACCTATCCGTGGATGAGCGAAGAGTTTGTTGACGCGACTCTCCCGTCCGCCGACGGCGTGCTCGCGCTCTCGACCCCTCCGTCTCCGGAGGAGAAGTACCTGCGCTCGTCCATGATCCCGAATATCTGCCGCGCCATAGTGAAGAACGAACACAACTACGATTCCTTCGGCATCTTCGAGGAGGCGAAGGTCTTCATCGATCGCGACTACACGTCGGTCTATCCGAACGAGGAGCTCCCGCGTCAGGAAAGGCGTCTCGGGTTCGCCGTCGCGGGAAGTCCGGAGAAAGCCGAGGAATTGTTCAGACAGGCGAAGGGTATCATCGGTTCGATGCCGAGATACACTCACCAGGAGCCCCTCGCCTTTGAGCGCATCGAGAAGCCGTACTGGGCCGATGACGCCGCGTGGCTGAATATATGCCTCGGCGGGAAGAAGATCGGCGACCTCGGACTGATCTCGAGGAAAGCGGCGCAGGGATGCGGCATCAAGGTACTGACCGCGGCTCTCGCAGAGATCGATCTCGACTCTCTCGTCCCCTTCAGATCGAGAACGAATTGCTACGAGCATATCTCCGAATTTCCGGAGAACACCTTCGACATCTCGTTCCTCGTCGACGGCTCCGTCAAGTGGGATGATATGAAGTCTGCGATCCTCGGAAAGGGAGCGGAGGGATCGCTCCTGAAAGACGTTCTCTTCGTCGACGAATACAGGGGACGTCAGATACCGGACGGAAAGAAGTCAGTCACGGTCAGACTCGTCATAGGATCGAACGAAAAAACTCTGACAGGCGCCGAGATCGAGAGCGTCGCGGACTCCGTGATGCGCAAGATCGCTCACGTGTTGGGCGCAGAGGTCAGATCGAAATAAGGAGACGAAAAATGAAAAAATCTTATAAAATGAACATTGCGGGCTGCGAGCGCGCTCTTCCCCTTTGCCCGCTGAACGAGGATCTGTACATCGGCGCGTTCGTGATCTTCGGCGATCCCGAACTCACCACGGCCGCCGCGAAGGCGCTCATCGAGCGCGCTCCGGAGCACGACTACATAATCACCGCCGAGGCGAAGGGCATCCCGCTCGCTCACGAGATGGCGCGTCTGATGGGCAACCGCAAATATTTCATCGCGAGAAAGAAAGCGAAACTCTATATGCAGGAGGTCTTTGAAGTCGACGTCCGCTCCATCACGACTGACGGCGATCAGAAACTCTACCTCGACCGGGCGGACGCGGACGAGATGAAGGGCAAGAGGATCCTGATCGTCGACGACGTCATTTCGACCGGCAAGAGCCTCGCCGCGCTCGAACACCTCGTAAAGGAAGCAGGAGGAAACATCGTCGGCAAAATGGCGATCCTCGCCGAGGGCGACGCACGGAACAGGGACGATCTGATATATCTCGAACCGCTTCCTATCTTTGATAAAGACGGAAATCCTATTTGGTAAAACGCAAAAACCCGTCCCGGTCGGTGACGCCGACCGGGACGGTCTTTTTTTTATTCTCCGAACTTTTCGTTTAGGGACAGGTCTTTAACAAAAGTGTATTTGACTTTCACCATCGTCGACTCTTCTCCGGTCTCAAGGTCCCTGACGCCTGTTCTGAACTCGAAGATTATCGACTGGCCGTTCCCGAGTCCGTGGTACTGTTCCCTCGCATCCTCAAATTCGTCATCGTCGAAGAACACTTCGTATTTCGCGGGATCGTATTTCAGGCACTCCTCAACGAGCACCTTGCTGACGTTTTTCTGCGTCATCGTCGCGTAACCGCCGAGCCGGACCTCGATGCGTCCGCGCGTAATGCCGCACAACTCCTCAATGTTGTCGACGATGAACTGTACCTGCTTGTCTCCTCCGAACCAGTCGGGGATCACCCACGCGTCGTGCGTTCCGACGGGCACGGTGTTGCCGATCGCGGCGGAGCCGTTCTTCGTCTTGTCGGCGGGATAGTCCGCGCCGAACGCGGGCGACAAATAGTATCCGTCGAGCCATTCGATCCTCGCCTTCAGCCAGTTCTCGACGTATTCGACGTTTTCAAGACATGAATTGCAGCGGAGAGTCGCCTCGGGCTCCTGCCCGAGCGCCACGTTCAGGATGTCCCAGACCTCGAAGTTTTTCTCAAGATCCCCGATCCTCGACTTGACGAAGGCGATTTGTTCCGAGGCGGTCTCTTTCAGGGTGTCCCTGATCTGTTCCCATCTTTCCGCCGCCATCCGGCGGAACCAGTCGTTGGACAGGAACGCGGCCAGCCAAGTGTTCCTGACGCCCTTGTACTTGCCCGACGTCGAGATGATATGACCGACGGCGAGACCCGACGTCGACGTCTGCTCGGACGAGTTGCCGAATGCGAGATTCAGATCCCATACGGGACCGAAATAGAGTTTTCCCTGCGGCTCCTTGAAATACATGAAGAACGACGACCAGTCGACGTCGTTGTTTCTGTATATCTCGTTGATAAGGTATATATCGACAGCCGACGCCAGATCGACGTACTGTTCGACCTTCTCAAGGTCTCCCTCCAGCACGGCGTTGTATACCGTCTCCAGGTGGCACTTCATCGCGATCACCTGGTCGACGTTTCCGAAATCGCTCTGCACCGAGTATTTGATCCCCGCGACGGAGAAAAAGTCGGTATTGTACTCTCCCGTCGCCCACGAGTCGTACTCGATGAGGAAACCGATATTGTCCTTCGTTCCGTCCTTGATGTCGACTCTGCCCTTCGCGACCTCGACGTGCTCCGACAGAAGATAAACGCCTCTGTACTCGCCGTTGAGATATACGTGGACGAGTTCTCCATACGGCGTCCACTCGATCCCGTCAAGCGTCCCCGCCAGTTTGAATCCGAGATAATTCCTGATCAGGCTCTTGTCCGAGTGGCAGGGGATAAGCGTCCAGTCTTTCGCCTTCGTCCCGCTTCCGTTCTCGTCCATAAGACATACCTTTTCGGGGAACTTCAGCTTATATGGCTTTTTCTCGAGCCCCCAGCTCGCTTGTCCGCGTCCCCTGATACTGATCTCGTCGTAGGCTATCTCGCGTCCGTCGGGCGCGGTCAGCGAAAACGAGGTGCCTATATACACTTCTTTCGACTCGACGTCGCGTCCGGTCTCTGTTTCAAGGCGCACCGTGCCGAGCAGTTTCTCGTACGGGTCCTCCGCGGAGATCATATCGTAAAACCGTTTGAACAGCGTCGCAGCTTCCGCGCGCGTTGCGGTATTGCCCGGCAGGAAACGCCCCGCGGCGTCGCCCCTCAGAAGTCCGGTCGTCCTCATCACCTCAAGATCCGCGGCGTACCACGCGTCGGCAGGCACGTCGGGAAAACTCGCGACCGCGTCGGGGTCTTCCGTGACGCGGCATCCCGTGAGCCGGATATAGCGGGCGAGTATCGCCGCCATCTCCGAGCGAAGGATCCGCGCGTTCGGCAAAAACGCGCCGCCGGGGTATCCCGTCACGATCCCCTTGTCAGCCGCCCAGATCACGTACGGATAAAACCAGTCCGTACCGGCAACGTCGGAAAACGACGACGCGCCGACTTCGTCCGCGTCGCCGGAGATCCGTTTGAGAACAGTCACGAACTCCGCGCGGGTCACGTTGCCTTCGGGGTCAAATTTTCCTCCGCCTTTGCCGGTCATTATCCCGAGGCTGCATACGTCTTCTACGTATTCCGCATACCATGCGTTCGGGTCGACGTCCGAAAAGGACGCCGCGGCGCCGTCTCCGAGAACGGCGTGCGCCGCAGACAGCATAAATAACAACGATATAAACAAAGATAATACTTTTCTTGCCATTTTTCCTCCGATAATCGTCTGCGCGATCCTCCGATCGCTTTGTGCCGATCTATTGCCGGATATCTGAAAGGACGCCCGACTCATAAAAGTCCGTTAGAGATCAGCCACCGTTTGACGTCCGGCGAGGAGTCCGCGGCGCCGCTCCCGATAACGGAAAGCCCGTTTCCGACTTCCGCGCCGGGCGCGCACTGACGGATCGTTCGCTCGCTTGAGCCCATCCCGCTGCCCTCGTTGGTGCAGAGCGGAAGGATCCTCTTGCCCGTGAAGTCGAACTTCTCAAGAAACGTCGCCACCGCCATCGGTATCGTTCCCCAGTAATTCGGGTACGCGAGAATGACGGTATCGTATCCGTCGACGCCGTCGGGATAACGGACCAGCTCCGGTCTTGCCCCCTCGCGAAGATCCTTCTTCGCTTCCTCGATACAGACCGCATAGGACGGTGAATACGGATCCTTCATTTCGATCCTGAACGTATCCGCGTCGATCAGATCTTTGATAATGCCGCACACGATCTCGGTGTTTCCGACCTTTACGTAACGCATGGCGCCGCCGAAGTAGTTTTCGTCCGCTCTTGAAAAGAACGCAATCAGTATTTTCGTCATTTGATTTTCTCCTTTCTTTACAGACTGTCCCTCAGGATCGCGACGACCTCGTCGTGAGTCAGGATCTTGTATCCGCCGTCCAGAATAAACGTCGCGTCCGCGATCCCCTCGATCATGTCGTCGGTCACGCCGAGTTCGGAAAGACTCATCGTCACGCCGATCGTTCTCATCCACTCCGCCATCGCGTCAAGTCCATCGCTTGCGATCTGCTCGTCCGTCTTTCCTTTCTCTTCGACGCCCCAGACTTCAACGGCGAATCTTCTGAACTTTCGAAGACCGTACGGCATAACGTATCTGTAATACGGCAGCGAGACCGCCGCGAGCGTCATTCCGTGCGTCGCGTCGGTAAAGCCTCCGGCGGCCTGACCGAGCATATGTACCATCCAGTCGGTCGTCTTTCCGCACGAGATCAGCGTATTCAACGCCCACGTCGCCGCCCACATAACGTTGGATCTCGCTTCGTAGTTATACGGGTCCTCGACCGCGACAAGCGAATCCCTTATCACCGATTTCATCAGCGCTTCGGCAAGACGGTCGCTCACGTTATCGTCTTCACCGGAAAAATACTGCTCGCAGATATGATTGAATATATCGTAAATGCCCGCGACCATCTGACGTTTCGGGAGACTCATCGTGAAGCGCGGGTTGAGGATCGAAAATTTAGGCATTACTTCGTCGCCGAAAACGTGACCCGTCTTCTGACGCGTTTCGCGGTCGGTGATCACGGCCCCGGCGTTCATCTCGGAGCCCGTTCCCGCCATCGTCAGAACGCACCCGACGGGAACGATCTCGCACGTCGGCTCGTCGAAACGAACGAAGTATTTCTCCCACGGATCCTCCCCGCAATTGACCGAAACCGACACCGCCTTCGCGTAGTCGCAGCACGATCCGCCGCCGACCGCGAGAAGAAGATCCGCTTTGTGCTCGCGCGCGATCTTCACGCCCTCGCGCAGCTTGTCGGAAGTGGGATTCGGCATTACCCCGGTGTCCTCGACGACGTTCTTGCCGTTTTCAGAGAGGATCTTTTTCACCTCGTCGTATATCCCGTTTTTCTTTATCGAACCGCCTCCGTAAATGAAAACGACGTTCTTTCCGTATTTCGGCAACTCGTCGTTCAGATACTTCAAAGAATCCTCCCCGAAGTAAAGTTTCGTCGCGTTTTTGTAACTGAAATTTCCGAGCATGGTCTGTTCCTCCGTAAATATAAAAATTCAAGTAAAGAAAAATCCCGAAAACGGGGTTGCTTTTCCTCGATTTCCGTGTTACAATCTCATTGTAATACCTAAACCTGACTTTATGTCAAGGATTTTTTCAAATTGGAGGAATTTTTTATGTATACGATCGGTCAAGTGTCCGAAATGTTTGATCTTCCGATTTCTACTCTCCGTTATTATGATAAAGAAGGTCTTTTCCCCGAATTGGAACGAAAGTCCGGGATACGCAGATTCAGCGATCGGGAATTGGAAGCGCTGCGCTTGATCGAATGCCTGAAAAAATCCGGTCTTGAGATCAAAGATATCAAGCAGTTTATGATCTGGGCCGCGGAGGGACCGTCGTCCTACTCCGACCGCAAGGCGCTGATCGAGGCAAGGAAAGCGGTCATCGAAGCGGAACTGGCGAAGCTCAAAAAAGCTCTTGATATGTTGAAATTCAAGTGCTGGTACTATGATACCGCGATCCGTGACGGAAACGAGGACAGACTGCGTGAAATGATCCCCGACAAACTTCCGCCTGATATTCAAAAGCTGTTTGATAACGCACATGCTTGATTTGTCGGCTGTCCGGCGCGCATGATCGGCGCGGTATCGTACTTATATAAAAATATAAAAAGCCGGCGAGTAGCTTTCAGGTTGAAAGATCACTCGTCGGTTTTTTGTTTTTCCGAAATTATTTTCGCGTACGCTCGCGGGTAAGCGGCGGGGGTATTCCCCGTCTTTTCATAGATGAAAAACGTCCGCGCGTCGCCCGACGGGAGCGTGTAAGCGATCTTTTCGGGCTCCGAGAGCCCCAGTTTCTTCGATATTTCCGCGGCGTCTTTCTCCTCGTCTTCGCGTCCCTTGTACGCCGTGACGAATCCGCCTCTTTTGACGAAAGGAGCAGTCAGCTCGAGCAGAACGTGAAGCGGCGCGACGGCGCGCGCGACGGTGACGTCGAATTTTTCGCGGTACTCCCCGCCCGGCAGAGCGAGTTCTTCCGCGCGTCCCGTTACGGCGGCGATCCCGGGGATCCCGAGCGACTCCGCCGTCGAGTCGAGAAACCGGATCTTCTTCGCCGTCGAGTCGATCGCGGTGACCGACAGGGACGTACCGCACGACGCGGCGAAAGCGGCGATCGGCAGAGTCGGGAAACCCGCCCCGCAGCCGACGTCCGCGATCCGGACGCCGTCTTTGATGATCTCCCTCTTTTCGAGAAAGAGATACGGTATAAGGGAATCGAGGATATGGCGCTGTGCGACGCCGTCGGGCGACAGGATCGCGGTAAGATTCGCCTTTTTCGATCCCTCGATCAGTTTTTCGTATATCCCGTATGCCGTCCCGACAAAACGATCCGATATCAGCCGTCCGTCGTCTTTTGCGTTCTGCGACGACCCGACCGCGTCAAGATACGCCGCCGCAAATTCTTCGCGGCTGACGGCAGTCTCAATCTTCATCGGGCACCCCTCCGTTTTTCAGGGACGCAAGCCAGATCATGAGGACGGAGATATCGGCGGGGTTGACGCCCGATATCCGCGACGCCTGACCGACCGTCGCCGGGCGGACCTTGTTCAGATTCTGCGCCGCCTCGATCCTGAGCCCTCTTATCGAGAGATAGTCTACGCCGGCGGGAAGTTTCATATTCTCCGCCTTGCGCTGACGGTTCGCCTCGTCGGTCTGTCTTTTTATGTATCCCTCGTATTTGATCTCCGTATCGATGCGATCGCGCATCGCGCGCGGGAGTTTCCCGCTTTCGGGGTCGAGGGGTACGACGTCCTCGAACGTAACGTCCGGCCTCTTTATGAGCTCCTCCGCGTTGATGCCCGAGCAAACGGGCGTCGACCCGAGCGCATCGAGAAACGGGTTGACTGCGCCGGGACCGAAATTCACGTGGCGGAGCCGTTCGCGCTCCTTTGCGATCTTTTCACGGTCGGCGAGCGTTTTCTCATACCGCTCGTCGTCTATAAGTCCGCCGCGGCGTCCGTACTCGAGAAGCCGGTCGCGCGCGTTGTCCTGCCTTAGAAGAAGGCGGAACTCGCTCCGACTCGTCATGATCCGGTACGGCTCGGTTATACCCTTGGTCACGATATCGTCGATCATCGTTCCGATATACGACGACGATCTCGGCAGTACTATCTGCTCTTCTCCGCGGACCGACAGTGACGCGTTGATGCCGGCGAGAAGCCCCTGCGCCGCCGCCTCCTCGTAACCCGAGGTGCCGTTGAACTGACCCGCGCCGTAAAGGCCGCGCACCGATTTGACCTCAAGCGTCGGGGACAGCGCCGACGGGTCGCAGAGATCGTACTCTATCGCGTAAGCGAAGCGCATGATCTCGGCTTCCTCAAACCCCCTGATCGAGCGGAGCATTTTGTACTGCACGTCGGCGGGGAGCGACGAGGAAAAGCCCTGAAGATAGATCTCGTCGGTGTCGAGCCCCATCGGCTCGACGAAAAGCTGATGGCGTATCCTGTCGGGGAACCGCCTCACCTTGTCCTCGATCGAGGGGCAGTATCTCGGGCCCGTCCCGTGGATCGCGCCGGAGAAAAGAGGCGAGCGGTCAATATTTTCGTTGATTATCCTGTGCGTGTTTTCGTTGGTATAGGCGATGTGGCAGACGGTCTGCTCTATCCCGTTCAGCATCTCGGCGTCCGTGTAGTAGGAAAACGGGGTGATATATTCCTCACCCTCCTGCACGTCGAGCGCGGAAAAGTCGATCGAGCGGCGGTGGATCCTCGGGGGCGTCCCCGTCTTGAAACGCAGGATCGGAAGACCCGCGTCCCGTAAAGACGCGGTGAGTTTGAGCGCTGCGTTCGAGTTGTCCGGACCCTGCTCGCGGCGCACGTCGCCGATATGGGTCAGTCCTCCGAGATACGTTCCGGTCGAGATGACAACGGCCTTTGCGGAATACTCGCCGCCCGGTTCCGCCGCGACGCCGGCGACTCTCACCTCTCCTCCCGCCTTTTCGGTCAGAAGCGAGGTGACCTCCGCCTGGATAAGGCAGAGGTTCGGCTCCGCTTCGAGCGTTTTTTTCATCAGAGAGGAATAATACCGCCTGTCCGTCTGCACTCTCTTCGAGCGCACGGCGGCCCCCTTGCTCGTGTTGAGCGTTCTGGACTGGATCGTCGCGCGGTCGGCGCATCTTCCCATCTCCCCGCCGAGCGCGTCTATCTCAAAAACAAGGTGCCCTTTCCCCGACCCGCCGACGGAAGGATTGCACGGCATATTCGCCACGGCGTCGAGAGAAAGGGTGAAAAGAGCGCACTTCATACCGGTGCGCGCCGCGGCGAGAGCCGCCTCGCATCCGGCGTGACCGGCTCCCACCACTATAACGTCGTAATCATTCGTCATATCAGAATACCCGATCGTTTTCCTCGGTACGCTCCGCCCTAGTCTTGTGGAACGGCCGCATCGAAAGGCGCACGAAAAGGTGCGGGAAAACGGCAAAGATCAGATTTGCAAAGAGGCCCGGAAGGGCGAAATCGAGAAGCGCCTGAAGCGGGGTGACTCCGTGGACCGTGAAAAGCGCGAGAAGAAACGATACGAAAAAGCGCAGAACGCTCGTCACGACCGTAAATAGCGCCGCGACGGGGATCGAATCGCGGAACCTGTACGTGGTCAGCAGACCGCAGAAGATCCCGACGGGTACGTACAGAAGCGGCAGGAGCATTACGGTCACGCCGCCGAGCGCGTCGATCACAAAAGCGCAGATAAGACCGACGATCGCGCCCCATTTTTCCCGCTCCGCCATGGCGACCGCCACGACGAGAGGCAGAAGAAGGTCCGGAACGGCTCCGAACGGGCGCAGACGCGACAGGAGCGTCGTCTGCGTTATCGAAAAGAAGACGATAAAGACGGCGATGATAACGCCCTTTGCGACCGCCTGCCCGTCGATGGAGAAGGACAGCCTCCACGAGTTGAGTTTCCCGAGAATACGCGACGGAAACGAAGTCCCGTCCCCGGCGCCGAGCGCGTCAGGGCTCTTCCGAGTATACTTCATATTCTGTCACCACCATGACCTCGGAGACCTGATCGAGCGTCGAGGCGGGGCGGACCGTCGCCGTGATGCTCCTCGTCAGATCGTCCGTTTTGACGGTCTCAACGTAACCGATAACGAGGGAACGCGGGTATACGCTCCCGTACCCGCTCGTGAGGATACGGTCGCCGACCTTGATATCGGCGTCCTCGTCGAGATACGACATTTTGAGGATCCCTTTAAGGGAGAGATCGTATTCCGCTTCAATTACTCCGATCGCGCCGGATCTCTCAACGTACGCGCCGACGGAGGACGACGCCTCCATGACGGAGACCGCCTTCGACCACGTCGGGCCGACCTCGGCGATATATCCGAGGATACCGTCGCCGCTGACGACGGGCATACCGCGCTCTATACCGCTGATCTTGCCCGCGTCGAGCATGAAAACGTTCGAATAGCTCGCGCTCCCGCGGCCCGATATGACGGCGGGAACGAGTTCATAATCGTGATGGAGCATCTTGAGTTCGAGGAAATCGGACATCCAGTCGTATTTTTCCTTTATTTCCCTTGCGCCCGCGACCTCTTCGCGCAGAGAAGCGAGTTCCTCCTTCAGCCGCGCGTTTTCCTCCTTCATACGGTCAAACGCCGTGAAATAGGAGGTAAAACCCTCGATCGCTCCGGCGGCCTTGTCGGAAAGCTTCTGTACCGGCATAAGAACGGTGTTTACCGCCGATCTCAGGACGGGAGTCAGCCCCATCGAGCACAGAACGGTCGGAACGATGACCGCGGCGAGCGTGAGCACCGCGACGATATAGAAAAACTTTGATTTGAAGAATCCGCTCATCGGCGGCGTCACCTCCTGTCTGATCGTTTGAAAACGGTCTTACCTTCCGCGGAAGTTGACGACGCCGGAGAGTTCCCCGACGCTCTCGATCACGCGGCCTATACCGATCGCAACGCAGTCGAGCGGGTTTTTCGCCACGACCGTGCGGATCCCGGTGATCCTGCTGACGAGCAGATCGAGGCCCGGAAGCAGCGCGCCGCCGCCGGACAGAACGATACCGGAATCGTAAATATCGGATGAGAGTTCGGGCGGCGTGTTTTCGAGCGTAACCCGAATGCTCTCGATAATGCTTCTTATCTCGTCCGCCATCGACTCTCTGATCTCGGACGACGTCACGTTGATGATCGCGGGCAGTCCGTTCATGAGATTTCTGCCCCTGACCTCCATCGTTCCCTTGTCGAACGACGGGTGGACCGAACCGATCCTCTTTTTGAGCGCCTCCGCGGTCACGTCGCCGATAAGCACGTTGTATTTTCTCTTGATATACGAAGATATCGCGTCGTCGAGCTCGTCGCCCGCGGTGCGGAGCGACGTCGACAGGACGATACCGCCCAGCGAGAGCACGGCGACTTCGGTCGTACCGCCCCCGATGTCGACGATCATCGAGCCCCTCGCGTCTTCGACGCGCAGACCGCTTCCGATCGCTGCGGCGACCGGTTCCTCGATCAGAGCGACGGACTGGGCGCCCGCCTCGAGCGTGACGTCCTCGACGGCTCTTTTCTCAACTTCCGTGACACCGTAAGGGATACAGATAATGACCTTCGGGCGGCTCATAAGCGTGTTCCCGGAGACCTTCTTGAAAAAGTGGCGGAGCATCGCCGCCGTCGCGTCGAATTCCGCAATGACCCCGTTCTTCAGCGGGCGGAGCGCGCTGATCGAGCCGGGCGTCTTGCCGAGCATAAGCTTGGCTTCGCTCCCGACGGCGACGACGTGGCGTCCTCTCTGATCGATCGCAACGACGGAGGGCTCGCGCAGAACGATGCCTCGTCCTTTCAGATATACGATCGTATTTGCTGTGCCGAGGTCTATTCCTATACTCTTCATACCGTAAAAACCTTTCCCTGAATTATGCCGGATCGTGGCCGAGATCCGCGAGCATCCGCCGCAGCTCGAACACGGAAATACCTACTATATTGGCGTAATCGCCGCTCACCGATTCGACGAAAAGCGACGCCTTCCCCTGGATCGCGTACGCCCCCGCTTTGCCGAACGGCTCGCCCGATCCGACGTACGAGGCGATCTCGCGCTCGGTGAGTTCTTTGAATCTGACGCGCGTCGTCACGGATGAGACGAGCGTCGAGCTGCCGTCCGTCACGCATATCCCGCCTACGACGGTGTGATCGGTCCCCGACAACTCTCGCAGCATCCGCGCGGCGTCGTCTTCGTCCGCCGGCTTACCGAAGATTCGCTCTCCGTCGGGCGACACCACGGTGTCCGCGGTCACGATAACGGGACGGCCGTCCCCTTTATATATCAGATCCGCCGCCGCTCTCAGTTTGACGAGCGCGCATTCGCGCGTGTACCATTCGGGAAACGGAAGACCGGACTCGCGGGAATAGCGCGAGACGTCAGGCGTCTCGTCGATATCCATTTTGAAGACGGTATGCGGTATGCCCGCCGCTTCGAGCAGTTCGCGGCGGCGCGGCGATGCGGATGCGAGGATGAGTTTTTCCATATCACGCCTTACCCGTCGAGCCGAACCCGCCCGCTCCTCTCTCCGTGTCGGAGAGTTCTTCTGCGACGGCGACTTCGGCGCGGACGAACGGGACGATAACGAGCTGCGCGATCCTCTCCCCCGGCGGGACCGTATAGTCCTCCTCCGAGTTGTTCAGGACCGAGACGATTATCTCGCCGCGGTAGTCGGGGTCGACGACGCCCACCCCGTTCGCGAGCGATATTCCGTGTTTGGTCGCCAGCCCAGAACGCGCGAAGATCAGAAGGGCGGCGTCGCGCCGTTCACATTCCGCGGCGATGCCGGTCGGGATCTTTGCGATGCCGTGAGCCGGCACGGTGATCGGCTGCTCCGAGGCGCAGGCGAGATCGAGACCCGCCGAGCCCTCCGTGGCGTAAGCCGGAACGTTCGCTCCGTCTCTCAATATCTTGATTTTCAGTTTATCTGCCATAATACTCTCCGGATTCAGAATCTTCTTATCGCGCCGGGATCGTACGGCTCGCCGCTCTCGTAAGCGGCGATAACGCGATCGACCTCGCGCGGACTTTCCGTCGTGAAAAGGAATACCGTGTGTGTAAGATCCGCTTTTTTCACCGTCTCCGGTCTGTCCGCGCACCAGATCACGTTCGCGTTCAGAATGAGAGTACGGCATCCCGGAAGCGGGACCGCGGGCATCTTCGCGCCCTTTCTGTCCGTCAGGAAAACGGGCGCGGATCTCTTCATCATGCAGTTTTTCCCGTCGCACGTATCGGTAAGGATACACCTTTCCGTCGTCATAAGCGGGAACCTGCCGTAAACGACCGCCCCGACCGGGCAGGTCAGATGAGAGACCGCATCCGCCGACAGTTCGACGGACGCCGTGACCCTGTCCGCGCCGAGAGAGAATATCTCCTTCGCCGCGTCGGAAGAAGTGACGTTGAACCTCTGCGTCGCGTTGACGTCGAACCCCATACTCTTCGCCGCGTCGAGCTGCGACAGCGTATTGACGGAAACATATTCGATCCCCGCGCCGCGCGCTCGCTCGAGCGTCTTCTCCGTCTCTTCGTCGCGGACGGCGACGGGAGGAAGGTAAAGCCCGAGTTTTTCGGACGGCGCCGTCCCTTTCGCCCGGAACAGTTCGTCTTCGGGCAAGAACAGCAGGTCAAAATACCGCGCCGCCTCCGCCGTCGCCTGCTCCGCCCGGAGCATAACGGCGGCCTTTTTGAAATCCGGTCTTTTTATATCTTCGGTCCGGCGCGCCGCTGCGTTCGCGGAAGGCGCCGCGGCTTTATGCGCGGCGATCAGCGCGTCCGTACCCGTTCGTCTCAGTTCGTTCAGCTGCGCCCGCGTGAGCCACAGCGACGGGTCGAGTTCGACGGCGATATCGTCGGGATCGAGCAAGAACGGAGTCGAACCGGTTTTGGAAAGGCACGACCTCACGCCGTCCGCGTCGAGCGGAAGCGTGACGGCTCTGTCCGGGCAGGGTCCCGCGACGGTGACCGTTACCTCCCCGTCGGAGAGCGTCAGCGTCGACGGCGATCCGCTTTTTATCACCGCGCGAGCGGCGATCCTTACTTTTCTGTCGGGCGTCGCCCCGTCCTTTCGCGGCGCGGTGCGGTCTCCCTCTCCCTCCGGTCGTATCCCGGTCATCTTTCTGCGGTTCCCGGTGAAGTACCCGTCGGTGAAACCGGAACGGGAAAAGAGGCCCTCGAGGAAAGCCTTCTCCTCCGCGGTCGCGGAGCGTCTTTCGTCGAGAAGGCGTCTGTAGGTCGCAGTCACTCCCCTTACGTAATCGGCTCCCTTCTGTCTGCCCTCGATCTTGA
This sequence comes from Clostridia bacterium, assembly GCA_017428635.1. Taxonomy (GTDB): domain Bacteria; phylum Bacillota; class Clostridia; order Oscillospirales; family CAG-272; genus RUG11130. The sequence continues at coordinate 5,915 of JAFRQK010000035.1, read as the reverse complement.
GCGAGGCGACGCCGGAGCTGATTATCTCCGGAATATGGGAAGCGAGCGACATATCCTTCAGGCTGAGCGGATGGCGGTTCGGGTCCGCGGCGATCGCGCCGTCTTTTCCCTCGACGGTATAGACCATCCGGCACGGCTGGGCGCACTCCCCTCTGTTCGGGGACCTGCCGCCCATCGCGTAACTCATCAGGCATTGACCGGAAAACGAAACGCAGTGCGCTCCGTGGATGAAGATCTCGATATCGAGCACAGACTCATCTGCAAGTTTTTTTATCTGCTCCCCCGTCAGTTCCCTCGGCGCGACCATTCGCGTGAAACCCATACGGCGGAGCGCTTCCGCGTCGCGCGCGGTCGAGCACGTCATCTGCGTACTTGCGTGGAGCGGAACTCCGGGGACGCGCTCGCGGAGCATCGCGCAAAGACCCGGGTCGGCTACGATGAAACCGTCCGCCCGCCTGATCCCGTCAAGGGAGCAGATCGCCTCGAGTTCTTCCCTCTCGCGGTCGAAAACGCGGGTGTTGAGGGTGACGTAAAGCTTCACACCGTAGATCCTGCAAAGGGTGACGGCGTCCGAAAGCTCTTCCGGCGAAAAGTTGCGCGCCCTCATCCTGTTTGAAAAGACGGACAGCCCGAGATAAACGGCGTCCGCTCCCGCTTCAACTGCGGCGGCGAGCGCCTCGGGCGAGCCCGCGGGCGCGAGCAGTTCGGGAAGGGTCGCGCGCGCCCTTCTCTTGTCGGTGATATTCAAAGGATAAAACTCAGTCTTTCTTTTCGCCGCGTCCCTTGAGCATGGACTCGATCAGTTTGAGTTTGTCCTCTCTGCTCTCGGTCTTTTCCTCTTTTGCCGGCTCCTCGGCGGCTGCGGCGGGCTCTTCGATCTTTATCTGATCCTCCGCCTTTTTCTTTCCGCCCTTTGCTCCTTCGAGCGCCGCTTTCAGCTCGGCGTTCTCGGCTCTGGCTTTTCTGAGGTTGACGTCGTAAAGAGAGATCTGCGCCTCGAGGTTCCTGACCCTCTTTTCGGCGGTCAGTTTGTCGGAGCAGAAGTCGAGCGCGCAGAGCAGGGCCGCGTCCAGACGCGTCCTGTTCCTGCTCGACTGCAAAAGAGAATTCATAGAATCGTTGACGCGTCTCACTACGCTCTCGACGAACGATTCGGTCTCGTCGGTCACAAGAGACATTTTAAGACCGGCGATCTCTACGTCGACTCTTCTTTTTTCGTCCATTTCGATTTCCATCCCTTCTTTTTTGGTTGAAAAACGGAAGTTTTTTATGTATAATGGTCTTCGGGGAAGATGAGAACATCATTCTCCAATGATATATTATAATACAAAATATCTTTAAAATAAATAGATTTTTGAAAATAAGGGTTTCCCGGGAGACGCGATAATGGAAAATAACGCCGAAAAAAAGAGGAGGATCGTGAACGCCGTCGCGGCGGCCGTTTCGTTTTTCGCCGCCTTCGGTCTGTCCCGTCTTCTCTTTTTCGCGGCGTCAGCCCTCCTGAAAACGGACGCCGCCCTCCCCGCCGGCGTGAGCGCGGCTCTGACGGCGGTGTCGCTCGGCGTCGGATGCGCTCCGGCTCTCGCCGTCGCTCGCCCGCGGCCCGAGGCGGAAGGAGAGTTCCCGGGGTCCGGTGAACCGCTGCGGTCGAAAAAGCCCGCTTATCTCGTCCCCGCGGCTGTCTTTTTGCTCCTCGCGGTCAACGTTCTGATCTCGACGTCCGGTCTTGTAAAGACGGACGCGCCGTCGTATTCAACGCGCGAACTCATTATCCGGGCGATCCTCGGATGTACCGTGTATCCAGTCCTCGAGGAGACGTTTTTCAGAGGCGTTCTGCTCGGAGCGCTCCGTGAGCGGGACGATCCCATCCCGGCGCGGATCGGCGCTGCGGTCGTAACGGCCGTCGGTTTCGCCGCGTTCCACCCGGGGAGCGGATACGTCTTCCCGTTCGCCGCCGGAGTGATCCTCGCCGCGATCGCCCCGTACGGTCTGACGGCGAAAAAGCGGTCCCTTATCCCGGTCGGTCCGATCGCCGCTCACGCGCTGTATAATCTTGCGCTTTACGTTTCGCTCGCCCTGACGGCGACGGGGATCGAGCCCGTCGTCCCGCTCTCCGTTTTCGCGGGGATCGCCGCGATCGCGGCGGGGGTAATGCTGCTCACCGGAGGAAAGGCCCGATGGAAAGAGAAGAAATAATCAGAAGAATAACGGAAAAATATGAGTCTCCGCCTGAAGGTGAAAACGAACGCGACGAGTATTTCATGCGCTGCGCGCTCGAACTCGCCGCCGCCGCGGCGGAAGAAGACGAGGTGCCCGTCGGCGCGGTCGTCGTAAGAGACGGCGTCATCGTAGGGGCGGATTACAACGGCCGCGAGAGCAAAAAAGACGCGCTTTACCACGCGGAGACCGCCGCGATCCGCCGCGCGTGCGGTACGCTTCACGGCTGGCGTCTCGTCGGTTGCGAGATCTACGTCACGCTCGAGCCTTGTCCCATGTGCGCGGGCGCGATCCTCAACGCCAGAGTACCCCGGACCGTCTTCGGTGCGAGAGACCCGAAATACGGAGCCTTCGGGAGCGTATCGGATCTCGGTTCGCTCCCCGTCGGTCACAGAACGAAGATCAAGGAGGGCGTTCTCGCGGACGAGTCCGCCGCTCTTCTCAAAAGCTTTTTTGCCGGGAAGCGGGAAAGCGGTAAATAATGCCACTTTGCCGGTCCGGTAGACAAAGCGTGGGATATATGGTAGAATTATAAACGCCAGCCGCAAACGTGTTTTATCCGAAAGAAGGTCGTCTCTTGAAACTGAAAACGAGGATCATATCGCTTCTTCTCGCCGCGCTCTTCACGGCGCTTTTCGTCATGCCGGTCTCCGTCGGGGCTGCAACGGTCGAGGAAGAAGTGTTTTCTTTTCTCACGGAAGATCTCGAACTGACGACCGCCGCCGCCGCGGGGATCATGGCGAACATAATGTGCGAATGTTCGTTCAATCCGAACGCGGGCGATATCGACACGAACGGTCTTTACTCGTACGGTCTCTTCATGTGGAACGGCCCGAGATACGAACGGCTCAAAAAGTGGTGTGAAGAAAACGGTTTGTTCTACGATACGGTCGAAGGACAGATGAAGTACCTCAAATACGAACTTGAGGGGTCGGAATGCGCGACGCTCACGGCGATGCGGGCGATCCCCGACACGTTCGAAGGATGCGTCGACGCGACCGTCCTTTTCGCGGAACTGTTCGAGCGGTGCGCCGCCTTCTCGTACGGACTGCGCGTCTGGTACGCGGTAAACACGTTCTGGCCCTCGTACGGCACTTGCGCTCCGTCCGAAAAACGCGGTATCTACGGCGTCTACTGCAACTATCCGGTGACGGTCAAAACGGGAGATTCGTACACCCTCAAGGGAGCGGTCGTATCGTTCACATCCCCGATCACCGAGCTCTCCGCGGGCGTCTGGGACGCGAACGGAAAAATGCTGACGGGTTCCGTAACTTATCCGGCGGAGTACGTTTACGATATCTCAAAGATCGACAAATACGTCGTTTTCGGCACTCTGCCGCCCGGCGTATACGTTTACAGGATATCCGCATCCAACTCGGACGGCGCGTATATCGTGGAAGAACACGAGTTCACGGTCGGCGACGAATCGGCTACTTCGGGCAAATACCCGAGGATCACCGACGGGACCGTGCTGTGCGGCTTCGGTCCGTACTGTCCGGGAGCGAAATTCACCGATATGCCCGCCGTGGGCAACTGGGCGCACGACGGGATAGACTACGTGATCTCCCGGGGACTTTTCCTCGGCACCTCCGCGAATACTTTCTCGCCGGCCGCGACGATGACGCGCGCAATGCTCGTCACGGTCCTGTGGCGTCTTGAGGGTTCCCCCGCAGTCGGCGACGAGGCGCGCGGGAAATTCGTCGACGTCGAGGCGGGAAGCTGGTACGAAGACGCCGTCGCTTGGGCGTCTTCGAACGGCGTCACCAAAGGAGTCGACGATACTCACTTCAATCCTTACGCCGCGGTGACGCGCGAGGAAGCCGTCACTTTCCTCCAGAGATTCACCGAAGGCAAGGGATACGATCGTTTCAACAGGGCGGACCTCTCGTCCTTCTTTGACGTGGCTGAACTGTCGTACTGGTCGACGGACGCCTTCTCATGGGCGGTGGCGGAAGGGATCATTTTCGGCTCGGGTTCGGGCACTCGTCTGAAACTCGACCCCGGCGCGTCCGCTACGCGCGCACAGGTCGCCGCGATGCTGAAACGCTTCGTGGTGAACGTTTACGACAAACAATGACAAAAACGAAAAAGCAGGCGTGAGCCTGCTTTTTTATTTCAGTTCAAATTCTATCTCATCCAACCCGTCCGCGACCGACCCTATCCGTCCGGTTTCACGGAATCCTTTCCCGCGGTAGAACTCCGCGGCCATAACGTTGTTTTCAAGTATCCAAAGAGTCGGGATCCCTTCGCATTTCCCGACTGCGAACTTCAGAAGTTCCGTTCCGTACCCCATGCCCTGTTTTTCGGGCAGAACGTAAAGATCCTCGATCAGATCCCCCGTCACCGACACGATCCCGACCGGTCCGCCGTCGACAAGCATATAGAACGCAGTCCCCGATCTCATTTTTCGCTCTATGTATTCCCGTTGACGTTCCGGCGAGTGCAGAGCGATGAAATCGGGATCGCAGAAAGAGCGGTGGGACTCCCGCCACGAGGCAGAATGGACCTGCGCCGCGGCGGCGACGTTGGTTTTATCAACTGCGACGATCATGGTTTTCATCCGATCAGTCAACCAAAGTGATCCAGTATCTCTGTTCGATCTGCCCCTCGGAGTTTACGAACTCGTTTTCGAGGACGCCGCCGTTTTTGATTATCGTCTTCGCGGAGGCGGTATTGATCTTGTCACAGGTCATGAGAACCTTTTCGATCCCGAGTTTCCTGCACTCAATGAGGGCGAGGCGGACGAGCTCCGTCCCGTATCCTTTTCCGCGTTCGGTCGGGCGTATGCCGTCGCCGATATGGCCGCCTTCTTTCAAGAGCTGATCGCTGAGGTAATGGCGGATATTGACCGCGCCGAGAAGACGGTCCCGGTCTTCGTCCAGAAGGAAGAAAACGGAGTCGGGAACGCGGCCGTTCTCCGGCTTTTTGAATTCGAGGTGTTCGAGGTAAAAGTCAAAATCGCGCGGATCGTTTCTGAATATCGTCCACGGGGAACTGTTCGTGTGATTCTTTTCGATATCCTCGCGCCACTCGTCGATCATCTCGATGAGGGCGGTTTTGTATTCGGGGGTGAGTTTGATGAGTTTGAGAGGCATGAAAAATCTCCGGCAAAAAAGATAATAACGTTGAAGATAATTGTAGCATGGAGGCAAAGGGAATGCAAGAGAAAAAAGGATCACGCATAGGGTAACCTATATGTTGACCGCCGTAAAATTCCGTGTTCCGTCGAAGACGGATGAAATGGGTCGGGTCCCATTTCAAACGGAATTTTATCCTGTTTGTTCTGTTTGCGAAGCAAATAGTGCAAACAGACGCGCCTTCGGCGCGGGGGCTTTGGATGAAGGGAACTGTTTCTTATCAAGGCCATGCCTGCGGCATGGGGGGATAATAGCCTTCCCCTTGAGGGTAGCGAAGCGCACGGCGCGGTGGTGAATGGCAGCCCGGTGGGCTGTCAGAGCCGCGCCTGACCGAACCCCGCAGGGTAGACAAGGTGGGTCCGAAGGACTCGGATGAGGTGAGACATTAACGATCAATTCGCTCTCGATATAGTTTACCGCACGTCAAGCAGGCTGCTCCTGCGGAGCAGGGGGTACTTTGAATGAAGGGTACTGTTTTTTGCAAAGGCCGCGCCTTTGGCGCGGGGGGATTCGTTCTCGCTCCCGCGGGTCAGTTTTCGCAAAATGCGAAAACTGACGGTC
>JAFRQK010000034.1 GCA_017428635.1 Clostridia bacterium | reverse complement strand
GTCTTCAACGGCGACAAAGCGGGAAGGTTCAACCCGAAGGCGGACATCACCCGCGCCGAGGCTGCGACGCTTCTGCACAACGTGCTGAAGGTCACGGCAAACCTCTGGGACGGCTATACGCCGGATATCGCCGCCGATACCGTCGTGTTCGGCGCGAAGTATCTGTACTGGAACGGTTTCGTCCTTCAGGGCAAACTCGGAGAAGAACTCCGTGAGGACGCCGAGTATCCTTACCTCTCGGTTTACCCCGACGACACGTACGTTGACCCCGGCCACGTCGCGTACAACGGAGAGCGATCCGTTTCGCTCAAATCGTACGAACCGCTCGGCACGTTCGGCATCTCGGTGACGAATCAGCTCGCGGATCTGACCCGGACCCCGTTCGTGAAGATCTGCTACGAGTACGTCGGCGGCGAGCCCGAGGCGCTCTTCCCCGCGTACCTGTCGAACAGAGCGGGGACCTTCAATTACCGAACGACTCCCGTCGCGTTTGAGCAGGGCCCGGACGACGCGGGATACCGCACCGCGATCTGCGACACGACCGCGGCGGTCGCTTCGTTTAACGTCACGTTCGGTAAGGACTCGGGCGACAACGTCCACGTAATGATAAAACCCTTCGAGGGCGCGCCCGACGGAGCGGGTTTCCGCGTCCGCTATATCGCTCTCTTCGCTACGAAGGAAGCGGCTGAGGCGTATAAAGGCGAAGAACATGAGGACTTCCTCAAAAACTACCGTCTCGACGAGTACGTCGAGGCCGAAAAGGTCGACGACGCGACGGTCGAGAACTACCTCGCGCTCATCCGCGAGAAGATAAAAGAGATCAAGGAAAGCCCCTCCTCCTTCACGCCGGAGGACGCCCCCGAGGGCGCGACCGTCTGGTACGTGTCCTCGATCCACGGCGATCCGAAGAACGACGGCCACTCTCCCGAAACCCCTCTCTCCTCGCCCGAGGATCTCTACAAGAGATACGGTAAGATCGGAGGCGACGCGACGTACGTCTCCAAAGTCAAAAAGGGCGACTGGGTCTTCTTCGAGAGGGGCAGCGTCTTCTATCCGTGGAGATACTATAATCAAATAATCGCGACGCTCTGCACGCAGGAGGATTCTTACTACGGCGCTTACGGCGACCCCTCCCTGCCGAAACCCGTCTTCAAGGGCTCGTACGACTTCGGCGGCGGATGCGGCGACTGGAAGCCCACCGAGTGGGAGGATATCTACGTTCTTGACCTGCTCCCGCTCATTCCCGAGGGACTCGATAACTTTGCCTCCGTCGACGGAGACGTCGGAAAGATAATCTTCAACGGCGGGCAGTATCTCGGCGTCAGGGTGTTCCCGGGCGAGGAATGGGAAGGACACGACGTAGCGGCGGAACCGTTCGGCGAGGGCAAGACGACGATAAATATGTTCGAGCAGGGCAACTGCGACGAGTACTTCATGTCCGGCGGTACGACGGCTCGTGATCCCGGCGACGCTCTGCGGAACAATCTCGAATTCATGCACGACAGGAGCGAGGGAAAAGTCTATCTGCGCTGCAAGTGGGGCAACCCCGCGGACGTGTTCGAATCGGTCGACGTCTGCCGCAGAGCGAACGTCGGCTGGCTCGCCGACGGCGGTCATTACGACAATCTCTGCTTCCTGTACTCCTCGTATATCTGCGCCGATATCGGCAACAATGCGGTCGTGACGTGGTGTGAGGCCGGTTACGGCGGCGGATGCGTCGGATCGGTCGGCACGGGCATCGGCGGGTACGGCTACTGCGACCGGATCGAGATCGATCACTGCTATATCCACGACATCGAGGACGGCCCGATGGGGACGCAGGAGACCGGATCGACTCCCGGGATTCAGCTGAGGAACGTGACCCTGACGAACAACGTCGTTACCACGTCCCAGAATCTCGTCGAACTCTTCAACGACAACATAATCGAGGGCGAAGACGGGCTGGGGACGAACAAGATCATCGGGGCGCGCGTGACCGGAAACTACGGCGCCTATATCGGATACGGCTATCCGCGCACCGTCAGCCAGACGGCGGAGGGGCTCGCGCTCCACAACTGGTATTTCGGCGAAATGGTCGACTGCCGGTTCTGGAACAACACGCTCGTCTGCTGCGAGGGCTCCGTGATCGGCGCGGACGTCGGCTCGGACAACAACGAGCGCGGATGGCTGATGCACGACAACACGTACGTCCTCAACCCGCGTATCTGCTATATCCTGCGCGGGAGCGACCTCACGCTGCGCAAGAACCTCGAAAAGCGGTTCAGCGCGGGATACAAGATGCCGTACACCGACAGATACCTTTCTTACCTCGTAAGCAACGGAATAGAATACGGATCGAAATTCTACACGTTCGACACGATCTCGGAAGGCGAGGCAAATCACTATTTCGTCACCACCGGGTATTACGTCGAGCGCGGAATAAGGCCCAACTGACTTCGCGGGGCTGTCACACGGCAGCCCCTTTCGATTTTTCACCGTATCATCATTTCGGGATCTGTAGGGACGCCTCTCAGGCGTCCGAACCTTATAGCCAAGCCGCGTCCGCTTGCTTTGCAAGCGGGATAAAATTTCCTTTTGAAACGGG
>JAFRQK010000033.1 GCA_017428635.1 Clostridia bacterium | reverse complement strand
CATCGCGCGGGTCATCGGGGATCCCGGCGCGAATTTCGTCGCGGAGACGCCCTGCATGAGACCGTTCTCCCACGCGAACTCGACCTCGGGGCGGTACCATTTGTCCGCCGGGACGTCGGTGAAGGGGAAAACGTCGCCTGCCGAACTTACGGACAGCGCGAGCGGGATCATAGCGGCGAAGGTCGCCGCCGCAAGAAGAAGGCAAAGCAGTTTTTTCATAGGTTTTTCTCCTTTTCGGGGGTTACGGTTTAATGATAACATATATTCGATTGCATTTCAACAATAGACCGTAGGGAGGGCTCGCAGCCCTCCGAACAGTATATCCCGCGCCCGCAGGCGCATTCATTTCACGGCAACCGCCGTAAAAATTTCTTGTTTTTGCGAAGCAAAATGAAATGGGTGGGGCCCCGTTTCAAAAGGAAATTTTATCCCGCTTGCAAAGCAAGCGGACGCGGCTTGGCTATAAGGTTCGGACGCCTGAGAGGCGTCCCTACAGATCCCGAAATGATGATACGGTGAAAAATCAAAAGGGGCTGCCGTGTGACAGCCCCGCGAAGTCAGTTGGGCCTTATTCCGCGCTCGACGTAATACCCGGTGGTGACGAAATACCGGTTCGCCTCGCCCTCCGAGATCGTGTCGAACGTGTAGAACTTCGATCCGTATTCGATACCGTTACTGACGAGATACGACAGATACCTGTCGGTGTACGGCATTTTGTAAGACGCGAGGAACTCCTTGTGCAGGTTCGTGAATAGAGTTCCGTCCGTCCCGCGCAGGATATAGCAGATACGCGGATTGAGAACGTACGTGTTGTCGTGCATCAGCCATCCGCGTTCGTTGCCGTCCGAGGCGACGTGCGCTCCGATCACGGAGCCCTCGCAGCAGACGAGCGTGTTGTTCCAGAATCTGCAGTCGACCATCTCGCCGTAGTACCAGTTGTGGAGTACCAGTCCCTCCGCCGCCTGGTTGACGGTGCGCGGATAGCCGTATCCGATATAGGCGCCGTAGTTGCCCGTCACGCGCGCGCCGGTTATCTTGTTTATCCCGAGTCCGTCGGGGCCCTCCTCGCGGTTCGTGTGGAAGAGCTCGACGAGGTTCTGCGCCGTGACCACCACGTTGTTCGTGAGGATGACGTTGTTGAGCGTGTTGTTTCCGGAATCGTGCCCCGCCTGCTGCGTACCCATCGGGCCGTCCTCGATATCGTGGATATAGCAGTGATCGATCTCGAGCCGCTCGCAAAAGCCGAATCCGCCGATGCCGGTGCCGACCGAGCCGACGCATCCGCCGCCGTATCCCGCTTCACACCACGTCACGACCGCATTGCTGCCGATCTCGGCGCAGATGTACGAGGAATAAAGGAAGCAAAGGTTGTCGTAATGGCCTCCGTCGGCGAGCCATCCGACGTTCGCGACGCGGCAGACGTCCACCGAGTCGAAAACGTCCGCGGGGTTGCCCCACTTGCAGCGCAGATAGACTTTGCACGCGCTTCTGTCGTGGATGAATTCGAGATTGTTCCGCAGAGCGTCGCCGGGATCACGAGCCGTCGTACCGCCGGACATGAAGTACTCGTCGCAGTTGCCCATCTCGTACATATTGCGCGTCGTTTTGCCCTCGCCGAACGGGTCCGTTGCGACGTCGTTCTGCTCGGACTCCTCGCTCGGGAAGACCCTGACGCCGAGATACTGCCCGCCGTTGAAGATTATCTTCCCGACGTCGCCGTCGACGCTCGCGAAGTTTTCGAGTCCCTCGGGATTGAGCGGGAGCAGGTCAAGAACGTAGATATCCTCCCACTCGGTGGGCTTCCAGTCGCCGCATCCGCCGCCGAAGTCGTACGAGCCCTTGAAGACCGGTTTAGGTGCGGACGGGTCGCCGTACGCGCCGTAGTACGAATCTTCCTGCGTGGTCAGCGTCGCGAGGGTGTGGTAGTAGTACCTCCACGGATAGAAGACGCTGCCTCTCTCGAAGAAGACCCAGTCGCCCTTTTTGACTTTGGAGACGTACTTCGCGTCGCCCCCGACCGCGCCGTATCTTTTGTAGAGGTCCTCGGGCGAGGAGAGAGGCGTTTCCGGCGAGTGGCCGTCGTTCTTCGGGTCGCCGTGGATCGAGGACACGTACCAGACGGTCGCGCCCTCGGGGGCGTCCTCCGGGGTGAAGGAGGAAGGACTTTCCTTTATCTCTTTTATCTTTTCGCGGATGAGAGAAAGGTAACTCTCGACCGTCGCGTCGTCGACCTTTTCGGCTTCGACGTACTCGTCGAGATGATAGTTCTTGAGGAAATCCGCGTGTTCTTCGCCTTTGTACGACTCAGCCGCTTCCCTCGTCGCGAAGAGCGCGATATAGCGGACGCGGAATCCCGCGCCCTCGGGCGCGCCCTCGAACGGTTTTATCATCACGTGGACGTTGTCGGCAGTCTCGATATCGAACGTGCCTCCGATCGCCGCGACCGCCGCGGTCGTATCGCAGATCGCGGTGCGGTATCCCGCGTCGTCCGGGCCGCGCTCAAACGAGACGGGGGAAGTGCGGTAATTGCGGTGGATCGACTTATTCGACAGGTACGCGGGGAAGAGAGTATCGGGCTCGCCGCCCGTATATTCGTAGCAGATCTTCACGAACGGAGTCCTCGTCAGATCCGCGAGCTGATTCGTCACCGAGATGCCGAACGTACCGAGCGGTTCGTACGATTTGAGCTGTGTCGAGACTTCT
>JAFRQK010000032.1 GCA_017428635.1 Clostridia bacterium | reverse complement strand
GCTTCGACCGCCCACTTCATCGCCTCGTCGGCCCAACCGCTGACTTTTTCACCGTCTTCATAAGACGAAAGGTCGGCGCGTTCGGGCACGGATACCGGAGCGGTCGCGGAGAAACGGAAGAGCATCGTTCCGAGCTGTTCTCTTGTGATGTACGAGTTCGGTCCGAACGTAGTCGGCGTGAGTCCGTTGACGATACCCGTCTCTTTCGCCCACGCCACGGCGTCGGTGTACCACTTGCCTTCGGGCACGTCCTCGAATCCGCTCGGAGCGGCGGGAACGGGGGAACCCTCGCGCCGCCACAGAACGGTGGCGACCATCGCGCGGGTCAGGTGACCCGTGGGGTCGAACTTCCCGTCGCCGACGCCGTTCATATAGCCGCATCTCACGGCGTATTTGATCGACGACGCGCTCCATCTGCCGTCGTCGACGTCGGAGAAGCCGGACGCCGCATAAGCGGGGATCGCGGTAACGATCGCGGCGAGGATCATCACCAAAGCGAGAATCAGGGAAAGCGGTCTTTTCATAACGTTACCTCCAAATACTCTGATCGTATCCAGTATATCATATTCCGATCTTTCTGTAAATCAAAAATCCCCGGTCTCGTTTCCGATGGCCGGGGAAAATTTTTACTCGCGACGGCTTCGACCGTTTTCGACGCGGCGCCGCCGTTCCATATTATCTCGACGGTGACGGGTCTGTTTGAGACGAGGCTCTGACAACCCACCGGGTTGTCATTCACTCTTGCGTCATGCGCTTCGCTGCCCTCAAGGGAAGGCCTATACGGTCAATACCGACCGATCTCTTCAAAATGAATATCAGGGAAGTCGACGCCTTCGCGTATCCGGTAGTCGCCTCTCGTCGGGTTGACGAATATCGGATTTTCGCTGTACGGGAAGACGACGTTGTTTCCGACGTCGCAGTATTTCGGCGAGTCCCCGCCCATGTCGATCGGGTTGCTGTCTTTGTCTTTCACGAAGACGTTTCCCTTGATCTCATTTGTCGGCGCAAGATAGAAATTCGGCAGGTCGACGTCCGCGACGTCGAACGACAGCGACAGGATCCCGGGCCGTCTTTTCTCAAACGCTTCGGCGTAGCCGGGCACCGTTCCGCAATACTCTCTTATCTTTGCCCATCTTCTGTCGTGAACGTAGATCGGCCACTGCCTGTGCGCGCCTTCGCCGAGTTCCTTGAACGCGGAGATATACGACTGCACCGAGATACTGAGGGGGTGGATAGAGGCGTTGTAGGAGAAACTGTTGTCGCGTCCGGCTCCGGCGAAAACGACCAAGCTTCCGTTGAATATGAGGTTGGAGTACATTCGGGTCCCGCACTCTCCGTCGTCGGCGTAGAGAATCATTCTTCCGACTCCGTCCGATTCGAGTATCCGACGGAACAGGTTATATCTTATCACGCAGTTTCCGTCCTGATTTCCCCAGGAATAAATGATGCCGCCGTCCTGCGAGTTGTACATCGCGCCCGCAAAGTCGTTGTATTCGATTAGGATATCGAACGAATTCGTATAGGTCACGGCGCACCGGCTGCACTTCTCGAACAGGCAGTGGGAAACGGTACCGCCGCCGGCGTCGTCGAAGATGACCGCTCCGTAGACGTCGAACGTCAGGTTTGCGCTCGACACGCGGCAGTTGTCGATCAGAGCGTCGACGTGTCTTTCGTATCTGTCCGGGCCGCTCGCGGAATCGTGGATGATAACGGCGGCTCCGAACGAACGGTCGAAATCGCAGTTGACGATCTCGGGTTCCATCCGTTCCCCGCGGCAGTAATCGAACATGACCTGGAAGTAACCCGTTGAGTCGTGAAAAGAACATCCGTCGAGGACTATATCTTCGGAATGGGACGCGTATACGAATTCTCCCTCCGCGTTCTCAAACGAAAGACCGCGGAAAGTGACGGATCCGACGTCGTTCGCCTCGATCATGCAGCTGTGTTCCTCTGCGAGTTCTTCAAGACCGATCGATACGAGGTAATTCATGTCGAGGATCTTCTTTTCACCCGATCCGAGCGGGATCTCGTATTCTCCGTGCGGATCGTAGACGTAAAGTGCGTTTTCCGCCGGGTCGATCCAGTACTCGTGCGCGGAGTCAAGCTCGTATGGAGCGTTTGAGAGGCACAGATCGATGCCTTGTCCCGTCACTCCTGTCCAATCGGGTCTCATTCTGCCGAGTTCCGATTCGTACCAGTTCGCTATCGAGAGGATACAGCTGTCCGGATCGTATCCCGAGACTTTGAACGTGTCTTTTCTGTATCCGCGGATGATGTATCCGTATATTTTCAGTGTTTCGAGCGCTTTGCTGCCGTACTTTGCGAGCCTGTTTGCAAAGACGGGGTTCGTGATCTCGAGCGAGGTGTCGTCGTACGTTCTCGCCGCACTCATAAAAGAGTCGGAGCCGTCGTCGTATTTGTTCGGGAATCGCGCCTCGACGCAGAACGATTCCTCGTCGAAGAGCACGAAATCGTCGGGCTCGGGGACCTCGTCGAGAAAATCGTCAAGATCGATCTTTCTGATTTTGTCCGCTCTCGACGGGTTGAAATATTCCTTTTCGGCGTCCGTCAGCGGCAGCATATCGTCCGCGTCGAACGTGACGCCGCCCGAAAAGACGACGTCTCCGTCGCCGTATTTGCAGTAGGTTATCCTCTGCGTCTCGCTTCCCGAATCCTCCGCGTTCAACTCGACGGACAGCGGTCCGTAGTTACCGGCCATGAAAGCGACGGTGATATCGCCCGTCTTCGCCTGTTTCAGGTCGCGCACCATCTCGATCGCGCGGGCGAACGAGGCGACAGGCGCGTCCTTCGTTCCCGCGGAGGAGTCGTCTCCGTCAGTCGCCACGTATATATCGGCGTCTTCGACGAGCGGGTATTCCGGCTCGGTGTACTGAGATTTGAGAACCGGTTCGTTATATTTCAGCTTGAACGAGTTGTCGTATCTCTCGATGATCGCGGCGAACTGCTCGCGCGTCGCCTTTCCTTCGGGCGCAAGCTTGTTGCCGCCCGTGCCGTTGATAAGGCCGGCTTCGACCGCCCACTTCATCGCCTCGTCGGCCCAACCGCTGACTTTTTCACCGTCTTCATAAGACGAAAGGTCGGCGCGTTCGGGCACGGATACCGGAGCGGAAGACGAAAAACGGAAGAGCATCGTTCCGAGCTGTTCTCTCGTGATATATTCGTTCGGACCGAATCTTTTCGCACTCAGTCCGTTGACGACGCAGGTCTCCTTCGCCCAGGCGACGGCTTTCGCGTACCACTCGTCGCCCCTGACGTCGTCAAAGCCGCTCGGAGCGGCGGGCTCGGGGGAACCCTCGCGCCGCCACAGAACGGTGACGACCATTCCTCTGGTCAGAGAACCGGACGGATCGAACTTGCCGTCTCCGACGCCGTTCATATATCCGTTTTTGACCGCGTACTCTATTGATTTGGCGCTCCATCTGGCATTTTCAACGTCCGAGAAACCCGACGCCGCGAACGCCGGAATCACGGAAGCAAGAGCCGACGCGAGCATCAGGCCCGCGATAACGAAAGACAACAGTTTTTTCATACGCACCCCCGGATCATTATTACGTTTACGATTATATCATATTTTCCCTTTTCATTCAAACGAAAAAGTCCCCGGCTGCGTTTCAGCGCAGCCGGGGAGGGGAAATCGGTTTCCGGTCAGTTTTTTGCTTTTCTCAATCTGAACAGTCCTTTGACCACCATCGTTACGGAGGCGATGATCGGTACGGCGACTACGAGGAGCGTCGCGATATTGACGCTCGCGGAGAACGCGATCGGGAGAAGCCCGAATCCGACGTTCGCCGGACCGTCGAGGTTATTCTTCAGAGCGATGAAGTAGAAGACCGCCGCTCCGACCGAAAGGCAAAGGTATATAAGACCGAACGGGAGCGTCGCTTTTTTGCGCTTTTCCTCGGTCATGTTGTTGAAGATGAACTCCCAGACCCAAAGCGAAACGAACGCCGTGAATGATACGCACATCGCCGCGATCGAGTAGGGAACGTATCCGTTCCCGAAGTCCACGATGAAGAAGCTGTAGAAGAATCCGCAGAATCCGTAAAGACCGATAAGCAGCCAGAACGCTCTGAAGACGCTCCGCAGACCGCGGCACTTCTTCCACACAGGAGCGCGGCACGGACCGACGAAACGACCGTCGCCCGCTTTTTTGAGGTAAACGAGGACCGCGATCCCCGCCGCGATGAAACCTGCGGCGTAGATCACCGCGTCAAGCGGATAGAGCCGCGACGGCGCGCCCTCGACGATCGAGACGTATTTGCCCGCGATCAGCATCGCGATAACGTAAACGATGATCGCAGCGCCGAGCACGATCCCGATCACGGCGTGCTTTTTCGCCTTTTTTCTCAGTATCTCGGGGCTCTCGTTGCGGTAGAACGTGTGAGCCGTCAACAGGCCGCTGAGCGACAGGAAGAACGAGAGGAATATCGGACCGGATCTTATCGCGTCGCGCAGAGCGACGTCGGGCGACGCGCAGACGATCGATCCGACGCAGTCGGAGAGACAGTAAAGGAAATTCATGAAAGTGAACGCCGACAGAATGAAGAATAGAGCGACGGCGGCGGTGACGACGACGTTTTGTTTCGTCTGTTTTTTGTCAGTATTCATCACCATTTGACCCAAGCGGCGAAATCACCGTTTTCCCTTTCGTTGAAATAGAGATGCTCGAGATCGAACGATCCGTCGCGGTCGGTCAGCGTGACGAGCGACGCGCCGATGAGGTCGAAATCTTCGTCGATACCGACCGAGGCAAGGCCCGCCTGCATCGCTTCGTCGTCCGAGCTCGCGTCTATATGAGCGAAGTAGAGTTCCGTTCCCGTTTTGACGCCGAGACCAATGACGACTCCGTCCTGCTCGAAAGTCCAGTCGACGTTGTGCGCGTGACCCATGAACGCCGCTTTCAGGTTGTGATCCTTCGCGCGGTCGATGAAGTCGCTGGCGTATTTTTCGTTTCCGTTGTCGGCGAACCCCTCGAGCTTGAAGAACTTGTTCCTGATTTGCGCGCCTTCCTCGGTGACGGCGACCCACGCGGCTTCGTTCTCGTCCTGCGGGATGTGGTAATACGCGATGGCGGGGACGTCCTCACCGGCGAGCGCGTGCTCTTTTATGAACCACTCCGTCTGTTCGGGACGTATGTAATCGTAGTCTTTCGATATCGAAAGTTCCGTCTCGGAGAACGCGGCGCCCGAATCGAGATTCGCGATCATCCACACCGCGGCGGTCCCCGCGGTCCCGTCCTCCGTCAGGTTGACGACGTAATTGCTTCTGCCGTACAGATCGTCGGTCTGTTCGAAATAAACGCAATGCGGCGCGTTCATGAACTTGGCGGCGAGTTCGTTGGGATTGTACAGGCAGTGTCTGTCGTGGTTGCCCCAGATCGGAGCGTATACGAAACCGTATTCCTCGGCTTTCCCTTCGATATATTCGATGAAAGTGTCGAGGTGGTAGGAGTTGGCGAGCATGAACGTATCGCCCGTCAGCTCGACGAGGTCGATCTTCGCCGACGCGCCCTGCGCCGCGACGATATGATCGTTCACTTCTTTGAACAGTTTGTCGAGATACCCCGTCGACGACCTGATCGACGAGTTGACGTTCCAGTGGATATCCGTCAGTTGAAGAACGTTGAAATCGTCGTGATACCGGACGGTGAAGACGTAATCCTCAAGATGCTCAGAGGAACTCTTCGTCACGCCCGAGCATCCGACGAACGACAGCAGCATCACCGCCGTCAGAACGATGCACAAGAGACTTCTTTTCATGACTCCTCCATTTTCATAAGATCCGGACGATACGGAGCCGGGACCCGGCCCGCAGTACCTTACCGCATATTGTACCATATTTTCCCCCCGCCGTAAAGCGACCTTTTTCGACGAGGGGATCTTCATCCGTTTTCGAGATAACGGAGGAACAGGGCGTAAAAGCAGAGCATCGCGCCCTGACCGTAACTCGTGTTTTCGTCGTGCAGATCGCTGTAGGAGCCGAATCCGCCGGAACCGCCGGAGGATCCCTTCACCATGCCGTCGTATACGTCGGTCAGCCCCGCCTTCGCGATCGCCTTGACCGTCCTGTCGCTGACGCAGGAGCAGAGGCCCGCCTGCTTCGCCATCATGACTCCCCACATGATCTTGCCCGTCGCGGAAGTATCGGAGTCGGCGTCGGGATCGGACAGGGTCCACCCGAATTTGTTATCCGGTTTCAGCCGCCGGAACGTATATTCGACGAACTCCTCGCATTTCGCGTTGATCTCTTCGTCGCCGCAGTAGCGCATCACGCTCCCGATCGCGAGCATCAGGTAGCCGGTGCCTCTGCCCCAGCCCATCTCGCCCTGAAAAACGCCGCCTCTGTTGTATCCGTGATACGCGTAACGGTACTTCGGATTTACGCCCATTTTCAGGAAATTGCTCACCTGAAGCACGGCTGTGTCACGCACGTCCGCGTCGCCGAATTCCGCTCCCCAGCGGGCGAGTAGCGGCGTCACCATGCCGGTGCCGTCAACGTAAACGTCGGTATTGTCGTTTCTGTCGTATTTTATCTCGCCGTACGCGTCGGTGGGTCTTTCGAGGATCCCGGCGAGCGCTTCGCGGGCGAGGGTCAGGTATTTTTCTTCACCCGTACGCTCATACATTTCGAGCATTGCGAAACCGGCGAGGCCCGCGTCGGCGGAAACGGCTCCGTTTCTGTCGTGATGGTCGAGGCACGTGTCCGCGTATTCCTCTACCGCTTCGTATCTGCCGAGTTCGGCGAGCCCCATGAGGATAAGCCCGTTGCCCCAGACGTGAAGATCAGCGAGGGTGGAGGTCGGATCCGCGCCGAGGCGCGCCGTCTCACCGCGGAGCATTTCCTCCGAATAATCCGCTATCCGGTCGACGTACGGCCGGTAAAAGTCCGCGAGCGGGGTGAATTCGGTCGTATCGAAACGCATAAGGACCGTCGCGACCTGCTCTCTCGTCGCAAAACCGCGGGGTTCGAGGCGGTCTTTCGCGACTCCGCCGATAAGGCCCGCGCCGACCGCCCAGCCGACGGCCTCTTGGGCGTAAGAACTGATCTTTCCGCGATCGGCAAAGCCCGACAGGTCGCCGGGTTCGTCAACGAACAGATTTTTCGCGTCGCAGAAGCGGAAAAGGATCGCCGCCAGCTGCTCTCTCGTGATATTCCCGTTCGGATCGAAGGCCGTCTCGCTGACGCCGTTGACGACGCCCTTCGACTTCGCCCACGCTACGGCGTCGGCGAACCACGCGTTTGCCGGAACGTCCGAAAAGCCGCTCGGCGCGGCGGGTTCGGGTTCGCCCTCGGCGCGCCACAGGACCGTGACGACCATCGCGCGGGTCGTCGTTCCCACGGGATCGAATCTTCCGCCGCCCACTCCTCTCATAATACCGCGTGAGAAAACGTATTCTATCGCGCCGCGGCTCCATCTGTCCTTCGCCACGTCAACGAACGGCGCGTTTTCGGCGAGCGCGGGGACGGCGGCAGCGGCAAAAAACGCCGCGGCAGTTAAAACCGCAAGCAGAAATGAGATCGGTCTTTTCATATCGTTCCCTCCGTGACGCCGTTATCATATCAATTATATCATACATCGCCGCGCCGTTCAAACGAAAAGCCCCGACCCGCGGCCGCAGCCGGACGGGTCGGGGAATTCCCGCGCGTTTTATTCTTCGTTTTCTTTTTCTTCTTTTCCGCCCGGGCCGCGGTATTCAAGGCAAACCATCGTAAGATCGTCGAACTGCTCCGCGTCGCGGACGAAACCGTCCACCGCGCCGCGGACAGCCCCGAGGATCTCCTTCGGCGGAGCTTCGGACGATCCGTTCAGAGCGGAGAGCATCCGTTCCGTACCGAAAAGATCCTTATCCGCGTCGGTCGCCTCGGGAACTCCGTCCGTATACAGGAACAGCTTTGAGCCGGGCTTCATTTCGATCTCGTATTCCTTGTATTTTACGCCGTCCATTCCGCCCATGACGAAACCGTGCTTGTCTTTAAGCAGCTCGAAGAAGCCGTCCGGCATCTTCAGCGCCGGGTATTCGTGTCCCGCGTTTGCCGCCGTGATCTTTCCTGTGGAGATCTCCAGGATCCCCAGCCACACGGTAACGAACATCTCCTCGCGGTTATGCGAGCAGATTGCCGCGTTGGAATCGGTCAGTATCTGCGCGGGGCTTTTACCCATCTTGGCGTTGTTCGCCAGAATGATCATCGACGCCATCATGAAGAGCGCCGCGGGGACGCCCTTGCCCGATACGTCCGCGATGAACACGCACAGATGATCGTCGTCAACGGTGAAAAAGTCGTAGAAGTCGCCTCCGACCTCTTTCGCAGGATCCATTGATGCGTATATGTCGAACTCGGAACGGTCGGGGAACGCGGGGAAGATGCTCGGAAGCATATCCGCCTGGATGCGCGTCGCCAGAGACAGTTCCGCGCCGATGCGCTCCTTCTCCGCGGTGACGTTTTTAACCTCCGAAATGTACTCGAGAGTCTTGCCGGAAAGCATGGAGAAGGACTCCGCCAGAACTTCGATCTCGTCGTTCGTACGGTAGGCGTCTTCCATGGAAAACCGCAGGTCGTCCCCGCCGAGAGACTGAACTCTGTTCGTGATCGCGGAGAGCGGTTTTACTATGCGTTTCGACAGTATGACGGCGGCGGCGATCGCAAGGACGACAACTACGGCGAGCAGTACGATTATCGTGACGGCGGCGTTCTTCATCGCCCGGTAGAAGGTATCCGTCGCGTCGCTCTGAATGGAGTTGAACCGTTCGAGCATAGCGGCGGCGGGCTGATCCGCGAGCGACTTCGGAACGACGCTGAGCACGGCCCATCCGACGTTGTCGATCGGAGATCCGGTAACGTAACAGAGCTCTCCGTCTACTTCGATCAGACGAAGTTCGGTGGTCGTCTCAAGCGAATCGCACACGAAAGAGGAAAGCTGTTCGTTGTCCGTGTTTCTGAGATCCTTCGCCTCGTCCTCGGGCAGCACTCTGAATACGCCCTCCGTCTGCGGAGAAAAGAGAACGTGGCCGTTTTTGTTGACGATGCAGATGAAACTGCCGCTTTTCATGGTGGCGTTGACCGCCGCGGACACGTCGTTCAGGAACAGGTCGGCTCCGACGACTGCGACGAGTTCTCCGTCGCAGTAAACGGGAAGGGAGCACATGATGCTGATCTCGCCCGTGTACAGGTCGGAGGTCACGTCCGTATAGTACAGTTCTCCCGCCTCCGCAGCGCCGGTGTACCACTGCCTTTCGCGGATCGGAATCGGGATCACGTTGCCGTCCGCGTCGAATTTCGAGGAGGAGTGATTGTCCACGAGGAGCATTACGCCCTCGGGAAGCGCAACGTAGCACGAATCCACGTTCGCGTCGGCGTAAACGGCGGTCATGAGTTCGGTAAGGTTGCCGATGACCCCCAGTTTGTCCCTGATCGCGGGGGAGGAGACGTCGACCCCTTCCTCCGTCAGCACCTGAAGGCTGATCTCCCCGTCCTTCGCCATATCGGGCGGCGCGACTTCGCGGATGGGGTAGTTCTCCGGGTCGGCGAGGAGCTTGCCGGTATAATCCGCAACGATCTTCACGACGCGCGACGCGTCGCCGAAGACGTCCCCGGCGATATACGCCTCCATCTGCGTGCTCTGGATCATATTGGCGTCCAGAACGGCGGCCATCGTCTCCTCGGAGATCGAGGAGATGGACTCCTTCTGCGAATCGCTCGTGCCGCGCACGAGATCGGTCAGCTTGACAGACTGATAGACGATAACGGCGGTGTACGCCGCCATCATCAGTATGATCGTTATAAGAACGAGGTTGAATATCTTACCCCGTATGCTGTGATAGGCTTTTCTTTTTTCTTTTTTCATACGCCCTCGCAGATTCGTTTTGTTGTTTCAATTATATCACACGGCGGGGATATGTTCAACAATGCTCCGTCACGGGATACGCAGGCACAGCGAAAACACGCCGTTTTTCAGTTTTCCGGGCTTGATATCCCCAACTTCTCATTCATGTCGTTATAGCTTTTTTCGTACTGCGCGCGGGAGATCGCCCCGCTTTTGAGAAACGTTTCGAGCAGGTCCTTCTGTTTCAGGAAGAGCTGCTTTTTCTTTTCCTCCCGCGAGAGGGATTCCCAGTCCGTCTGCCTCATAACGGTCGCTCTCCCTTCCTGAATTTTGCATATTATAGCACACTCTTTCATTTTGCGCAATAGCGGAACGTAAGCAAATCGTTACCCGTATCGCGGGATGATTTTTCCGCCCGGATATGGTATAATTATCATTGGAAATAACTTCAGCCGACGGAGGAAACATGGGTTCCATTGAGATCAAAAAGATCGGCATCACGGACCTTTCGACAGACGCGATCGTCAACGCCGCGAACGAGGGTCTTCGGGCGGGAGGCGGCGTCTGCGGGGCGATCTTCGCCGCCGCGGGGCGCGAGAAGCTTCAGGCTGCGTGCGACCGGATAGGCGGCTGCGCCACCGGGTCCGCCGTTATCACGCCGGGGTTCGCACTGAGATCGAAGTACGTGATCCACGCCGTCGGACCCGTGTGGAGAGGCGGCGAACGCGGCGAGCCGGAACAGCTGTACGGCGCGTACCGACGGTCGCTCGAGCTCGCCCGTGAGAACGGGTGCCTCTCGATAGGCTTCCCGCTGATCTCAGCGGGGATATTCGGTTATCCCGCCGATCTCGCGTGGCGCGTCGCGCTCCGGGCGTGCCGGGACTTCCTCGACGAGGGGAACAGGGTAGATGTCGTCTTCGCCGTGATCGACGACGGGATACTTCAGATCGGGCAGAAAACGCTCGACGGGATCGCCCCCCGGACAGATCCCGTTACCTTATGAAAGACAAACGGTAAAGAAAAAGATCCGCGCCCGGGAAGGGCGCGGATCTTTTTTGCTTTGAAAACGTCAATATCTTCCCATGCTCTCAAACTCAACGTCGGGGAATTCGACCCCGTCGCGGAGGCGATAGTCTCCGCGCGTCGGGTTTACGAACAGCGGGTTCTGCTCGACCGAGTACGCGATGTTGTCCTCAATGACGGAATATTTCGAGATGACCTCGTTGAAGGACCAGGACTTGCCCGTTTTGGTGATCGCTCTGTTTCCGGTCACGGTGATCGAATTGTTCAGGCAGAACTCTCCGTCGCCGACCCTGTCGAGATCGGTCGTGATCCTGAAGAATGCGGGCCACTTTGCCTCGAGGGCAGCCTTGAGTTCCGGGTCGGATTCATAGATCGCCAGCTCGCTCACCCATTTTTTGTAGGATCCGTCGTTCCTGATGGCGTCGAGATCGCCCGCCGCGACCGCCTCCTCGACGAATTCCATCGTATGAGTATTGTATGCCACCCATCCCGATAAGATCGTTACGTTGTTGACGAACTCGTTGTTTTTGCAGATATCGTGATTCATCTGCGGTTCGTCGCAGTCGAAGAAGAGGTTCGAGTACATCCCGGTGCCCGCGGAGTCGTCGAGGTACGCGCAGAAGCGTCCGTTCGTGCCGCCCTTTATCCTGACGAAGAGGTTGTGCCTGATGATATTTCCGCACAGGTTGTAGCTCGACCAGTTGTTGAGAGCGCCGGTGTCGTCGCCGTTGCAGCAGACTTCGTCGAACACGTTGTACTCGGCGATCATATCGCACGCGCCTCTGAAGTCGACGCCTTCCCAGCAGCACCTTCTGAACTCGTTGTGAGTGATCTGAGTGCCGCACGTTCTTGCGATGCTGAGAGCGCCGGAGTTCCCGACCACAAGTCCGGTCCTCGTAAAGAGGTTGTTGTCGATGCGGACGCCCGTGTCGACGTAATACCTCTCGTTCGTTCTGTTGCCCCAGATATCGAGCGCGGTCTTGGCGGCGTTCGAGAATTCACTGTCCCTGACGGTGATATTCTTCACGTTTCCGATATCGACCATAATATCCGCCGAGCATCCGGTGAATCTGCATCCCGCGATCCGGATATCTTCGTTGCCGTTCCCTTCGATCATCCTTCCCGCCGAGTTTCTGAAAGTGAGTCCGCGCAGCGCGATATGATCGGCTTCGCCGAGGTTCAGCATCACGCCGCTCCCGCCGGTGAAATTGTAATCGCCCGACGGAGAGTAAACGTACAGCGTCATCGTGTCGGGGTCGATCCAGTATTCGCCCTTGTTGTCGAGTTCCTCGGAGATATTGACTACCGATATCTGGTAGTAATCGACGGGGAACCATTCCTCAAAGCGCAGATGACCGCCGCGGGTGTTTTCGGGATGCGGGATATAGAACGTAAAGTCGCCCGTTTCGGGGTCGGTCTGCACGCCTCCGGTCGGAATGTAGTCCTTGAACCATCCGAGCGTGATGTACCCGTAGAGGATGAGCCCGTCCGTCGTGTGGTAATTCTTCATTCTGTTTTTGTAAAGGATCGAGTTGATGACGATATGGTTTTCGTCGACCGTGTTCGCTCCTCTGATGAGCTGGTCGGAGCCGTCGTCGTAAACATTCGGGAAGCGGGCGAGGGTGCACATCCCGTCGTCGCTCAGGATCATCGTGGAGACGGGATCGTAGTCGACGAGACGGCCCGAAATATCCGCTTTCATTATCTTGCTTTTGTTATTTCCCGTAAAGAGAGTTTCGTCCTCCGCGTCGAGCGGAACGAATTCGCTCTCGGCGACGGTGAATCCGTCGTCGAATATCACGTCGCCGTCGCCGTAAGCGCAGTACGTGATCGGAGAATCTTCCGTTCCCGAATCCGCTGCTGTCATCGTGACCGAGAGAGGACCGTAATTACCCGCCATAAAGGCGACGGTGATCCCTTCGGTCCCGTCCTTGACGGCGCGAACGGCCTCGACCGCTTTGTTCCACGTGGCGAACGGATGCTCAAAGGAGCCGTCGTTCTCGTCCGATCCGGTCGTGCTGACGTAGAAATCGGCGTCAGTCACGAGCGGATAATCTTTCTCGGTATAGTGAGAACGGAGGACGGGAGTATTGTATTTCAGCTTGAACGTGTTGTCGTACCTCTCGATGATAGCCGCGAACTGCTCGCGCGTCGCCTTTCCTTCGGGAGCGAGACGGTTCCCGCTCATCCCGTTGATCAGACCCGCTTCGACCGCCCACTTCATCGCCTCGTCGGCCCAGCCCGAGACCTTTTCATCGTCCGAAAAAGACGAAAGGTCGGCGCGTTCCGGTACGGATACCGGCGCGGAAGACGAAAAACGGAAGAGCATCGTTCCGAGCTGTTCTCTTGTGATATATGAGTTGGGTCCGAACGTCGTCGGGGTAAGTCCGTTGACGATACCCGTTTCCTTCGCCCACGCCACGGCGTCGGTGTACCACTTGCCATCGGGGACGTCCTCGAATCCGCTCGGAGCGGCGGGCGCGGGAGATCCCTCGCGCCGCCACAGGACGGTCGCGACCATCGCGCGGGTCAGGGGACCCGAGGGGTCGAATCTGTCTCCCCCGACGCCGTTCATGTAACCCATGCTGACGGCGTACGAGACAGAGGACGCGCTCCAGCGGTCGTCCGCGACGTCGGAGAAAGAGACCTTCGCGGCGCCCGCGGGCAGGACCGACACGACGATCCCGGCGAACATAACGAGGGACAAAAGCAGGCAAAACAGTTTTTTCATTTTGAACTCCTTACGTATTATTGATAAAGAATTGTCGGCTTGATCATTGCGGGCTCACGCCCGTTTTTTCACGTTTTCGGGTAAACCGCGGCATGTCTGACGTCCGAATAATCGACGGCGTATCCCGCGCTTTCAGCGATCAGATTCAGCGGTATCATCGGAACGCCGTCCGTCCGGCGGATCTTATATCCGAGATAAAGCCTCTCCCCGTTCAGCGTGTAAAACGCGGAGCCCGCGGTGAACTCGAAAACGTAGTCCGGCAGGCTGATCCTCTTTTTTCATTTTATCACCTCAATATCGGCTTACGCGATCTCATCGCCAGATAAGTCGGGACGTTCAGTTCGTGAAGCCGTCCTTCTCCGTTTGTGTCCTCGTACAGTTCAAGCAGAGTAAAGCCCGCTTCGAGCTGTCCGTTTATCTGTTCTTCGATAGTGTGTGAAAACTGCACCCCGGCGTCGTCCGCCTCAAGCTGTTTTCTCTGATCTTCGTTTACCGTCGGATCGAACGGGAGAGAGTTGATTATCTCTTTTTCTTCCGCGTCCACGAGATAATTGACGAAATGATCCGTCCCGGACACAAGATATCCGCCCGGTTTCAGGACTCTGTAACACTCCCGCCAGATACTTTTCACGTCTTTGACGTAACAGTTCGCCACCGGGTGAAAGATGAGATCGAACTGCCCGTCTCCGAACGGCAGGGGCTTCGTCATATCCCCTCGGATCGCGCGGATCTCGTATCCTTCCCGTTCTGCGACCGCGATATCGCTTTCGATCTGTTTCTTCGAGTAATCGAAGACCGTACACTCCGCGCCGAGCGCGGCGAAAACGGGCATCTGCTGACCGCCGCCGCTCGCAAGGCCGAGTACCTTTTTTCCGTGGAGATCTCCGAACCAGCGGCGCGGAACGGGCTTCGTCGGGGTCAGCAAAAGTTCCCAGTCTCCCTGCGTGGCTCTGACGTACTTTTCGTGAGAGATCGGCTTTCCCCACTCCCACCCTTCGTCGATCCAGCGGTCGATGGTTTCCGCGTTGATATCTTGATAGTTCATTTTTCCTCCTTGTGACGCGTCTGCCGGTAAAGATCGCGCCCTGTTCATTTTGCGAAGACGTAAGCGTTTGTGACGTCCGAATAGTCTGTCGTATATCCGGCGCGATCCGCGATCAGATTCAGCGGGATCATCGGGACCCCGTCCGTTTTATGTATCCGGTATCCGAGAGGGAGTCTGTCGCCGTTCAGGGTATAGAACGCAGAGCCGACGGTAAACTCGAACACGCTGCCCGGAAGACTGATCCGGAGCGTACCGCTTGCGTCGTCCCATTCCGCGAACATCCCGAACAGATGCAGATCGGTGAATATCGTGTCAAAACCGAAGAGATAATCGCCGCTCGGCGAGATCTCCGGCAAAACCTTGTGCGCGATCTCGCTGCCGAGAACGTTCAGACTGTATGAAAAATACTTTCTCGCGTCCGCGGCGATCCCGATCCCGCTCAGCACGGAACCTGCGGGCAGTCTCACGCGGACCGTCTGTTCCTCAAGTTCCGGTACGATCCCGATATCGTAGATCTCTTCGGTCCCCGCGCCTGTATACGATTTCGAGATATAGCTCTTGAAATCGCCGGGGCCCCCGGTCCCCGCGTAGAGCAGGATCGGTTTGCGTTCGGGGACGTTCATGCGGACTCCCGCGTACGAGCATTTTGAAACGTCCGCTTTCGTGTCGAGCCTGAAGGTTATAAATCCCGATTTCGTCGACGCGTTTGAGAAGACTCCGCCCTCTAAGACGATATTGTCGTCGTATCCGACGACGCACGCCTCAAGATCGAGTTCGTCGACCCACTCGTACAATTCGCCGCTGAGAGGGACTTCCTTGCCGATACCGTTCGTGTACGTTCCTTTTTCCTGAGCTCTGATCAGCCTCAGATCCTGCGGATAAAGGCGGTTTATCCTCTCGAGCTGCGCTTCCGTGGGTCTGACGTTTACCGACGCGTCGGCGCCCTCCGCCGTGAACGTTTCGCGCAGAACGTCAAGGTAGTCAAAACCGTGAAGACCGTCGCACGGCATGATGTAGTGCCCCTCGCCGTACTCGTTCCACGTGCAGACGACAGTGAGGTTCTTCGCCCAGTCGGGAGCGTCCTCTTCCGCGAAATACACGTCTCTTATCCACTCGTTGCTCTCTTTGAATTCTTCGGGCGTCATCAGGGGCGTTCTTTCGTTCATCCACCCCACGCAGTTGAATCCGATGGCTGAGGTGGGCACGTAATAGATCTCAGCGGCCTTCGCCACCGCGCTGTTGTTTTCTATCGAGATCCTGAGTTTCTCGAACGAGACGCCGTCCTGACCGTGATTGTAAGAGTAGAGTCCGTCTATCCCCTCGGCGACGGGATTTCCGTTTGATTCTTCGACGACGTAGATCATACCGTCAAAGCCGAGTTTTCTGACCTCCGCGTCGAGATAATCGAAGGCCTCTTTCCGCCTTTCCGACGTCCAGTACGGGCCGTCCTTGCCGTCGATAAAGCGGAAAAACTGCATGACCGGCTTGTTGTCGAGCACGAGATAATGAGGATCCTTGAAGTGTGTCTCTATCAGGTACGGAACGTAGTAGTCGCGCCACGCGTCCATGTCGCGCGGGCTGGAGGCCGACGCGCTGCACCAGATGAGGCAGTAATCGAGCATATCGTTGTACTTCGCGTACTTGTATCCGTCCTCGAGATGCATCCCGAGGCCCGTAGTGACGGGGCCCGTCTCTTCGATCGAGAAGAGGACGAACGACTCGAAATCGATCCCGTGCTCGACCATGTATTTGATCTCCCAGTCGGCGGTCTCGGGGACGCCTTCGTCGTAGTACCCGAGAACGGGACGGATATCGTCGAATGGAGTTATGCACGCCCATCCGCCGTGAAAACCGTTCTGCCACATCGAGCAGACGTTGATCCCGACGGTATATTCTTCCTCACCCGCGGGCTTCACAGGCTCCGGCACGTAATCGCGGTGATAAACTTCGTGATAAACGGTAAAAGCGTCGAACGTCGCGGGCTCGCCGCGGCACTCGACCCTTACGGCGTCGAGGGGGACGCCCGCCGCGGCGAGCGGATACTTGCCTCGGTCGATACCGTTGATTTTCAGTTCCGCCTCGCCCGACTCCGTGTCGCAGACGAGGTAAAGGTCGTACCACACGTTTTTCGCGTACTCGTACGCTTTCGCGCCGTTGACGTAAAAGGCGAGATCGTCCGCGGTCACGGCGAGCAGTTCGCCGCCTCCTCCGAGAACGGATACCCGGGCGTCGCTGCCCGAGACCGCGGGGAGGACCGAAAACCGAACGACGACTTTTCCGCCCGCGGGAGAAAAACTCTTCTCTGCGAAACCGCCCGCGCCGACGCCGAGATAGTGATCGAAGAGCTTCGCGTCGGACAGAAATCCCGCGTTCGGAACGATGCGTGCGTTTTCGTATTTCCAGCCCGCGGGAAGCGTGCCGAAGAGGTGATGTTCAGCGAAATATTCCCACAACCCGTAATTCACCGATGCGTCGCAGAGGCCGAGACCGAACGTGACCGTTTCCTCTTTCCCGGAGGCGAAGCGGAAACTGCCGACGTTGACGCCGACGCCGCGCGCCGAGAGAGGGAAGAGCCCGAGGTCCTCGTCGTTTATCACGATCCGGGCGCGCTCTTCGTAAAGATCGATACTTAAATCGAAGACGAATTTCGTCTGTCCCGCGGGATAGTAAAGCGTCGTGAAAGAGCCGTCATAACCCAAGAGCTTCCAGACGCCGTCCCGGGTCT
This sequence comes from Clostridia bacterium, assembly GCA_017428635.1. Taxonomy (GTDB): domain Bacteria; phylum Bacillota; class Clostridia; order Oscillospirales; family CAG-272; genus RUG11130. Next base: position 30,159 of record JAFRQK010000032.1, on the reverse strand, counting down.
GCAGTTTCAGGACGCTGTCGCCGTCCGTATTGCGGAAATCGAGGATCGCGCCGTCAAACCCGCTCTTTATCTCAACGGAGGTCCTGAGGTTCAGGACGCCTTTCGAAGTCATATTGACCTGTCGGATGACCTGAGACGATTCAGTCGCGCTCACGTCGTTTATCTCGCCGTGACGCACGCCGTCGTCGCCCCTCGTGTCGAGGAGCCAGCCCGATTCGGTCTGACCCGCGTTCCAGGAGCCGTATCCCGTGTTGCCGGAATAACCGTCGTGAACGATGAGCTTGTACGCGTCGCGCTCGTTTTCGCAGAGCGTGAAATGCGCGGGCTCCGTTCCTTCTCCGGCGCAGTAAACGGGGGTGAAGACGGGCCCTTCGGTCGCGTAACCCGCTTTATGAGTTATTGTCGTTCTGATCTCGCCCGCGGCGAACGCGCCGGCGTCGACGCCGACGGAATAATCCTCGCCGAGATCGAGGGTTTCCTTCATCAGAGCTTCTATATCGGAGATCGCCGCCGGGCCGGAACCGTTCAGCGCGATATGCGCCTTTCCGTGCTCGCGGCAAACGTATTTTTCATTGAAAAGTTCCGTTGCTCTTCTCGCTTTTTCGTACGGGCATCCGACCGCAAGACATTCGCCCGCCCGTTTTATAACGGAAAACTTCACGGCGGCCGGGCCGCTCAGCGCTTCGTATCCGCATTCTTTTTCCATCGCCTTGTTTCTTACCGTAAAGGCGACTTCAACTCCGTCCGCGGTCTCGCCCTCGCTCAAACCGTCGAACGCCCTTTTCAGAGCGGCGAAGGAATCTGTCTCGGGGAGGACTTCGTAAACGTCCGCGTCGAGTTCCAGAAGATCCGCGACGGCGCGGGAGAACGCATCCTCGGAGAGTTCCTCCGCTTCAAGATGCGCGCATCCGTGTTCAGAGCACAGGTAAAGAGAGCCGATCTCTTCAAGCTTCGCCGCGAGCGTCCCGTCCGTTATTCTGTCCGTATCGCAGGAAACGGCGCCGGGGGACGAATAAAAGTCGTTGCGCAGGATCGCGACGGGGAGCGAATCGAACGAGGCGGGGCCGTCCGCCGTGCGTACGTTGTCGATCTCAAACGAAAGAGGAACGGTGACGAACACGCCGTTTTTCGCGGCCGCGTACGCGTCGCGGAGATGGTCGAGGGAACCTTCGGCGAGGTCGACGTCGTAGATCGACGGATCGAGTCCGAACGCGCCGAGGATCGATGCGCTCAGCGTATATTCCGATAATTCCCCGGGCGGGCCCGCCTCAACGTGCAGGACCGCTCCGTGCGGGCCGCACGCGTCCGCTCCCTCAAGTTCTTCCGCGATCCGGAACAGCGGATCCTCCCCGTCTTCCTCCTCCGCGTCAAACGCGGGAATGAACCGGGCGATAAGAGCGGCGAGCTCGCATCTGGGGGTGTGATCGCGCGGGGCGAGGATCACGCTGTCCCCCTGTCCCCGTCCGACGACGAGACCCGTGCCGACCGCCCACTTTACGGCATCTTCAGCCCACGGCGAGACGTCCGCGGCGTCGGGGAACCGGTCGAGGTCCGCTTTATCGGACACGTCGAGACCGCGCGATCCGGCAAAGCGGTACAGCATGGTAACGAGTTCCTGCCTCGTCACCGCGCCGTCGGGCCTGAACGCGGTCGCGCTCACCCCTTTCACTACGCCCTCCCCGTACGCCCACTCGACGGCGGATCTGTACCAGTTCGCGGTAATATCGGCGAAGGGAGAGGACCCCGACGCCTCGGGTTCTCCCTCGAGTCTGTGGAGTATGACCGCGATCATCGCTCTTGTGGAGAGCTTGCGCGGCAGGAAAGTATAAGGCGTCCCGTCGCCTCCCATGATACCGCGCGAGGCGGTGAAGCCGACGTATTCTTTGAACCACGCGTCGGCGGGGACGTCGATGAAAACCGCAGACGGATCGTATTCCGGGTCCCCGTCGTCAGACGCGGGTAACGCGGGGATCGCCGCTGCGAAGATCATGACGGCGCACAGAAGAAAAGAGAGGACTTTTTTCACTTTTCACCTCAGAAGGCAGCGCTTTCGCGCGGGGGCGAGGCGCGAGCCGCCCGACCCCGCTCAAAAGGGAAGTTCTTTTTTATACGGTAGAATAATTATATCATATATCCGTATTCCGTTCAAATAAAAAATCCCCGGCAAAAGCCGGGGATCGTTTTACGTTCAGTCGCTGGCAAGCAGTTTGAGCATTTGCTTGATATTTATGCCTACCACTCTTGCGTTCGACTTATAATCGGACACGAAATTCGAGTTGTCGTAGGTGAATCCGCGTTCGAGCGCTTTGATGAAGTCGCCGAGGTTGTCGATGTCTCCGCCGCAGTAAAGATCCGCCATGTCGTAGACTTTGCTTGCGAAGATGATATCGAGCATTTCGGCGGATTCAAGGTCGAAGATGGACTGCGCCTTGAGGAGTTTGTCGTAATACGCCTCTTTTACGTAGACCTGAGACAGCGCCGCCATCGCTTCGGTGATCCGTCCGATCATTTCGACGTCTTTCGCCGTTTTCAGAACGTAGACCGCTCCGACCGCCCACGACGACGCGGAACAGTAATAGTTCGGCTGGCTGTCCGACAGCTTCGGAATGGGAAGGATCCCGAACGGGACGTCGTATTCTCTCATATATTCTGCGGCGGCGGTCGTCGGGAAGTGGAACAGCGCGAGATCCGCGGTGAACATGTCCTCCACTGACATTCCGTACTTTTCTTCAAAGTTTTTCTGCTCTTTCGGATCCTCGAACGCCGTTTGAGACGTGTCGGAGAAAACGGGTATGAGTTTGTCGGAAAGGTCCGAGTACTCTCTCGGAAGGGTCTTGTCCACGTAGGGAAGACCGTCTTCGTCAAATTGCGTTATCGTATATCCCGCGCCGAACATGAACGGGATCCCCTGAGGAGTGGCGTATCTGTAAACGCTCTTTCCCGATGCGTTTTCGGGGATCCTTCCGGCGATCTCGAACATTTTGTCGATCGTCCATTTCCCCGTCTTTACGGAATCGTACAGCTCGTCGTCGTCGATCCCGAACATACCGGTCACTCTCTTGTTGAAAATAACGACTTCCGTGTCGAGGTAGTTGTATACGTTGATCGGGCCGAGGAGGAAATACAGTTTTCCCGCGAGGGAATAGTTCGATTTGATCGACTGGTTCCACCATTCGCGGTCAAGGTCGATCGCCGAGAGGCCCTGGACCTCGTGCAGAACGCCCGCGTTGAGCGTCGGCCTTCCGACCGATCTCACGTATCCGTTTATCAGATCGAAAGAACTTCCGCCCGCCATGACCTCGTCGATCATAGTCTGCTTGACTTCTTCGCTGCCCTCGAGGTTGACGTTCTCCCACGCGACGCCGAACAGAGAGACGATGTCGCGCTGACGGTAGTAGAGCGCGTCGCTCGTGATCTCGCCGATCTCTTCTTCCTTCGTGGGGAAATTGTCGGCCTGTCCGCCCATATAGACGAACGATTTGCCGTTGTAGTTGACTTCGCTGGCGAGTTCCTCCACGTACGCGCGTATTTCGGCGGTCTGTTCGGGCTCCTCGTATTCCGTATCCTGAGAGATCACATCGGTTTCCGTCTCGGCGGGTTTGTTTTTGTCGCATCCTGCGAAGACGGCAAGTATCAAGGTGCAGAGAATAAAGAGAGCAATTATCCTTTTTTTCATGATCCCACCTCCGTGTATTGGTACGTATTGATTATATCATACTTTTCTCAAAAAGCAAAGAAAAAGAAGGACCCCGCGGAGCCCTTCTTTCATCTTTTTATTCGGTAAACAGCGGCGTGGAGTAATACCTGTCTCCGCTGTCGGGGAGAAGAGCGACGATCGTCTTGCCTTTGTTCTCGGGCTTCTTCGCCAGCTCGACCGCGGCGAACAGAGCCGCGCCGGACGAGATGCCGACCGAGATGCCTTCCTTTTTCGCGAGGAGTTTCGCCGTGGCGAACGCGTCCTCGTTCGCGACGGGGAAGACCTCGTCGTATACCGCGGTATTAAGAACGTCGGGAACGAATCCCGCGCCGATGCCCTGGATCTTGTGCGGACCCGATTTGCCCTCCGAGAGGACGGGGGAGCCCGCGGGTTCCACCGCCACGACCCTGACGGACGGTTTCTGCTCTTTCAGATATTCGCCCGTACCGGTGACCGTGCCGCCCGTTCCGACGCCCGCGACGAAGATATCGACCGCGCCGTCGGTGTCGCGCCAGATCTCGGGACCCGTCGTCGCTTTGTGGATCGCCGGGTTCGCGGGATTTACGAACTGGCCGGGGATAAAACTGTTCGGGATTTCGGCGGCGAGTTCGTCCGCCTTGGCGATCGCGCCCTTCATTCCTTTCGTTCCCTCGGTCAGGACGATCTCGGCGCCGTATGCTTTCAGGATGTTTCGCCTCTCAACGCTCATCGTTTCGGGCATCGTCAGAATTATGCGGTATCCCTTAGCCGCCGCGATCGCGGCGAGACCGATGCCGGTGTTGCCGGACGTAGGCTCGATGATTACGGAGCCCTCTTTCAGAAGACCCTTCTGCTCTGCGTCCTCGATCATCGCTTTCGCGATCCTGTCCTTGACGCTTCCGGCAGGATTGAAATATTCGAGTTTGACGAGCAGGGCGGCCTCAAGGCCGAGTTCGCGCTCCAGATTGACCGCCTCTACGAGCGGAGTGTTTCCTATCAGTCCGAGAGTACCTTTATAAACGTTAGCCATTTTCATTTATCTCCTTTTTTTTTATATTTTTTTATTTTTTATTTCAGCGCGGCGAAACCGGCGTCAAGGTCGGCGATGATATCGTCGATATGCTCCGTCCCTATCGAGAGGCGGATCGTGCTCTGCCTTATGCCGACGGCCTCGAGTTCTTCGTCGGAGAGCTGGGAGTGCGTCGTTGAAGCGGGGTGGATGACGAGCGATTTGACGTCCGCCACGTTGGCGAGCAGGGAAAAGATCTTCAGGTTATCGATGAAAGTCCACGCTTCTTCCCGGCCGCCCCTGATATCGAACTTGAAGATCGACGCCCCCCCGTTCGGGAAGTATCTCCGGTACAGAGCGTGCTGCGGATGATCGGGAAGAGAAGGGTGATTTACTTTTTCAACCAGAGGGTGCCCGGCGAGGTATTCGACGACCTTCTTCGTGTTTTCCGCGTGACGCTCGAGACGGAGCGAGAGCGTCTCGACGCCCTGCAGGAGCAGAAACGCGTTGAACGGGGAGATCGCCGCGCCCGTGTCGCGCAGAAGGATCGCGCGGATATACGTCACGAAAGCGGCGGGGCCGACGACGTCCGCGAACGACACGCCGTGGTAACTGGGGTTCGGCTTCGCGATCGGCGCGTATCTGTCCGCCTCTGCCTTCCAGTCGAACTTGCCGCCGTCGACGATGATGCCGCCGAGCGTCGTCCCGTGGCCCCCGAGGAATTTCGTCGCCGAGTGGACGACGATGTCCGCTCCGTGTTCGAGCGGGCGGATGAGATAGGGAGTTCCGAAAGTGTTGTCGATCACGACCGGTATGCCGTTTTCGTGAGCGATCCCGGCGATCGCCTCGATGTCGGGTATGTCGCTGTTCGGGTTGCCGAGCGTTTCGATGAAGATCGCCTTCGTGTTCGGCCTGATCGCGCCTTTCACCTCGTCGAGGTCGTGAACGTCGACGAACGTCGTTTCGATCCCGTATTGGGGAAGGGTATGGGCGAGCAGATTGAAGCTGCCGCCGTAGATCGTCTTCTGGGCTACGATATGCTCGCCCTTCCCGGCCAGCGCCTCGATCGTGTACGTGATCGCCGCCGCGCCGGACGCGAGGGCGAGAGCCGCGACGCCGCCTTCGAGAGCGGCGACTCTCTTCTCGAGGACGTCCTGGGTCGAATTCGTAAGTCTGCCGTAGATATTGCCGGCGTCGGCGAGACCGAAGCGGGCCGCCGCGTGCGCGCTGCCATGGAAAACGTAGGAAGTGGTCTGGTAGATCGGGACCGCGCGCGAATCGGTCGCGGGGTCCGCCTGCTCCTGCCCGACGTGGAGCTGAAGCGTTTCGAATTTATAGTTGCTCATTGCTTTACCTCATTTCAATTTTTATAGGAAACCTGCGTTATCTGCCTCAACATCGGCACATTCGTTCGCGCAGGGTATATTCTTTTCGGAGCGTTTCAGATCGGGTTTTCATTTCATTCACCTTGTAAACCTATGGGATTTGTAGGTATTATATCACCGCATTTTTCGTTTGTCAACAAAAATTCGAAAAAAAACTAAAAAAATATTCCATTTGCCTATTGACAGGGTAGGCTTTTACGGGTATACTATTGCATAGCAAAAAGATAGGCGAATAAAAAAGACGTGAGGTGATAATAATGATGGTCTCGACGCGCGGTCGCTACGCGCTGCGGCTGCTGCTCGATATCGCCGAGTATCAGGACGCCGACGGATTCGTCCCCTTGAAGGACGCCGCCGAGAGGCAGGAGATCTCGAAAAAGTACGCCGAGCAGATCGTAAACATCCCCGGCGTTTCGCTGATCCTGGAATCCAAGGGCGGCAAGAACGGCGGCTACCGGCTCTCCAAATCCCCGTCCGAATGCACGGTCGGCGAGATAATCCACGCGGCGGAGGGTTCGCTCAGTCCCGTTTCGTGCATCGCCGACGGCAGCGTCGCGTGCGACCGAAGGGCGACTTGCGCCGTCATGTCCGTTTGGCAGGGACTCGACGACGTGATAAACGAGTATCTCGACGGCATCACCCTGCAGGACCTTTTGGACAAAAAAGCGTCTTTCGACGGCGGTAACGATTACGTTATCTGACCCCTACAACCCATCCGGAGGATATATAAATAAAATGAACGGTAAAACGATCTACCTTGACAACGCAGCGACTACCAAAATGAGCAAAACGGCGATCGACGCGATGACGCCGTATTTCGACAAAGTCTACGGAAACCCCTCGAGCCTGCACTCCGCGGGTCAGGAGGCCGCCGAAGCGCTCGCGGACAGCAGAGAACGGATCGCCCGCTGTATCGGCGCGGAACCGCGCGAGATCACTTTCACCTCGGGTGGGAGCGAAGCGGACAACCAGGCGATCGTCTCCGCCGCGAGGATCGGCGAGAAAAAAGGGAAGAAGCATATAATCTCTACCGCGATCGAGCATCACGCGGTCCTTCACACGCTGAACAAGCTCGAAAAAGAGGGTTTCGAGATCACGCTGCTTCCGGTCGGGGAGCGTGGAATAGTAACTCCCGAACAGGTGAAAAACGCTATCCGCGAGGACACGTGCCTTGTCACCGTGATGTTCGCGAACAACGAGATCGGAACGATCCAGCCGATCGCTGCGATCGGCGCGGTCTGCCGCGAGGCGGGCGTCCCGTTCCACACCGACGCGGTCCAGGCGGCGGGCCATCTCAGGATAAACGTCGCGGAGCAGAATATCGACCTTCTGTCGATCTCAGCTCATAAATTCCACGGTCCCAAGGGGATCGGCGTACTGTACGCCAGAAAGGGATTCCGCCTCACGAATATCATCGAGGGCGGCGCGCAGGAGCGCGGAAAGAGAGCCGGGACCGAGAACGTCCCCGCGATCGCCGGTATGGCGGCGGCGCTCGAAGAGGCGTGCTCCCGCATGGATGAGAACGCTAAAAAGCTCTCCGCTATGCGCGACCGGCTGATCGCCGAGCTTTCAAAGATCCCGCACTCCGTCCTGAACGGCGACGCGGAGAACAGACTGCCCGGAAACGTGAACTTCTGCTTCGAGGGCATCGAGGGCGAATCGCTCCTTCTGCTCCTTGACGACAAGAGGGTCTGCGCGTCCTCCGGTTCCGCCTGCACGTCCGGATCGCTCGACCCGAGCCACGTCCTTCTCGCGATCGGAAGACCGCACGAGATCGCGCACGGCTCGCTGCGCCTCTCGCTGTCCGAGGAGAACACGGACGAGGAGATCGAATATACGATCGGCGCGGTCAGGGACGTCGTCGGGTATCTGAGAAACATGTCGCCCGTATGGCGCGACCTCGTCGCGGGCAAAAAAGAATTCATCACAAAGTGAGGTAAATAAATATGGCACTTTACAGCGAAAAGGTAATGGATCATTTCAGGAATCCGAGGAATGTCGGCGTGATCGAAGACGCGGACGGCGTCGGCGAGGTCGGCAACGCGAAATGCGGAGACATCATGAAGATCTATCTGAAAATAGAAGACGATATCATCAAGGACGTCAAGTTCGAGACGTTCGGATGCGGTTCGGCTATCGCGTCGAGTTCGATGGCGACCGAACTGATCAAGGGTAAACCGGTATCCGAGGCGCTGACGCTCACGAACAAAGCGGTCGCCGAGGCGCTCGACGGGCTTCCGGCGCACAAGCTGCACTGTTCGGTCCTCGCTGAAGAGGCGATCAAAAAAGCGCTTCAGGACTATTACGAGAGGCACGGGATAGAGTACGACCATTCTCTGTTCCCGGACTGCGAGGGCTGCGGCCACTGCTGCGAGATCTGACAGAAAGAAAAAAACGGCTGCCGATAAGCGAGGTACTCTTAAGGACAGTTAATGAAAACCGGCTGAGTAAGGAACAAAATCCTTATTTCAGCCGGTATTTTTGTCGCATATCTCTGCAAGCAGGACGTTTGTGTGCCAAACGTCAAAGAAACAGTTTACAGTTATGATTGCACACGATGCGTGCAAGTTATGAGTTGAGGCTTCGCCTCAACGTTATGATATGAGTTCCGCAAACGTGCCGCAGGCACTCATAACTTGCGAAGCAATCATAACGCGCGTCAGCGCTCATAACGTTCCGCGTAAGCGGAACTCATAACTGCCGACTGTCCTTCAGAACAGTCGGCATACGGCAGCCGCTTTTTTTATCCGTTTATTGTCTTCCGACGTCTTCAAAGTGAATATCCGGGAAGTCCGCTCCCTCGCGGATGCGGTAGTCGCCGAGCGTCGGGTTGACGAAGATCGGGTTCTCCGCCTTCGTTATGAACCTGTTGCCGCTGATATCGCACCACGGGGAGACCGTCTCGCCGGCGAGCGTTTCCTCGGACAGACCCTCGATCGACTCCCTTATATACATATTGTCCTTGATCTCGTTGTACGGGTTCAGAACGAACGAGGGATCGTCCGCGTCGGCAAGGTCGAACGAAATATCGAATATCTCGGGGAAATTCTCTCTGTATCCCGCCTCGAGCGTCGGGTTTTTCAGGATCGTGTCGAGCGTTTTCTTCCACTGCTTGTAGTATTCGTGCTTTGTGAGGACGGAAAGATCGCCCGCCGCTTTCGCCTCCTCAACGGCCTCTCTGTTCGCGCGGGTCACGCTGATCGAATCGTTGACCAGCACGTTTTCGTTGATCTTGTTGTTTCTTCCGTCGTGGATGACGACGGTCGATTTGTAGAACAGGTTGCCGTAGATATTCGCGCCCGGCTCGTCGTCGTCGATATAGACCGCCATCCAGCTCGCCGGGTAGAAAACGTTGTACCGGATCACGTTGCCCCAGTCGTAAAGACCGTTCCAGCAGTAGATCGCTCCGCCGTCCTCGGAGTTGAACATGAACCGCTTGAAGGAATTGTACTCAATGAGGATATTGCATCCGCTGTAACAGATCGCGCAGCGGCTGAGGTTTTCGAATTCGTTGTGATGAATATGCGCTTCGTTCGTTCCGACCGTGACCGCGCCTCCTCCGTCGTCCGTCAGGTTGGAATATGAAATATGGTTGTTGTAGATCTCGACGTTTCCGCGTCTGTCGAACAGCTGCTTCGGAATGCTCGCTCCGTCAAGGCGAAGCACTCTGCGCCCGAAGACGGAGAAAGTGCAGTTTTTGACCATGATGTCGAGATCGCGCCCGGCGTCGCAGCCGGTGAACCACACGGCGTCGTTTCCGGCGCACTTCGTTATCGTGCATCGGTCGATCGTGATCCCGTGGCAGAAGGTCCCGCATATCATCGCGTCGTGGTACGAGGTGAAGGTCAGGCCCAGGAACGTGACGTAGTCGGCACGGTTCATAAAGACGGCGCGTTCTTTTTCCGTAAAGCTGTACGAACCGTGCGGATCGTACACGTAAAGCGTGTCCGTCGCGGTATCGACGAAGAACTCGCCGTCGGCGTCGAGTTCTTCCGTCACGTTGACTATCGCCGCCTGGTAATAGTCGTACGCGAATCCTTCTTCAAGACGAAGCGCACCGTACCTCGACTCTTCCGGGTGAGGGATATAGAAGATCAGATCTTCCGTCTTTGTGTCCTTTTCATACCCGTCGGTCAGGATCATGTCCTTGAACCAACCCGTCGAAATATATCCGTATAAATACATACCGTCGGTGGTGTGGTATTTCAGGATCCTGTTTCTGTAGATCGCGTTGGACAAACGGATATGATTCTCGTCGAACGTTTTCCCGATCTTGGTGAGTTTGTCGGTACCGTCCACGTATTTGTCGGGGAATCGCGCAACGTTCATAACTCCGTCGTCGCAGAAAAGGGTATCGTCGATCTTGTAATTCGGGTAAATCTCGCCGAGATCCGCCTTTTTGACCTTATCGACGGCTTTTGCCGAAAAGTTGTTTTTTTCCTCCTCGGAAAGGGTGACAAAATCGTCCTCGGTTATTATGGCGCCGCCGGAGAATACGACGTCTCCGTCGCCGTAGGCGCAGTAAATCACCGGCGCTTCTTTCGTGCCGCTGTCCTCGGCGGTCAGCGTGACCGCGGGATCTCCGTAATCGCCCGCGAAGAACGCGACGACGACGGACGTCTCCTTCGTCTGCTTGAGAGCGCGCGCCATCTCGACCGCACGTGCGAAAGTGCGGATCGGCGCGTCTTTCGTCCCCGCCGCAGCGTCGTCGCCGTTCGTCGAGACGTAAATATCCGCACCCTCGACGAGCGGATAATCTTTTTCGGTATAGTGCGAGCGGAGAACGGGATCGTTGTATTTCAGCTTGAACGAGTTGTCGTATCTCTCGATGATCGCCGCGAACTGCTCGCGCGTGGCTTTTCCGTCGGGCGCAAGCTTGTTGCCGCCCGTGCCGTTGATCAGGCCGGCTTCGACCGCCCACTTCATCGCCTCGTCGGCCCAGCCGCTGACTTTTTCATCGTCCGAAAAAGACGAAAGGTCGGCGCGTTCCGGTACGGATACCGGCGCGGAAGACGAAAAACGGAAGAGCATCGTTCCGAGCTGTTCTCTGGTGATATACGAGTTCGGGCCGAACGTCTTGTCGGTGAGTCCGTTGACGATACCCGTTTCCTTCGCCCACGCCACGGCGTCGGTGTACCACTTGCCTTCCGGTACGTCCTCGAATCCGCTCGGAGCGGCGGGAGCGGGGGAACCCTCGCGCCGCCACAGGACGGTGGCGACCATCGCGCGGGTCAGAGGACCCGAGGGGTCGAATTTTCCGTTCCCGACGCCGTTCATATAGCCGCATTTTACTGCATATGCGACTGACGCCGCGCTCCAGCGGCCGTCCGCAACGTCGGAGAATCCGCTTTTCGCCGCCGATACGGGGATCGCCGCGGCGACCGCTCCGACAAGTATGACGGAGACCAGGATAAGACATAAAGACCGTTTCATTTTTCGCACCCGATACCTTTTCTGATGGATTTGTTTTTTTCATTATATCATTATAACTTTTTCGTTGTAAAGGATAAGGGAGAAAAACGCAAAATCTTTTTTCTCTTTGACATATTGTTATTGCATTACCGATACAATATATGGTATAATCACATTGTGCGCGGCACGAATTGTGCCGTGCCGAATAAAAATCCCCCGGAGGAACAGAATGAACAAAAGATTCGTATTCTCAATGTGGACTTACAACGATATCAGAGAGTTCACGCCCGACGAGATCGACGTTTGGATCGACCTCGGAATGACGCTTCCCATGCTTCCCGCGACGTGGATCGATCGCGACGATCCGAAGATCCTTCTTCCGTGGCTCGATAAAGCCCGAGAGCGCGGAATTCAGGTGATCGTCAACTATATGGATATGGGATACGGCAACTACGCCTCACTCGGACGCGAGGAGTATATCAAACGCGTAAAACCGATCTACGAAGCGCTCAAGGACCATCCCGCCGTTCACGGTTTCTGCATCGGCGACGAGCCGTTCAGCAAAGAGGCGCTGGAGGCGTCTCTCGAGACCCTGAAAATAAACAAGGAACTGGCTCCGAATCTCACCCCGTACCTCAACTACACCGGCGCGACGGAGGACTTCCCGCCCGAAATGCTCGGCGGGCGCGACCTTTCAGGCTGGATGAAGCACGCGTACGAAGAGAGCGGCGTCGACGAGATCTGCTTCGACTCGTATTCACAGACGATCAACACCGGCGGCGGAATGACCGGCCACCTCACCGCGCTCAGAAAGTGGAAAGAAGCGGCGAAGGCTGCGAACGACTCCGAGCTCTGGGGCTGCCTGCTCTCGTCCGGTCACCACGTCTACACTCCTCCGAATGAGAATATGTACCGCTGGCAGATCAACACCGCGGCGGCGGCGGGTCTGCGCGGCGTTCTGTGGTTCCGTCTGTACGACAGAGAAAACGTCATCTCGTACTACGGCTCTCCGATCGACGAGTTCGGCGACAAGTCGGAGGCTTATTACGCGCTGAAACGCTGCCAGAGAAGGTTCAACAACCACTTCGGCGAGATCTTCATGAAGCTGAAACATAAATCGACGTACATGATCAACAGCGACCGCGGCGTGTTCCCGGAGTTCACCGAGGGCACCCACGACGTCATCACGAAGATCCGCGCGAACGACGAGACGATGATCAGCTTCTTCGAGGACGAAAACGGCGACGAGTTCCTCTGCATCGTCCACTGCGAGACCAGATTCTACGGCGACGTTTACGTTCACTTCGACAAAAGCAAATATTATCTTTCCGAACTGACGATGAACGGTGCGCACCAGACCCTTCCCGACGGCGACGAAGCGGACTGCGAGATCAACGACGAATTCGTCGAGTTCACCCCCATCCCCGCGGCACTCCACCTCTTCAAGATCGTAAAGAAATGATCAATAAAAGATTTGCGGCGCGCAGATTTCTGCGCGCCGCATTTTCGTTATTCTTTACTGATCACTTTCTTCTGCCATGCTTTCTTACCGCAGTTCGGGCACTTCATCCGGCGCGTTCTGCCGAGGTGCGGCGCCAGATTCACGGCGGAGAGCGAAGGAACGTATCTGAACCCGCACTCCGGGCACTCGTAATAACCCGCGACCTGTTCGATCTTGAGCGCAAACGCCACCGCGATGATGAACTGTACGAATCCGACGGCGATCAGTACGACCGTGACCCACACGGGGGCCTTAAGTACCTGCAAATACGCGCCTAAAAGAACCATGACGAACAGAAACACCGTTGAGATTACTCCGATAACGACCTCGAGGGACAGGAGCCTCTTGTCCGCTTCCTCTTTCTGCCTGACCATCTCGATCAGGACCTTATCCGTTTTTTTATTATAGTTTTCCATAGATACTTCCTCCCCTGACAGCAGATCGTTTACCGTGATCTTCAAAACAACGCACAGATCCATCATTATGGCAGCGTCCGGCAGCGATCTTCCCGTTTCCCATTTTGAGACTGCGCGGTCGGTGATGCCGAGTTTCTCGGCGAGCTGAGCCTGCGTCAGTCCCGCTTCTTTTCTCTTTTCGGATATGAATTTTCCGATCTTTACCTGATCCATGATTCCGACCTCCTTTCGCGTCTCATTTTAGTCGTATTCGCCGGGGAAGGCAACATACCGTCGGTTGAGTCGCGGTTTTTTCACCGCTCGGGGAGATATCAACCGCCGGTGGAGTCATTCGTTTCGGGTATGTTTGTTTATCAGTTCAATATCCCTCAGGTCTTTCTCGCGGCCGAGGGATCTTTTCATTTCTATCAGACCCCTGACCGATATGACCGGTACGCCTTCGACGGAGCCGACTTTATCGCAAAGCCAGTCCTCGAATATCTCTATATCTTCGCCGATATGGAATTCTCTTCTGCCGTCCTCATATCTGTCCGTGAGGTACCCGTCCGCCTCGAGGCGGTCGGCAAGCTCCTTCGTGCAGCCGAGATCGATATCGTGCGTTTGTTCCCTGAATCCGTAAAGCACCATCGCGCCTCCCGTTATCACCCAATAACCGGCGGGATCGTACGGCAGCTCGCGAAGCTTTTTGATTATTTCATCTTTTTTCATCGCTCGATTCCTTCCGCCGTGAGTTCTTTCCCCATTCTGATGCAGTCGAACGTATCTCCGTGACGGATCTCGGGATCGATAACCACGTATCCGAGGGCGCGGTAGAAACCGACCGCGACGGTACGGCTGTCAACGATCGTTTTTTTGAAACCGAGTTCGGTCATCCACGTTTCCGCCTCGCTCACGACGCGCCTGCCTAGGTCTCGGCCCCGGTATTCCGGAAGCACGACGACTCTGCCCAGCATCGCCGTATCCCCGTCGAGAGGGTAAAAGCGGCACGTGCCGACGGGGAAATCCCCGTCCGTGAGCACGATATATTTCGTTTCGGGCGTATCGTGTTCGTCGAATTCGCGGCGGAGCGTGATGCCGTGCTGTTTCGCCATCCCCTGGATGCGTACGTAATACGCTCCCGCCTGCTGCCACGTTTCCGTGGCTCTTATCACTTTAATATCCATATAACTCTTTCTTTGAGCTTTTCGCTCTTTCGCAGCTCCTCCCGGTCTCCCGTTCAGATACCGTACTTTTCGTAAGCCGTCCTCATGATCTTTTCCGTATCCGCGCCGACGATATCGAGACCCGAGGCAGAGATCATTTTTACGTCGGGAATCCCCCAGAAGTTCCGAGCCAACGCCCTGACGTATCCGAATCCGAATTCCTCGGGCGCGAACTCCCCTCCGGCCGTGGTGATATAAGTCAGCCGTTTCGCCCGGCAAAGACCGGCGGGGACCCCTTCCGGCGTATAATAAAACGTGACGCCGACCGCGTTTATCTGCTCGAGATACTGTTTCAGGGCAGCGGGAAACGAAAGATCCCAGAACGGCGCGGCGAAGACGATCTCGTCCGCTGCCGCGAATTGTCTTGCGAGATCGAACAGCGGATCGTCGAATCTTCCCTCCGAGGCGAGCCTGTCCCTGCGGATAATGAATTCTTCGTCTGCAGCGGGGAACCCGATTTCGCCGGGACGTATCTCCTCATAAGGCGTATTCATTTTTGAAAGGAAGCGTTCCGCCAGCCGGGCTGTCCGGGATCCTTTTCTTACGCATGCGTTTACAAAGAGCGTCATAGCTTAAAACCTCATTCTTTCTGCCCGTCGCCGTCCTCGCCGTGCTTTTTACGCTTCGGCAACGGGGTCTGTACGAGTATAACGGCGGCAAACATGACGGCGCATCCGACGATCTCTCTCGGCGTCATCCGTTCGCCGATAAAGATCGCTCCGGCGACGACTGCGAACACCGATTCCAGGCTCATAAGAAGAGACGCGCTCGTCGGGTCGGTGAATTTCTGCCCGACGATCTGGAGGGTATACCCGAGACAGCCGGAAAGCAGGCCGCAGTATACGATCGGCAGCCAGGCCGCGGCTATCTGAGCTGCGCTCGGCTTTTCCGCGACGAAGGCGACCGTCACCGAGACGGCCGTCGCCACCGCAAACTGGATCGCCGACATTCCGACCGGATCGGCGTCGCCGGCAAAACGGTCGCAGGAGAGGATCTGGAAACTGTAAAAGAACGCGCAGAGAAGGACGAGGGCGTCGCCGGGCGCAATTTTGAATCCCTCCGATACGGAGAGGAGATACATTCCCAGAACGCCGAGCAGAACGGCGACCCACGCGAGCCACGTGTTCTTTTTTTTCAAAAAGATAAATCCGATGACGGGAACCAGAAGGATATACATCGCGGTGATGAAACCCGCTTTTCCCGCGGAGGTGTACACGAGCCCGATCTGCTGAAAAATGCTTGCGACCGCCGTGAAACATCCGCAGAGAAGGCCCCCCGCAAGGGTGTTCAAGTCGCGACGTTTTTGCTCTTCGGCCGTACGTTTCGCCGACGTTTTGTCACGCCGACGCAAAATAAGAGCGACAGGCGCAAGCACGGCGGCGGAAACCGCCATCCTAGCCGCGTTGAACGTGATCGGAGAGATAGTCCCCATCCCGACGCGCTGGAAGACGAACGCGGTCCCCCATATCAGCGCGGTGAGGAGCAGAAGCCCGTTGCCGAGCATTTTTTTGTTTTTCATAATACCACCTTCCGGTTTTCAATTTGGCCTTATCCGGTAGGTGCCCACCCGTTTCGATCCCGAGGGACCGCATTTTCAAATACCGCTCGGCTGCGCCGTCTCGGTCTGCGCTTTTCTGTTGGTTTTATCAGCGCGTTCTTCCTTTTCACCCTAAAAAGCGATGCGGGGAACGTCTCCCCGCACCGTAATGATTACGTTATGTCGTTTGCGACGATCCACTTCGCGGCGTCCAGAAGGTCTTTTGCCGCGTAAACGGGCTCATACTCCGCCCATTTTTCACGGTCGGCGCCGAACGTCTCCGGCCCCTTGCAGGTCATCACGGGGACGAGTTTGCATCCGACCGATCCTCCGGCGACCATATCGCTCCATCTGTCGCCGATCATATACGTGTTTTCAAAGTCCATCCCGTACTTTTCGCGCGCCTGCAGAAGCAGCCCCGGTTTAGGTTTGCGGCAGTCGCATCCGTCGGCGGAGTCGTGCGGGCAGATGAACCAGTCGTCCGCGCCTATATCGCGGAATTCCGCGGCGAAATCGTAGTCTCCCGCCTTCCCGCGCGCGAAACACGCCTGATTCGTGATCACGACGGACGTAAAACCGTTTTCACGAAGCAGAGAGAACGCCTCTCGCGTGAAAGGGTAGGGCTCGTACTCCCACGGGTGCTCGAGATACGGGAGCCCTCCCATGGTGCCGTCCCTGTCTATGAATACGAATTTTCCCTTTGCGGCGCTCACTTGTTCATGTAGTCGACGACTACGTCGATCTGTTCGCCGAACGAGAGACCCTCGCCGAATTTGTTTTCAAAGAACGCGCCGCCGATCGTGAACGCCCACGCGCCGGTCGCTTTGACCTCGTCGAGGCGCTGAAAACTCGAAACGCTTCCCGCGAGGCAAACGTCCGCGCGGACCTGTTTCACGAATTCCTCGTTCAGCTTGACGGCGTCGCCGGTAAAGCGGTATCCGAGAAGGTCGAATCCCTTGATGCCCTTGTTGTCGACCAGATCGTTCGCCTCTTTGATCATTCCCTCGATCGTACCGCCGAGGATCGACGGACGGCCTGACAGCTCGCCGACGAAAGGCATGTACTTCATGCCCGCCTCTTCGGCGACTTTCTTGACGGAATCAAAGTAAAGAGTTCCCATCAGGATATCGAATCCGCAGCGGGCGCCGATCTTCGCGCCTTCCACGCAGCCCTCTTCGGTGTAGTCGACGACTTCGAGGAACGTGGTCTTGCCTGCGGCCTTCATTTTGTCGACGAGTATCTTCATCTTTTCCTCG
Source organism: Clostridia bacterium (assembly GCA_017428635.1). GTDB lineage: Bacteria > Bacillota > Clostridia > Oscillospirales > CAG-272 > RUG11130. The sequence goes on along the minus strand of JAFRQK010000032.1, from coordinate 12,765 downwards.
GGCAGACCGATCTCCTTGAAGCCCCAGAATTTAGCCTTGGAGTTCTTCGCCGCCTCGAACACCTCGACGGCGTCCGGAACGGTCTGATCGTTGTGCGTCAGCATTACTACGAGTTCGGGTATACGTTTCATTCTATTTACCTCATTTCAATTGATTATCAGTATTTATCCCGGAAATCCGGATCGTTCACGGTGAAGACCAGACGGCGGTACAGTTCGTACCGTTTCATGAATCTCTCGTGCGCTTTTTTGTCCGGTGTGAAAACGGTCTCTTCCTTATTGATCTTCCGGTACGCTTCGGACGGATCGGATATCGCCCCCATGCCGACGCCCGCGTACGCCGCGGCGCCTAGGGTGGAGGAATCCGACACGTGTCCTTTTATAACCGGAACGCCCGTGACGTTCGCTTTCAGCTGGAGCTGGCGGTCGATCGTCGCGCCGCCGCCTACCGCGCGGAGCGCGTCGATTTTTATTCCCGCCTCTTTGAACGTTTCAAGCTGCAGACGCAGGTCGAGCGCGAGTCCTTCGATCATCGCGCGTCCGACGTCCTCGCGCTTCGTGTCGAGCGTCAGTCCGTAGAGGACGCCGCGCGAAGCTGTCGAGAAGAACGGGTTGCCGCTTCCCTCGAAGTGAGGGATCAGCGTCAGTTCGCCCGGCGCGCCGGGATCCATGGTGCGCTGCATATATTCGTAAACGTCGCGCCCCGACGCGCGGCACTCGGCGTACCAGTCCGGCGCGACGTTGTCGCGGAACCAGCGTACGACGGAGCCGGCGGTCAGGTTGACGGAGAACGTCACGTAGTTCTTTCCGCCGAGATAGCAGGGAAGGAAACTGTCCAGCATTCCCCTCGTCGTGTTCGCCTCGGGCAGAGCGGCGACGACGCCCTCTATCGTTCCGGCGATGTCGACCGCGACGCCCGGTTCGTTTTCGTCAAGACCGGCGCCGACGGCGGAGCAGACCATGTCGTGACCGCCCACGACGGCGTAAACGCCGCGCGAGAAGCCGAGCAGATCGGCTACGGGGTCCGGCAAAACGCCGATGACGGAGCCTGACGGCATCGCCTTCGGAAGCATATCACGGCTCATCGGTACCGCCGAGAGGATCTCGTCGGACCAGTCCCTTTTTCTGATGTCGAAAAGCATCGTACGCGACGCTTCGGACCAGCTCACAGTCGGAGGCAGACCGAGTTTCGAGATCATCAGATCCTCGTACGTCGCCCAGCGTTTGACTTTCGCGTAATTCTCGGGCTCGTGGTCGCGGATCCAGAGGATCTTCGCCAGACTTCCTATGTAGAGCGGCGGCATACCGTTGATGTTGAAGAATCGCTCTCTGCCGAACGCCTCGCAGAAGTTCGCTATTTCCTCGTCGCCGCGCGGGTCGAAGTCGATGATCGACGGACGGACGCTTATCTCGTCATCGCCGACGGGGACGATGACGTCTCCGATCGCGGACACCGCGAACGCGGCGACCGGCATCGGCGAGGTGCGGTTCGCCTCGCGGATGACCTCGCACATACCGTCGAACACGGTCTCGGCGTCGAAATCGAGGAGGTTGCCCTCCACGAACGACACGGAATATTCGCGGTACGCGCGGCAGACGACCTGCCAGTCGGTGTCGAACACGACCGCTTTACAGCCGGAGGTGCCTATATCGATACCCATCAAATACATGGGATCACGCCCCTTTTTTAATATTTGTCCCAGTAAATGCCCTTGTCTTTGAAATCGGGGTTCAGAGCGGCCGCGGACGGATATTCCGGACCGAGACGGTCGTTCACGGGGACCGCGTTCAAGAGATCGGGCAGTACCTCGTCGCGTCCCGCGCTCTCGAACATCTCCGCACACTTCGTCTCGTAAGCGACGAAGCCCTTGAGGATCTCCGCGGTCATATCGCACGTGTCGTAGTTGCCGGTGTAGTCGGGATGCTCCGCGTACCACTTGATCGCGTTCGCGCGTCCCTCGGAGCACATCTCGGTGTAGATGCAGACCTTCACGATGCCCTCGGCGATCGCTTTTTTGAAATGCTCCTCGGAGATGCCGCTGCCGCCGTGCAGAGTAAGATAGCACGGATACGGCTCGATCGCCTTTCTGATCTCGGCGAGACGCTCAAAATCGAGATGCGGCGTTCCCTTGTAGAAGCCGTGGGAGTTGCCGATCGAGACGGCGAGGATGTCGACGCCTGTCCTCTCGACGAACTCGCGCGCCTTTTCCGGGTCGGTCATCGTCTCGGTGATGTCGACGAAGCTCGAGCCGAGCGCGCCGAGTTCGCCCTCGACTGCGCATCCGTGTTTGTGGCCGAATTCGACCGCTTTTCTCGTGTTCTCGATATTCTCCTCGAACGACAGCTTAGAACCGTCGTACATGACGGAGGTGAATCCCGCGAGAACGGCGCGCTCGCACTGTTCGAGAGACAGACCGTGGCTCAGGTGGATCGACACCGGCACGCCCGCGTCGCGCGCGGCGCGGCGGGTGACGAGCGCGAAGTCCTCGAAGTTGACGTATTTCTCAATGACGCCCGGTTCGACTACGATCAGGGGAGATTTGATCTTTTCGGCGGCTTCGATGAGCGCCTTGGGCTGATCGAGCCCGTTGATATTGAACGCTCCGACGGCGTATTTGCCCTTCAGGCACGCCGCGAGCATATCGGTCGTTTTTACGAGTGGCATTTTTATGATCCTCCGTTATTTCTTGAAGACTTCGGGATTGACGATCGCTTTCGGCATCCCGCCTGCGAGGTACAGCATCAGGTCGTTGACGAGCATCGCAGTCTGCAGATAGATGACGTCGAGGCCTGCGCCCGCGATGTGCGGGGTCAGGATGACGTTCGGATAATTGAAATACTCGTCGTCGCGCTTGATCGGCTCGGTGTGGAACACGTCGAGCGCGAGACCGCCGAGCTTGCCGCTGCGGAGAGCTTCTCTCATCGCCTGCTCGTCGATCAGACCGGCGCGCGCGGTGTTGATGAGGAAAACGCCCTGTTTCATCTTGGAGAACTGATCGTAGCTGATCATGTTCTTGTTGGAATCCGTGATCTTCGCGTGGCAGCTGATGACGTCCGCCGCGGCGAGCAGCTCGTCGAGTTCGACCTTGCGGCATCCGAGCGCCGCGACGTTCTCGGCGGACTGATACGGGTCGTAGACGAGAACGTCCATATCGAATCCCTTGGCGCGCTGAGCGACCTGACGGCCGACGGTGCCGAATCCGATGAGACCGATGACTTTGCCTTCCATCTCCGGCCCCTTGCGCGACTGCCACGGACCGATCGGGTCCATATCCCAGATGACGTCCTTTTCGCTTCCGATCTCAACGGCGGGAGCGGTGAAGACGCCGCGGTGAAGTTCCGAGTCGGCGCAGACTATGTTGCGCGCGAGCGCGATCATGACGCCGATCGTGAAGTCTGCGACAGGGAGCGCCTCGCGTCCGAAGGTGTAGAAAACGGGGATCCCGAGTTCCGTCGCCGTGTCCACGTCGATGTTGGCGCGCGGACCGCCGCGGATCGAGAAGATCATTTTGAGGTGGGTGGACTCGAGCACGCGCTTCGTGACGGGCTCGTACCCGACGAAGAGGATATCGGCGTCCCCGATGTCCTTTATGAGGTCGTCCTCACCGAGAATGACGTTCGTGTAGCCCCAGCCGCCGGTGCGTACCGTGTGGCCGAGCGATCTCAGCGTTTGAATGCCGTCTTCGGCGAAGTCGGCGCAGATATATATTTCCAAAGCTATGCCTCCTTATATTTCTTCCGGATAAAGGATGATCTTGATAGACTCTTTGCGGCGGACCATATCGAACGCCTCTCTGAACTCGGACACTTTCATCTTGTGCGAGATCATGCACTTGAGGTCGAACTTGCCCGCTTCGACGAGATTCGCGACGTTGCGCCACGACACCCAGTCGTAACCGAAGTGACCCTTGAGCGCGATCGCTCCGTCGATGAACGGATCGAGCGAATTGCCGTACGGGTGATGGTCGTAACCGATCTTGACGATGATGCCCGCGGTGCGGACGATAGAAAGCATCGTCGGCATGATGACGTTGACGCCCGCCGCGTCGACGACGCAGGAGCATCCCTCGCCCCGGGTGATCTCTTTGACTCCCGCTACCGGATCTTCAAGGTCGGACTTTATAACGTGCGTCGCGCCGCATTTGCGCGCCATGTCGAATCTGCCATCGCCGTCGGACGAGAGGGCGATCGCGATGATCTTCGCCGCGCCCGCGGCTCTTGCAGCCTGGATCGAGAACAGACCGAGCGCGCCGACGCCGAACACGGCGACGAAATCGCCGGGCATGACTTTCGCTTCCTGAACGACCGCCATATAACCGTTGCAGGCGGGGTCCATGATCGCCGCTTCCTCGTAGCTCATGCAGTCGGGTATCCTCATAAGGGAGTGAGGAACGCGCGCAAGCGTCTTGCCGAGTATCTTGACGTAGTTGGTGAAGCCGCCGTCCATGCCGTAGCCGATACCCTTGCGCTCGGGGCACGACAGGAAGTCGGCGGTGTTGCAGGCGTAGCACTCGCCGCAGACCTCGCCGGTGTTGTCGGACATTACGCGGTCTCCGACTTTCCACTTCGTTACGTTTTTACCTACTTTGCATACCATACCCGAGAACTCGTGACCGAGGACCACGGGCGGGTTGAGGATCTCTTTGTGACCTCCGTCGTCGAACGCGATATCGGAACCGCATACGCCGGCCGCCTTGACTTCGATAAGAAGGTCGTCGTCGCCGATCTCGGGGATCGGCACGTCGCGCAGTTCGGTCTCGCCCGGACCGAATCCGTATTTGACTACCGCTTTCATGTTAATCTCCTTTCAGAATTGAAGATCAGAACGCCTGAACGGCTTCGAACTCGCCCTTCAGTTCGTTTACGGCTCCTTCGTTGTGCGCTATGAATATCGGAGAAACCCCGGAGGCGGCGCAGAACGAAACGGCTTTTCTGACGCCCGCGGCGTCGAGTTCTCCGCCGTCGATGAGGGCGGCGGGTTTCACTCCGCGTTTTTTGCCGTTAGCGGTCTTGCACGCTACGAGCGCGGAATCGAGGTCGCCTTTCGCTTTATCGAATTCGCCCGCGGCGCAGAGCGCCATGTTTACGGGGAAGATCAGAAGATCCGCACCGTTCACGATCGCCCATTTCGCCTCGGCGTATTTTGATTTTGAACTCGTCGTGCCACCCGGCAGGGAAAGGATCGTCGCGACGCCGACGGGACAGTCCGCGAGCGCTTCGGCGGCCGTGGATACGAACCACTGCGGAACGCAGATATAATCGTATCCGCCCGCCTTCGCCGCGCCGCACGCCTCTTTGATCGCGTCGATCTTCGCGGCGGGATCGAGTGAATAATAAACGGTCATTTTTCAACTCCTTCTCTCTACTCTATATATTGAGTAATAAATAAAATATTCTCTTATATTTATACCACATATACCATCCGTTTGCAACAGTTTTTTGAGCGCGGAAAGGGAAGATCTTCACCTTTTTTACAACTGCGCGGGAAAGAGGCGTCTTGACTTTTTCCGTCCGGGATGATATATTGAAACCGTAAAACGAAAAAGGAGAAAAACGATGGAAAAAGTAACGATAAACGACGCTCAGAAGATCACCTCGCCGAATCCGTTCGCGCTCGTATCGACGAAGGGCGAGGACGGAAAAGTCAACGTGATGGCGCTGTCGTGGTGGACGTACGTCTCGAATCACCCCGCGACCGTCGTCATATGCACGAGCGACCGCGGATACACCGGCGGCGTGATAAAGCGTACCCGCGAGTTCACGCTCTCAATGCCCGACGAATCCCTGAGGGAGCAGGCGTTCCTCTGCGGAACGTGCTCCGGCAGGGACCGGGACAAAGCGGTGGAATTCGGCATTGAATTCGAGGAATCCGAAACGGTAAAAGTCCCGCGCGTTAAGGGATCCGCTCTCGCTCTCGAGTGCCGCCTTAAAGACACGGTCCCGCTCGGCGACCACACGATGTATATCGCGGAGGTCACCGCGGTATGGGCGGACAAGGAAAAAAGACCGGTCTTCGCGGCGGAGGGCTACCGCAAACTCCGCGCGTTTGAAGTTATTGAATAACCAAAAGGACCCCGGCGAACGCCGGGGTCCTTTTTTCTTTTTCGCTCAATATCTGCCTATGAGTTCATAATGTATATCGGGGAAGTCGACGCCGTCGCGGATCCGGTAGTCGCCGAGCGTCGGGTTGACCCAGATCGGATTTTCAGAGAAGGTGTACGCCTTCTCGTTTTCCCACGTCGTGTAGATCAGCTCGTATTTGCGGTCGGTGGTCGGCGCATGTCCGGTCCGGTTGACGTATACGTTGTTTTTGATGTACGTCACCTGGTTGTTCGCAAGATAACGGTCGTCCAGATTGTCGTAATCGAGATGGATCAGGAGCATCTCGGGCCACTTTTCCTCGACCACGGCGCGGTACGCGGGATCCTTCAGTTTTTCGAGCAGATCTCCCCACGTCCGTTTTCCGTACTTGATGCCCCAGCAGCCGTGCGCTTCGGCGTCTTCGACCGACTCGTAATCCTCGTCCAGCTCGACGCGCGTACTCGTTCCCCAGCCGCACGCTCCGTCGATCAGCGCGTTGTCGTGGAACACGTTGTCGCGTCCGAGCGAGAACACGCAGGCGGAACCGACTTTGTAGAACAGGTTGCAGTAAATTTCGAAACCGCTTGTGAACTCGTCGAGGTACAGACCCATCTGTCCGGCGCCCGCTTGCGGTACCTCGCCGAAAAAGTTGTATCTGACGAAGATGTCTCTGGCGTCAACGATCCAGTCGGTGTAGATGATACCGCCGTCGTTGGAGTTCTGCATAGCGGAGTCGAAATCGTTGTATTCGACGACGAGATCCGTCGTTCTGGTGAAGGAGACCGCGCCGCGCGCGAGGCTCTCGAAGCGGTTGTGAGTGACCGATACGTGCGTGCAGTCGTAGAAATGGACCGCGTTCCAGTTGTCGTACAGGATATTAGCCGTTCTGACGAGGTTGTTGTCGAAGACGACGTTCGTGTTCTGCTCGAATTTCTTCACGTCGGCGTTCTGACCGTCGACGTAAAGCGCGTGACCGTAGGAATTCGCGAACGTGCATTCTCTGACCGTGAGATCCATCTGACGGTTTTCAGTATCTCCGAAGATATAGACGCCCTCGATCGCGGCGGTCCCGTTGAATCCGCAGAGTTCGAGCGTTAAGCCGTGACACGAGTCTGCGCTGATGAATCTGCCCGTCGCGTTCATGAACGAAAGGCCTCGCAGCGTGACGTAATCGGTCCTGTCCATCGTCAGCTGCGTCCCGGGTCCGGGGATAAAGTACGTTTCGTCGGGATCGTACGCGTAAAGCGTCTTCGTTTCGGGGTTTATCCAGACCTCGTGGGCATGGTCGAGTTCGTACGGAACGTTTGACAGACACATATCGATCCCTCGGCCGTCGACTCCGGCCCACTCGGATCTCATAACGCCGAACTCAGAGGACTCCCAATTGGCGATCGCGAGGATCCGCGTATCGGGATCGTACCCTCCGACTTTGAACGTGTCTTTTCTGTATCCGCGGATGATATGGCCCCAAATCTCCATTGTTTTGAACTGCTCCTCGGAGTAACTCGAAAGTCTTCTGTGCATAAGGGGGAACGTGATCCTGAGGGACGTTTTGTCGTTCGTTACCGCGGAAGCGAAAAGCTGGTCGCTTCCGTCGTCGTATTTATCGGGGAAACGCGCTTTCGTGCAGAGATCACCGCTGTAAAAAACGAAGATGCTGTCCTCGTCGAGGCCGAGATCGTAAAGATCGGATATATCGATTTTCTTGATTTTGTCAACTTCTTTTTCCTGGAACAGATACCGTTCTTCGTCCGAGATGGGGGAGAACTGCTCAGGCTCCAGATTCATTCCGTTGTTGAACACGACGTCTCCGTCCCCGTACTTGCACCAGACGATGCGCTGCTCGGGCGTGCCGGAGTCTTCCGCCGTCAGTTCGGCGCAGATCGGGCCGTACTCTCCCGCCATGAACGCCACGACTATATCGCCCTCGGTCTTCACGGCTTTGATCTCGCGAACTCTCTCGGCAGCGCGGCTGAACGAAGCGACGGGGTGATCGAACGATCCGTCCGCCGAATCGTCGCCGTCCGCCGCCACGTAGACGTCGGCGTCCGTGACGAGGGGATACTCTTTTTCCGTATAGTGAGAGACGAGTATCGGGGTATTGTAATAGAGCTTGAACGTTTTGTCGTATCTCTCGATGATCGCCGCGAACTGCTCTCTGGTGGCTTTCCCTTCGGGCGAAAGACGGTTTTCTCCGATCCCGTTGATCAGACCCGCTTCGACCGCCCACTTCATCGCCTCGTCGGCCCATCCGGAGACTTTCCCTCCGTCCGCGTAAGACGAAAGATCGGCGCGGTCCGGCACCGATACCGGCGCGGTCGCGGAGAAGCGGAAGAGCATCGTTCCGAGCTGTTCTCTGGTGATATACGAGTTCGGTCCGAACGTCGTCGGCGTGAGTCCGTTGACGATCCCCGTTTCTTTCGCCCACGACACGGCGTCGGTGTACCACTTGCCATCGGGCACGTCCTCGAATCCGCTCGGAGCGGCGGGAGCGGGAGATCCCTCGCGCCGCCACAGGACGGTCGCGACCATCGCGCGGGTCAGGGGTCCCGACGGATCGAATTTATCGTCCCCCACGCCGTTCATATAACCGTTGTTGACGGCGTACGTGATAGACGACGCGCTCCATCTGCCTTCGTCAACGTCGGAAAAGAGACCCTTCGCCGACGCGGGAAGAGCGGCGGCAGCCGCCGATAACATAACGGCGGCGAGAAGAAGAGACAGTAAACGTTTCATTTTTTTCTACCTCGAAAGAATTATCTGACCTATTCTACCATATTTCGGCGTTTCGTTCAACTTGCAATTCGCCTGACCGTCTGGTATAATTTTCGTGAAAAACCGTTTTTCGAAAGGATCGGTCAAAAAATATGAAAAAACTGATTTCGCTCGTTCTCGCCGTTCTGTTCGCGGCGTCCGCGCTCGCGGCGGCATTACCCGCGTCCGCCGTATCGTTCAGGGACGTCGACGACGGCAGATGGAGCAAGGCGGATATTGATTACGCCGTGGAAAAAGGATATATGAACGGTACGGGAGAAGGATTATTCTCCCCCCGCGATCCGATGACGCGCGCGATGGTCGTCACGGTCCTGTGGCGCCGCGAGGGCTCGCCTCGCGTGAAATACAGCGCGGATTTCACAGACGTTCCCGACGGCAAGTGGTACACTTCCGCGGTCCTCTGGGCGAAAAACTCGGGTATCGTTAACGGCACCTCGGAGACGAAGTACTCGCCCCTGTCCGACGTTACCAGAGAACAGCTCGCCGCGATCATTATGAGATACACGGCTTATCTGCGCTACAACACCGCGCTCCGCCGCGATCTGAAAGGATATTCGGACGCGGGCGAGATATCGGGGTACGCGTACGACGCGTTGTCGTGGGCCGTCCGTTTCGGCTTGATCACCGGAACGTCGGACACGACCCTTTCGCCGCGCGGATTCGCAACGCGCGAGCAGTTCGCCGCGATCCTCAGACGGTATGACGGGGTAAAATTCAGTTATGCGAACAAACTGGCGAAAGCGGAGGCGATCCTGCCCGAGGACGGCGACGTTATCTCCGTTATGAACCCCCTCGCCGCGAAATTTGTGAGACGGTTTGAAAACGGCGACTTTGACAGCGAGGAGGACCCCGAACTCGTTTACTCGTGGCTGCCTTCCGCGCAGACGGATTTCTTCCTCGAGAGCGGGATCAACCTGACCTATCCCGCCTCGGTCAACTTCGTCTGGAAGTGCGACGATCCGACCAGACTCATGATCCTCGATATCTCCGAGGACGAGAAATTCTCGACGGCGGCGTCCCTCACAAAGGGAAGGATCACGTTTACTCCGGACGGGACGTATTCCTGTTCCGTAACGAATTTCAAGGTCGCGACGAAATACTACTGGCGCGTCAGGACAGACTTCCGCGCCGTCACCGAGACGAGAAGCTTTACCACCGCTCCGGACCGTTTCCGCCAGATCTACCTTGAGGGCGGTGACAACGTTCGCGATATAGGCGGCGACGTCAACAGAGACGGCAAGAGGATCAGACAGGGCGTTATCTATCGCGGCGGCGAACCGGAGGATTACACCGCGGAAGACAAGGATCACCTGCTCACCCAGGAGGGAAGACGGATCCTCGGCGTCGACCTCGGTATAAAGACGCGTCTGGACCTTCAGGCGGGTTCGGTCGGAAAGGAGCGCGGGCTCGGCGAGTGGTACGGCGTGAGGTACGTTCTGAGACCGTGCGAGGAGGGCTGGACTCCGTGTCTCACGGGTGAGGGAGCGGAGTGGTTCCGCGAGATCTTCGAGGTCGTCCTCGATCCCGATAACTATCCGCTGTATTTCCACTGCTACGCCGGAGCGGACCGTACGGGCACCGTCGGCGCGTGCATCGACGCTCTTCTCGGATTCTCGATGGAAGACCTGAAACTCAGGTTCGATATCACGTCCCTGTCGCTGATCTGGCAGAGAAGCTGGTACGACGGAGAAAAGGACGATACGGGCGCCGTCATAGAGAGCAACCGGGTGAATTTCTTCAACGGGCTCGCCGAGGCGTTCCCCGAAGCGGCAGACCATTGCGAACAGGTCGAGGCCTTCCTCATCTCGATCGGTATCGAGAAAGAAAAGATCGACGCGTTCAGAGATTACATGATTCTTGATTAAAAAGCGCAAAAGAAAAACCCGCCGGGACGGCCGGCGGGTTTTTTTGTTCAGAGATCAATATCTGCCTATCTCTTCAAAACGTATATCCGGGAAATCGACCCCGCCGCGGATGCGGTAATCACCGATCGTCGGGTTGACGAATATCGGATTTTCGTTGAAGGAATAAGCGACGTTGCCTTCGACGGTGCAGTAGTCGGGGGCGTTTCCGAGGAGCGTGAGCTTCGTCTCGGCTTCTTTATTGATGAACAAATTGCCGATGAACGTGTTGACGGGAGCAACGAAGAAGTTCGGGTCCGCCGCCCTGTCGTAATCGAGGATGATGTTCGTGGCGCCCGGTTTTCTTTCCTCAAGCGCCTCCCTGTATCCGGGTACGGTATCGCAGTACAGGAACGCGTTGACCCACTGGTTCCTCAGCCACTCGTTCTGATCCGCGGTAACGTTCCCGTTCTCATCCGTATGCGTCGCGGAACCTACGATCCCGCCGACGGACTCTCCTATCATAACGTTGTCTTTCAGGACGTTATCCCTGCACGGACCGTGGTAAACGACGGAGCCGCCGTAGTAAAACAGATTGGAATACATCACGGTGCCGCAGTCCCCGTTGTCGCAGTAGTGGCCTATATTGGTGCAGGTGTTATAGAAGTTGTATCGCACGATATTGTTGCCGAGAACGTCGTCGCATCCGCGCGTGACGCCGCCGTCGTCCGAGTTCGTCATAGCGGAATCAAAATCGTTGTATTCGACGATAACGTCGCAGGACCACGTGAACATCACGGCATATCTGTAGCAGTTCTCGAACCGGTTGTGAGATACGAGGCCGCCGCTGCAGGAGAACAGGTTTACGGCCCCCTCCGCGTCGTAAACGAGATTGGACCGGCGGAACAGGCAGTTGTCGACCAGAACGTCGCTTCTGTCCGTGAAACGGCCCGGGCCGCGCGCTTCGTCGAATACGAAAACGTGTCTGCCGACGCAAAGGTCGAACTCGCAGTCGGTCACGCGCAGACCGAGAGGTTCGTCGGGGAGGGACTTCTCGAACAGGATCTGGTTTTTGCCGGTACAGCAGTCGAAGGTACATCTGTCTATCTCGAACCCCGACGTTTTGTAACCGATGATGAATTCGTCGACGTTGTTCGTAAAATGGAATCCGCGCAGCGTGACGTATCCGGTATCCTCCGCGAAGATCGCGCAGTAACCCTCCGACGCGTTGTAGGCGTCGCCCGTGTCGTAGTTGACTATCCCGCGCAGTTTTTTCTCTCCGTGCGCCATGGGGACGCGGTAATTTCCCGACGGGTCGTAAACGTAAAGCGTTCCGGTCGATTTGTCGATCCAGTATTCCCCGGGGCAGTCGAGTTCGTACGGAACGTTCATCACGATCATCCTGATTCCCTGACCGTCGGAGTCTCTCCAATCGTCCCTGAGTTTTTTGCCGAATTCTCCGGACGACCCGTATCCCACGGTGAGCAGCTGCGTCTCAGCGTCGTATTTCTCCACGGTGAAAGTGTCTTTTCTGTATCCGCGGACGATATATCCGTACAGCAGCATTTCGGGGATCCTCGATTCGTCGTAAACGGCAAGTCTTTTCGTCAGGACCGACAGGTAGACGTACAGGTTCGTTTTATCGTACGTTTCCGCAGCCCTTACGTAATGATCGCTTCCGTCGTCGTATTTGTCCGGGAACCTCGCCAATGTGCAGATACCGTCGTCCGAGAACATTGCGAATGAGGAGACGTCGGGGATCTCGCCGAGCCGTGAGGAGAGATCGACCTTCTTTATCTTGTCGGCAAACTTGGTCTGGAACATCGCGCGCTCGTCCTCGGAGATCGGCTCGAACTCGTCTTCCCCGATCGTCAACCCGTTGTCGAAGACAACGTCGCCGTCGCCGTACTTGCAGTAAACGATCTGCTGATCGGGCGAGCCGCCGTCCTCGGCGGTCAGTTCCGCCTCTATCGGGCCGTAATTGCCGGCTTTGAACGCAACGACGATATCGCCATCCGTCTTCGACGCCTTTATCTCGCGCACTTTGGCGACCGCGCCCGCGAAAGTGG